>CAMDOQ010000019.1 GCA_945903685.1 Rhizobium sp. Q54
CGCAGCGACGCCGCGGCCGTCGAGCATGGCATCGCGGGCGCGCGCGACCACGGTCGCGAGATCGTTCGAATTGGCGGCGAGCAGCGCGGCCTTGACCGCCTTCGGGATCTCGGCGCTCTGTCCGACCAGGAGCTTGAACATGTAGCCCTGCGCGTCGGCAAGCGTCCCGAACCACTGACCGCCCGAGCCGTCGAGCCCGACGTAGAACTGATTGCCGGAGCGGCGGTACTGCTGCTTCAGGTTGATCTCGTTGCCGCCGAGCTGGCGGTAGACGTCGTAGATGCGCAAGTTTGCGCGCGCCCAGTCGGCGTCGGCCTGGGTGAAGCCCTTGGTTCCGTACATCAGCGATTGGTCGAGGCTGGGATCGTAGGTGAGCTCGATTCCGGTGAAGCCGGTGACGCCGCGACTGAGGTAAGTCTGCGACAGACTGCGGAGGTTGCTCACGATCGTGTCGAGGCTGGCCAGGTAATTGGTGCGCCCGGTCGTGCTATCGACCGCGATCGATCCGGCCGCTACCGTGCTGCTCGCAAGAGCGACCGCCGCAAGCGCACCGGCGCTCCATAAGACGATGGCATGGCGCATGAAGACGAAGGCATGACGCATAGCTAAGCTCTTGAATTAGTTAATAAAAATACAGGTCCGCAAAGCAACCAAAGAGCAGAGTAGCGAAAAATCGGGGCCAGACCAAGCCCGCTACCAGCGCGCCTCCAGGCAGTTGCGCGGCACCGTCACGAGCTTGCCGTGCGAGGTCGGGCCGATGAACTCGTCGCCGGTGCAGGTGGTGGCACGGAAGCCGATCGCGAACAGGCCGTTGTAGGTGATCTCGCGCACCTCGACCCGGAGCGCATCGCCGTCCTCGCCGCGCACGAACCCGCACCATTTGGACTGGTTCGGGTAGTAGCCCTGGCGCGAGCAGAGGTAGGCGCTGACCATCGAGGTCTGCGCCGGCAATTGGGTCTCGCGTCGTGGCGCATCGAGGCGCCGGTTGAGCGCGGCCAGGCGCTCGCCGGCCATGGTCGCGAGCGCCGAGCCCGGGAAGTTGGCGGCGAGGGCGGCGTAAACCGGCGCCGCTTCGGCATCGCGCCCGTCGCGCTCAAGCGCATAGGCGTGGACGAACTGCGATTCGGCCTGCGGCGGCGGCGCGAGCGTCGGCAAGGCAGCGGCGGCGCTCGCCGCGCTCGCGAGCGCGTAGACCCGGTAGCCTTGGGGTGTCACCACGAGGTCGGCGGCGTTGGCCTGAAGCGCGGTCCGGAGCCACGGCACCAGCATCGAGGTCGCGAGGTCGGGCGGGGTTCCGACCGAGACGGTGCCGCGCACGGCTGGATCGATCGTATAGCGGACGTTCAGGATGTCGCCGAGGATGAGCTTGGTGGCGTCGCGGATATCGGCGCCGCCCAAGTTGAGTGCGACCCGTCGTTCCGGAACCGCCGTCGGCGCCGGTGACGTGGCCGGGGCGGGCGCCGGTGCCGTGGCGGGCGTCGGTGCGGCGCCAACAGGCTCGCGGGTGGATGCCGCCGGCGGCACCAGGCCGGCCCCGGGCCGGTCGGGCGGCGGGCGCAGTTTGAGTTTGCCCGCCGGCGCCGCCGATCCCGGCGGCCGCAGCACGATCGGCTCATCGGCCATCGGTACGCCGCGCGTCGTTTGCGTTTGGCTTCCTTGCACCTGGGTCGTACCGCGCGACCGCGGCGGGCCGGCGCCGGCGCGGAGCGCGGGCGAGGACTGAAGAAGGTTTGCCAGGATCCGGGTTTCGGCGAATTGCGGGCCGGCCTCGGCGGCAACCGGGCCCGATGCCAGGTTGATTCCGCCCGGGATCTGGGTCGCGAGCGCAACCGTCGACCGGCCGTCGACCCGCACCAGTTGCGCGAGCGCCGGGTCGAGCGGGAGCGCTGCGACCGAGGTTGCGCCGCTCAACGCCGCGGTTACCGGAAACGGGAGCGGCGTGTAAGGGTCGCTCAAGCCGAGCGGACCGATGAAGGGCGTCGCCGGGATCCGGACCGGCGGCGGCGGCATCATTACGGCCGGCGTCACCGCAACCGGGGCCGATGGCACGGCCATCGGGGCTGGCAACGCGGCGACAACCGGAGCCGTGGGAACGGGTGTGGCCGGGGCCGGCGGAACCGCCGCGATCGGTGCCGGACTGGCCGCCGGGCGCTCCTCGCGGGCCGGCACATCGACCGTGATGCTCGCCAGCCGTTGATCGCCCTTGCGCGCCTCGCGCCAGCGCTTGACCGCGTCGCGGTCGAGCCGCCGTTGCTCGACCAATTCGCCGTCGGCGTAGACGCCTTGCAGGTAGTTGCCGTCCGGCGTCACCACCATGAACTCGCCGTGGCGGATGCCGTCCTTATAGTTGCCGAAGATCACGGTCTTGTTGGCGAGCGTAACCACCGAATCGCCGTGAAGTTCGCCGTTCCGGAACGTGCCCTCGTCGCGCTCGGTCTCGAACCCGTTTTCGAACCAGATCAGCGTTCCCGACCCGTGCAGCCGGCCGCGCAGGCACTTGCCGGACCACGAAATGGTCTCGCGCCCGGTCGCGAACGGATTAGAGGTGCCGCAGTTGGCGGCCGGGTCGATGATCCAGCCAGGTCCGGCGCGCTCGATCGGGCGCGCCTGCGCCCAGGCGTCGCCGGCAGCGAGGGCCGCTACCGCCACAAGTCCGCTGACCGCTCCCCGAAGGGTCCGCGCGCGCAAATCGCTACTCCCTGTGCTGTCCCCGTCCCCGGACGGGTCTCAAGGTCCCAACCGGAGGGCGGGCTCGGCCGGGATTATACCGGATCGCGGTGTGGCCGGCTCCCGCTACGTCCGGGTTGCGGCCGGTCGGGAGATGCGGCTATGAAGCCGCGGGGCTCCGTGGCGTTAATGCGGGGCACGTCCGAACACCACACCAGAGGGGATGCCGCGATGTCGAAAATCCAGTATTTGAACCCGCCGGGGCTCGGGCCGGCCCAGGGCCTCTATTCGATGTGCACGTTGGTGCCGGCCGGAACCGATACCTATCACGCCGCCGGGCAGCTCGCCGTCGGCAAGGACGGCGCGATCGTCGGCGTCGGCGACTTCGCGGCTCAGTTCCACCAGGTCTTCGGTAACTTGGGCGACCTCTTGAAGGCGCTCGGCGAGACCTGGGACAGCGTCATCGTGTTCCGTACCTACCTCGTCCACTCGCAGTCGATCCCGAAGTTCATGGAGCTGCGCAAGGCGCTGTTCCCCAAGCTGTTCTCGACCTCGACCTATCCGCCGAACACGCTCTTGATGATCGACCGGTTGGTGAAGGAAGAGTTCGTGATCGAGCTGGAAGCGGTCGTCGCCAAGACCAAGAAGTAACCGACGTAGCCCAACCGCCCCACAGGAGGCGCGCGATGACAGCCTACGAGCAAGTGCCGGGACGCATCGTCCACGACGAGATCATCGCCGCCAAGGTGGGGTGGAGCCGTACGATCAAGCAGGGCCAGGTGCTGCGCTTCGTCGATCTCGAAGGCAAGCAGGCGGTCGATTTTCTTTGCTACAACGCCGCCGACCATGAGGACCGCTACGCCGCCGCCGACACGATGAAGATCAACGGCAACTTCTTCATTCGGCTGAACACGGTTCTCTATTCGATCAACTGCAACAAGATGTTCACCGTGGTCGCCGACACTTGCGGCTACCACGACACCGTCGGCGGCTGCTGCTCGTCGGCGATCAACCGCACCCGCTACAACAAGCCCGACGACCACAACTGCCGCGCCAATTTCCTGGGCGAGCTCGAGAAATACGGCATGGGGCCGCGCGACATGGTCGCCAACTTGAACTTCTTCATGTACGTGCCGATCGCCCCCGACGGGGCGATGGACATGGGGCCCTCGATCTCGCGGCCCGGGGACTATCTCGATTTGCGGGCCGAAATGGACGTCATCGCCGTCGTGTCGAACTGCCCGCAGATGAATAACCCGGTCAACAATTTCAACCCGACGCCGGTTCGCGCGATCGTCTACGAGCCGAACTGAACCGCGCCCGCGCGGTCCGGCGGCGGAAGGAGCTTCGACCATGGATCTCGAGACGCGCGCTCACCTGAAAGAAACCGTCCGCCGCTTCGTGCGCGAGCGGCTGGTCCCGCTCGAACGCAAGGTCGAAGAGGACGACGCGGTCCCCGCCGAAGTTCGCGCTGAACTGAAACGCCTCGGCCTGTTCGGGCTCACCATCCCGGCCGAGTATGGCGGCCTCGGCGTCGACATGGCGACCGACGTCGAGATCGCGTTCGAACTCGGCTGGACCTCGCCGGCGTTTCGCTCGGTCATGGGCACCAACATCGGCATCGGTAGCCAGGGGATCGTCATCGACGGCACGCCCGAGCAGAAGAAGAAGTGGCTGCCCAAGCTCGCCTCGGGCGAGATCGTCGGCTCGTTCGCGCTGACCGAGCCCGATATCGGCTCGGACGCCGCCAGCGTCAAGACCCGCGCCGTCAAACGCGGCGATCGCTACGTCGTCAACGGCACCAAGCGTTTCATCACCAACGCTCCCTACGCCAACGTCTTCACGCTGATGGCGCGCACCGACCCGAGCGACCCCGGCGCCGGCGGCGTCTCGGCCTTCATCGTTGCGGCCGACAGCAAGGGCATCCGCCTCGGCAAGGCCGACGCCAAGATGGGCCAGCGCGGCACCAAGACCTGCGATGTCTTTTTCGAGGACGTCGAGGTCCCGGCCGAGAACATCATCGGCGGCCGCGAGGGTCAGGGCTTCAAGACCGCGATGAAGGTCTTGGACCGCGGCCGTATCCATATTTCGGGCATCTGCGTCGGCACCGCGGAACGCTTGATCCACGAGTCGGTCGGGTATGCGGTGAACCGCAAGCAGTTCGGGAAGCCGATCGCCGACTTCCAGCTGATCCAGGCGATGCTCGCCGATTCCCGGACCGAGGCCTCGGCCGCCCGCGCGCTTGTGCTCGAGACCGCCGGCCGCTACGACCGCGGCGAACGCACCACCATGGACGCCGCCTGCTGCAAGTACTTCGCGTCCGAGATGGTCGGCCGCGTCGCCGACCGCGCGGTCCAGATCCACGGCGGCGCCGGCTACATGGCGGAAACGGCGGTTGAGCATTTCTACCGCGACGTCCGCCTGTTCCGGATCTACGAAGGCACCAGCCAGATCCAGCAGCTCGTGATCGCCCGCGAGATGCGGCGCGCCTTCGAGGGCTAACCTCCACCCGCTCGCTGCGTTCGACTCCCTCCGCCTGCTTACGGGGGAGGGCAGGGAGGGGTCACTCGGGGCGCACCAACCGATTGCGGACCGGATGGCGGTTCGCGTCCTTCAAGCCGAGCGCGTCCTCGGCGATCAGGACGCGCTGCACGTTGGCGGTGCCTTCGCCGGCGGTGAGGACGGCGACGTAGGCGGCAAGTTTCTGGATCGGATAGGCGTCAGTGAGCGCGTAGCCGCCGAATACCTCGGCCGCGGTCCGGGCCGCCCGGTTGGCAGCCACTTGCGCGAAGTACTTAGCGTGCGCCGCGGCGCGGGTCGCGGGCGCGCCTTGATCCATCGTCCAGGCGAGCTTCGCCACCAGAAGCCGCGCGCCTTCGATCTCGACCGCCATGTCGGCGATCCCCTGCTGCACCATCTGGTAGCGCGCGATCGCCTGGCCGCCGACCACGCGTTGGTTGGCGTAAGCGGTCGCGGCCTCGAAACATCCGTGCGCCAGGCCGGCGAGCCGCGCGGCGACGGTCAAGCGGCCGTAGTCCAAGGCGTTCATCGCGATTTTGAAGCCCTCGCCCTCGGCTCCCAGCCGGTTCGCGACCGGGACGGCGACCTCGTCGAACGAAACGGCGCAGCTCCGGAACGTTGGCGCGAGCCCCGGCATCGCGATCGGGTCGGCGCGGTAGCCGGGTTGGCCGTGAGGCTCGACGATGAAAGCGGTGATGCCGCGGTGCCCGGCGGCCGGGTCGGTCTTGGCGAAGACGACCCCGACATCGGCGACGTCGGCCATGGTGATGAAGGTTTTGGCCCCGTTCAAGCGATAGACGTCGCCGTCCCGCCGCGCCCGGGTCCGCATCGCGCCGGCCGGGTCGGAGCCGCCGCCCGGTTCGGTCAGCGCGAACATGCCGAGCCGGCGGCCCTGGATCAGATCGGGCACGAACCGTTCGGCCTGTTCGTCGGTGCCCCAGTTGAAGATCGTGAACGGGCAGGTCATCGCCTGCATGTTCATGAGGTAACCGAACTCGGGCCGGCGGCTCGAGAGCGTCTCGGCGATCGCGGCGACTGCGGTGAATCCGCTCGCACTGCCGCCCAAACGTTCCGGGAATGCCGCGCCGAACAGGCCGGCCGCGCCCATTTTTTCGACCAGCGGCCGCGGGAACGCGCCGGCGCGCTCGAACGCACCGATCGCGGGCTCGATCTCGCGCTCGATCAGGCGTAAGACGCTCGCGCGGAGCGCCGCGATCTCGTCCGATTCGCTGAAGTCCATCGTCGCACTCTAGTACTCGGAATCACAGATTGATGACACTGCGAAGGTTCGAAGAAACCCTCGTCCTGAGCTCGTCGAAGGACGAGGACCCTCATGGTTCGACAAGCTCACCATGAGGGCTCAGTCCGCCCGCCTCACGTTTCCGCGATAGCCGGTACTAGCCGGGTCGGCCGCGTCGGGGGAGATGGGCGCGTCCGGCGCGTTGCCAGCTTGGCGCGCCGTGGCTAGGGTGCGGCCCGCGTCTCGGGAGGAAAACGATGACGGAAACAAGTGGCGGCGCGCTCGCCGGCCTCAAGGTGGTCGATCTCTCTCGCGTCCTGGGCGGGCCGCTCTGTACCCAGCTCTTGGGCGACCATGGCGCGGAGGTCATCAAGGTCGAGCCGCCGCAGGGCGACGAAACCCGGACCTGGGGGCCGCCGTTCCGGGACGGTGAGGCTGCTTACTTCATCGGCATCAACCGCAACAAGCGTTCGATCGGGCTCGATCTTGCGCATCCCCAAGGTCGCGCGGTGGTCCTCAAGCTGCTCGAGAACGCCGATGTCGTGATCGAGAACTTCAAGACCGGCAGAATGGAGCGCTGGGGCTTGGGCTACCACGAGGTGCTCGCGCCCAAATTTCCCCGCCTGGTCTATTGCCGCATCTCGGGCTTCGGCGCCGACGGCCCGCTCGGTGGTCTGCCCGGTTACGACGGGGTCGCCCAGGCGCTCTCGGGCCTGATGAGCGTCAACGGCCCCCCGGCCTCGGGCGCGGTCCGCGTGGGCGTAGCGGTGGTCGATCAGGCGACCGGCTACATGGCGGCGTTCGCGATCATGGCGGCGCTCTTCGAGCGCTCCAGCTCGGGCCGCGGCCAGTTCATCGAAACCACCCTCTACGACAATGGCGTCGCGCTGGTGCACCCGCAGAACGCCAACTGGTTCATGACCGGCAAGACGCCGGCGCTTACCGGCAACTCGCATCCGAACGTCGCGCCCTACGATCGCTACGAAACCCGCACCCGGCCGATCTTCCTGGCCGCGCTCAACAATGGCCAGTTCCGCCGCCTGTGCGCCAAGCTCGGCCGACCGGCCGTCGGCGAGGATCCGCGGTTTCGCGACAACGCCGACCGCGTCGCCAACCGCGCCGTGCTCGATGCCGCCTTGATCCCGCTGTTTGCCGCGGCCGCCGGCGAGGACGTCTACATGGATCTGCTGGAATTCGGCGTTCCGGCCGCTACCATCAACGATGTGCCGGCGGTCCTGGAGCATCCCCATACGCGCCATCGCGCCATGGTGATCGAGACGGACGGGTATCGCGGCACCGGGTTCCCGGCCAAGCTCGGCCGGACGCCGGCTTCGCTCCGGCGTCTGCCACCGGCCTTTTCGGGCTCGGGCCGCGAAATCCTCGCCGAAGCCGGCTATTCTCAAGCCGAGATCGAGGCGCTTGCCGCCGACGGCGTCCTGGTTGAAAAGCGGCGCGCGACCTAATGAGGAGCAAAACTCCGTGATCCAACGACGTTGGCGCATGGGAATGGTGCAGGCGCTGGCGGTGGCGATTGTCGTCGCCCTGGCAGCCGTGCCCGCGCCGGTCTGGGCCTCGGCTCCCAAAGATGGCGAGCAGAAGAAACCCAAGGTCAGCGCGGCGCCGCCCGCCTTCAAGCGTTCGGGTGCGAGTTCGGGCGAGGTCGGCTTCCTCAAGCTCAATCCCTTCACCGTAACGGTGCTCGACGAGCGCAAAGTGACGGCCCGGCTCGTCATCGCGCTCGACTTCGAGACCACCGGCGGCGAGCGCGAAGACAAGATCGTCGCCGCGATCCCGCGGCTGCAGTCGAACTACGTCGAGTACCTGACGCGGAACGGCGGCGCGACCATCAAAGGCGGCAAGCTGCAGGTCGATCTCCTGAAGGCCCAGCTCCAGCGCATCACCGACGAGACCGTCGGCAAAGGCATCGGCACGGTCCTGATCCGCGAAGCCTTGAAGCACTAGCAGAATTCCCGAAGATCGAAACGCGGGTCGCGCCGCCGGTCTTCGGGAAATCTGCTCTATAAGGCGCCGCCGGCGCTTCAGCCGCCGTCGAGCCAGACGCCGAGAAAACGCCTGAGCCAGCCGCGCACGTGGCGCTCGCTCGCCGGTCGATGGCGAAGCTGCTCGTCCTTGGCCTGGGCGCCGGGAAGCGTCAGCCGCTGGGCCGCGACCGTGGTCCAGAACTCCATGATCCGGCCGGTCACCTCGGGATGGAACTGAATGCCGTACGCGGCCCGGTAGCGAAACGCCTGATTCGCGAACATGTCGCCGGTCGCCAGGAGCTCGGCGCTGGACGGAACCCCGAACCCTTCGATATGCCACTGGTAGAAACGCGCCTCGCGGTCGAACAGGCGCTGGCCGGCCGGGGTCGGCCGCACCGGGTGGTAGCCGATCTCGGCCTTGCGCTCGGGATGGGGTTCGACCTTGGCGCCGAGCACGCGCGCCAGCATCTGGGCGCCGAGGCAGATGCCGAGGAAGGGCTTCCCGGAGTCGAGCACGCTCGGAATCCAGTTGAGCTCGCGGCGGATGTAATCGAGCGTGCCGTCATCGTTGGCACTCATCGGTCCGCCGAACACGACCGCGCCGGCGTGGCCGTCCATCGTCGCCGGCAGCGGATCGCCGCCGCTCGGGCGGCGCAAATCGAGCGGGTATCCCATCGCCCGGAGCTGACGCGCGACCCGTCCCGGATCGGAACGTTCGCTATGTACGACGAGCAGGATCGGATCGGTCAAGGTGCGGGCCGGTTGGGCTCAAACCGACCTGGGGATAACCCATCTTTCCGGACCCCGCAAGGCGCGGCCGGGTCGCTGGCACGCGGTCCAGGCGGGGCGTAGACTTTAGGCTGATCGTGGCGGATCGGCCTCCGAGCCTCGCGGCCCTGGACCGCCCGCCAGACCAGAGGAGGGATGACATGAACGTCGCTTCAATCCTCGCCGCCAAGGGCAACTCGGTCTTGACCGCGCCGCCCACGGCCACCGTCGCCGACATCGTCGCCACGCTGCAGGAGCGCAACGTCGGCTCGATTGTCATTTCCGACGACGGCGCGCGCGTGCTCGGGATCGTGTCCGAACGCGATATCGTGCGCGATCTCGCACTACACGGCTCGAGCGTGCTCACGCGTCGCGTGAGCGACGTCATGACCCGGGATGTCGTTACCTGTTCGGTCGGCGATTCGGTCAACGACCTGATGTCGACGATGACCGCCAAGCGCATCCGTCACCTGCCGGTCATCGATCGCGGCCGGCTGTGCGGCGTGATCTCGATCGGCGACGTCGTCAAGTATCGGCTGGAGGAGGTCGAGAGCGAAGCCAACGCGATGCGCCAGTACATCGCCACCGGCTGAAGCCGGGGCGGGCGTCGGCGGCGGATTGCGGGAAAGTTGGTGGAGCAGAGGGGAATCGAACCCCTGACCTCGACATTGCGAACGTCGCGCTCTCCCAACTGAGCTACTGCCCCACGTTCGCGGACTTTACCGGAGCGACCTAAAGACGCCACGGCGGCGCGGATAATGGGTGGGCGCCCCCGAAAGGTCAAGGGCGGTACGCCCTCGGCTTGGCGCCGAAACGGCGAGTGTATAGTGTTCGCCTGGATCGTCGCTCTCTCGCCCCGCCGTCACCGATGCCGTCCGCGCCCATGCACCCGATCGTCGAAATCCTGTTCATCGTGATCGACCTTTACATGTGGGCGCTGATCATCGCCGTGATCCTGTCGTGGCTGGTTGCGTTCAACGTCGTCAACCGCCGCAACCAGTTCGTCTTCGCGGTCGGCGATTTTCTCGCCCGCATCACCGAGCCGGCACTGCGCCCGCTCCGGCGCGTGCTCCCGAATCTGGGCGGCGTCGATCTCGCGCCGCTCGCGCTCCTGCTCGGGCTCTATCTGATCAAGCGCCTGATCGCCTATTACGGCTGATCCGTGTCCTTGCGCTCGCCCTTCACGCTTGGCCCCGCCGGGCTCGAGGTAGCGGTGCGCGTGACGGCGAAGGCCGGACGCGATGCGATCGAGGGTACGATCGCGATGCCGGGCGAGCGGTCCGCGCTCGCCGTCAAGGTGCGGGCCGCGCCCGACCGCGGCAAAGCCAACGACGCCGTGATCGCCATCGTCGCTCGCGCCTGCGGCGTGCCGCCGAGCCGGATCGAGCTGGTGCGGGGTGCAGCCGGCCGGGTCAAGACGCTCCGGATCGCCGGCGGCGATGGCCGGCTCGCCGCCGCGCTCGCCGCCCGTTTCGGCGCCGTTCCATAGGATGGCGATTTCCGGCCGCCGCGCCACGGTGATCGATGGCAAGGCCCTCGCAGCCGAGCTGCGGGTCGACCTCGCCAAGCGGGTCGCGGCGCTCAAGGCCAACCATGGGCTTACCCCGACGCTCGCGGTGTTTCTGGTCGGCGACGACCCGGCGAGCGCGATCTATGTGCGCAACAAGGGCGCTGCGGCCGCCGCCGCCGGCATCCGGGTCATCGACGTCAAGCTGCCGGCAACGACGTCGGAAGCCGATCTCCTGGCGCGGATCGGCGTCATGAACGGCGACCCCGCGGTCAACGGCATTCTGATCCAGCTGCCGCTTCCCAAACCGATCGCGGCCGAAGCAGTGATCGCCGCGCTCGACCCCGCCAAGGATGTCGATGGGCTCCACCCCGAGAATATCGGCCGGCTCGCCACCGGCCGTGACGGCATGGTGCCGTGCACGCCGCAAGGCTGCCTCATCCTCCTCGAACGGACCCTCGGTACGCTCGACGGGCGCCGCGCGCTCGTCGTCGGCCGCTCAAACCTGGTCGGGCGCCCGGTCGCGCAGCTCCTTCTTCGCGCGAACTGCACGGTGACGATCGCCCACTCCAGAACCCGCGACCTCGCGGCCGAATGCCGGCGCGCCGAGATCGTAGTTGCCGCGATCGGGAAACCGGCGTTCGTACGCGGCGACTGGATCGGTCCGGGGGCGACCGTGATCGATGTCGGGATCAACCGGGTGACCGGTCCCGATGGTAGGGACCGCATCGTCGGCGATGTGGCGTTCGCCGAAGCCGTCGAAGTAGCCGGCGCGATCACGCCCGTCCCCGGCGGGGTCGGGCCGATGACCATCGCCTGCCTGTTGGAAAGTACCTACGAAGCAACTTGGCGGCAAAGCAGACTAAGATTAGATCGGTAATCTTATTTATAAGATCATCCATTTAATCTTATGGGTGACCGCTTATTGGTATCTCTTGAGCGCGGCACCTACTAGGATTTGATTCGGCCAAAGAATCAAATTTCTTTTCATTTAGATCAGATAGATAATCTTATTGATGTAGTTCATTAGGATCAGTAGACTGATCCTAATGCTAACGGGCTCCGATTCCCGGGTGTCGGCGCGCCTCGCGCTCGATAATCCATGGTGGGACACCGGACGCGTTCCATCGCCGATCTTGGCGCTCCCACCGCGCGCATTTTTCGAGCGCCTGTTCGAGCGCGTCGCGAGCAGCGACCCTGGGCATCCTTTGATCGTGACCGGCGGTCGTCGGGTCGGAAAGACCACGCTACTTCACCACTTCGCGCAGGGTTTGATCGAAGCCGGGATCGGACCGCGCCGCATCGTCTACGTGAACCTCGCAGCGCCAGCGTTTGCAGGCGTCGCCGTCGGGGATCTCGCTGAACTCGCGCCCGATGCCGACAACCCGGCAGCCTCCGGGCCGCTCTACGTGCTGCTCGACGATTGCCATGTCCGTCCGCGCTGGCGCGAAACGGTGGCGAGCTTGGGCGCTGGGTCGCCGCCCGCGGTGACGGTGGCCGCGAGCGCCGTCCGCGACGTAGCGCCAACCGCCGCCCACGATGCGGTCCTGCCGCCGCTCACGTTCTATGAATACGTCCACGCGGCCGAACCCGATCGCCCGCCGGTCGTCGACCCCGATCCGGCCGCGATCGCCGCCCTGAACGGGCTGTTCCTCGACTATCTCAACGAGGGCGCCTACCCGCGGCCGCCGGGGACGCCGGGGAGCGAGCGGCTCCGGCTGCTCGCTGCCGACCTGGCTGGCGCGGTGTTCGATAGCGATCTGCCGCAGCGCTTCGGCATCGCCGACACTGCCGAACTCGCGCGCTTGTTCGCGGTGGTGGCCGAACGGACCGCCGGCGAAACCGGCATCGAAGAACTGGCGGCCGCCGCCGCGCTCGCCAAGAACACGGTGCGCCGCCATCTCGACTTCCTCGAGGCCGCGCATTTGATCGTCCGGCTCCCCCGGATCGAAGGGAACGCGGCTGGGTTCGCGCGGGCGGTAACGTTCAAGGTTCACCTGAGCGCGCCAGCGTTCAGGGCTGCGCTGTTCGGACGCGCCGAGCGCGACGACCCGGCGACCGAGCCGTTGACCGAGACCGCCGTGCTCGGCCAGTGGCTGCACTCACCGAGCCTGCCTCGGCTCCGTTTCGCGCGCTGGCGGGTTGGCGCCGCCGAACGGAGCGTCGATCTCGTCTGTGTCGATGCCGGCAAGGGGCGACCGCTCTGGGCGGTCGACGTCACGTGGTCGAACCGGGCTTACGCCGATGCCGATGCGCTGGCGGGGCTCGCCGCGCTCGCACCCGGGGTCGAGCGTCCGTTTCCGCGCCGGATCACCACAAGGACCCTCGCCGGAACACGCTCGGCCGGTACGGTCGAATGCGGCTTCGTGCCGGCCGCGCTCTACGCCTACGGCCTGGTCCGCGATGTCGTCGCCCGGCGTACCGGACCGCCCGTGCCTAGCGCTTCCGGCTCCGCAGCAGCCGAAGCCGCAACGCATTCAGTTTGATGAAGCCGGCTGCGTCGCGCTGGTCGTAGACCGAATCTTCCTCGAATGTGACGTGGGCGAGCGAATAAAGGCTGTTCGGCGATTTGCGCCCGACCACCGACGCGCTCCCCTTATAAAGCTTGAGCCGTACCGTGCCGTCGACGCTCTCTTGGCTCTTGTCGATCAGCGCCTGCAGCATGTCGCGCTCGGGCGAGAACCAGAAACCGAAGTAGATGAGCTCGGCGTAGCGCGGCATGACGTCGTCCTTCAAGTGGGCGGCGCCGCGATCCAGGGTGATGCTTTCGATGCCGCGGTGGGCGGCGAGCAAGATGGTGCCGCCCGGCGTTTCGTAGACGCCGCGCGACTTCATGCCGACGAAGCGGTTCTCGACCAGGTCGAGTCGCCCGATCCCATGCTCGCGACCGAGCGCATTGAGCCGCGTGAGCAGCGCGGCCGGCGATAGCTTGACGCCGTCGACCGCGACCGCATCGCCGCGTTCGAACTCGACCTCGACATATTGCGGCTGATCCGGCGCTTCTTCGGGCGAGCGCGTCCGCGAATAGACGATCGGGTCGGCCTCGACCCACGGGTCTTCGAGGATTTTACCCTCGCTCGAGGTGTGGAGGAGGTTGGCGTCGACCGAAAACGGCGGCTCGCCTCGCTTATCGCGGGCGATCGGAATCTGGTGCATTTCGGCGTATTCGAGCAGCTTGGTACGCGAGGTGAGCTGCCACTCGCGCCACGGCGCGATCACCCGGATGTGCGGATTGAGTGCGTAGTAGGAAAGCTCGAACCGGACCTGGTCATTGCCTTTGCCGGTGGCGCCATGGGCGACCGCGTCGGCTCCGACCTTGGCCGCGATCTCGATCTGGCGCTTGGCGATCAAGGGCCGCGCGATCGAGGTGCCGAGCAGATAGAGCCCTTCGTAGAGCGCGTTGGCCCGGAACATCGGGAAGACGTAGTCCTTGACGAAGGTCTCGCGCAGATCCTCGATGAAGATCTCCTTGGCCCCCATCCGTTCGGCCTTGGCCCGCGCCGGTTCGAGTTCCTCGCCCTGGCCGAGATCAGCGGTGAAGGTTACGACCTCGCAACGGTAGGTCTCCTGCAACCAGCGCAGGATCACAGAGGTGTCGAGCCCGCCGGAATAGGCGAGCACGACTTTTTTCACGTCGTCTTTCATGGACCGGCCGCCGGTTGGTTGGCGAAAGCGCGGCAGTATAGGCATCGCCGGGCGCTCGGCAATGGTTCGGACAAGCGCGGCCGCCGCCGCCACCGAACCGGCGCAGCGCTCGAACGGACGTTTCCACCTCACGGCGTTCTCGGAAGCGGATTACCGCAAGATCGATCGCGCGCTGCCGAAGGGTTAGGTGCTGTGGCCCGGGGCGGCGAGGAAGGCGGCGAGCGCCCGCCACGGTTGCGCATCCCAGTAGCGCACCGCCGCGCCGGAGGTCGAGGGCAGCACGAAGAGCGCGGTCGACCCCAGCATTTCCGCTTGTCGCCCGTATCCGGCCGGGCCGCGGGCGAACCGCGCCGCGAAGAAAACCCGGGCCGCGCGCATGCCGTTGAAAGCTAAACCGCGCGGCCGGTAGCGGGCGATCTTCCGGGCGAGCGCGGCGGGATCGTCGGCCTCGCCGGAGAGCGCCGCATCCGAGCCGAACTCGGACTTGGTCAGGTCGGTCAAGCCGATGCCGTAGTCGAGGACGGTGGCGTATTCGTCCGGCGCCAAGCGGCGCGGCGTCAGCCCGATCGCGGCGAGCGTCGGCCAGAACTTGTTGCCCGGCCCGGCATAGTAGGCGCCGGCGATCGCCGATTTGAGCCCGACCGCCGAGCCGCAGAAAATGACCGCGAGGCCGGGACCGAGAACATCGGGGAGAACCGCCGAGCGCTGACGGCGCCCGGGCGGCGTCGCGACGGCGGGCGGGCGCCTCACCCGGCCGGGGTCGCCGGGGCTGCAGCGGCAAGCTCGCGCCGCGCTTTGACGCTCTCGGACTTGAGCTGGCCGCATGCCGCCATGATGTCGCGTCCGCGGGGGGTCCGGATTGGCGAGGAGTAGCCGGCGCGGTTGACGATCTCGACAAACGCTGCCATCGCCGCCGGGGTCGAGCATTCGTAGGGCGCACCCGGCCAGGCGTTGAACGGGATCAGATTGACCTTGGCCGGAATCCCGGCGATCAGCCGCACCAGTTCGCGCGCGTCAGCGGGCGAGTCGTTAACGTCTTTGAGCATGATGTACTCGAAGGTGATGCGGCGGGCGTTCGAGCTGCCGGGATAGCGCCTGCATGCCTCGAGGAGCGCGGCGATCGGGTATTTCTTGTTGAGCGGGACCAGGACGTCGCGAAGCTCATCCCTGACCGCGTGCAGCGAGATCGCAAGCCTGACGGCGAGTTCGCGCCCGACCGTATCGATCATCGGCACGACGCCCGCGGTCGAGAGCGTGATGCGCCGGCGCGAAATCGCGATGCCTTCGTTGTCCATCGCGATCGTGAGCGCCTTGGCGACGTTTTCGTAGTTGTAGAGCGGCTCACCCATACCCATGACGACGATGTTCGAGAGAATGCGGCCGCCGGCCGGGGACGGCCATTCGCCGATGGTGTCGCGGGCGTTCAGGATCTGTCCGACGATCTCGGCCGCGGTCAGATTGCGCACCAGCCGTTGGGTTCCGGTGTGGCAGAACTTGCAGGTGAGCGTGCAGCCGACTTGCGAGGACAGACAAAGCGCACCGCGGTCCGTTTCTGGGATCAGGACGCTCTCGACCTCCTGGCCATCGTCGAATTTCAGGAGCCACTTGTGGGTGCCGTCGACCGAGAGCAGGTGGCGTTCGACCGTCGGCCGGCCGACGATGAAATGCTCGTCGAGCCGGGTGCGCACCTGCTTCGAGATACTGGTCATCGCGTCGAACTGGGTGGCGCCGCGGTAATAGATCCAGTGCCAGAGCTGGTTCGCGCGCATGCGCGCTTCCTTGGCCGGCACGTCGATCATGCCGAGGGCCGCGGCGAGTTCTTCGCGCGTGAGCCCGATCAGGGCCAGGCGTGGGCTAATGGCGTCGGTCATGGGGCGATCATGGGAACATAGCGCGCCGACGCCGGCCCGGCGACTCGGTCGGTTCAGCCGGCGCAGGCCTTGAGAATCGCCTCGTGGGCGGCCTTGAAGCCCTGCAGCGAATAGCGATCGACGGTCTTGGTGCCGCGGGCCGAGGTGCCGCGGACGACGAGGTCATTGCCTTTGGTCATCGCCTGCACGATCGCCTTATCGGTCTGCGCCGCCCGCGCCCAAGCGGTTTCGGTATCGGTGAAGAGATCGAACTTCTTGCCGTCGACCTCGACCACGACCTCGCTCCCGTCCTTGAACGGGTAGCCCGCGACCATGCTCACTTCGTCGACCACCTTCTCGGCCGGCCGCAACGTCACCAGGAAGAAAATCTCGCTGCGTTTGACCGCCTTGGGTTCGCTGTCCGCGGGCTTGGCGGCGGCATAACAAGCCTTCTTGCCCTTTTCGACGTAGCTGAACGACGTCCAGTCCTTGTGCGCACTCAGTTGCTTGGGCGCCTGTGCGCCCGCTGGCACCGATAGCGCCGTCGCAATCGCAATCCCCAAGACAAGAGCAGGCCGCATGACACTACAAATAGCGTGCGCCGCGCTCGATTTCCATAGGACTTGTGCCTAGTACCGGCTATCGCGGAAACGTGAGTCGGGCGGACGCTCTGCGTTATGCCCTCATGGTGAGCATGTCGAACCATGAGGGTCCTCGTCCTTCGACGAGCTCAGGACGAGGGTTTCTTCGAACCTCCGCTGTGTCATCAATCTGTGATTCCGAGTACTAGGGCGGTGCGGCTCGCTTGCGGCGCGAGATCGGCCGGCCGTGCACGTGCGCGGCCGGCGCTTCGGTCTCGCCCTGCGAGCCGAGCGGGCGCTCGCCGAAGCGACCCATTGTCAGCAAGCGATCGTAGATCACGACCGCGCCGGCGGTGGCGACGTTCAAGCTGAACGCGGTCGGAATCCGCACCACGCGCGTACAGCGCGCGAGCAGCGCCGGCGAGAGCGAACCGCGCTCGGGTCCGAGAACGTAGGCGGCCGAGAGCGGGTGATGGAAGGTCGGTAGCGCGACGGCATCCTCGGTGATCTCGATTCCGACGAGCTGACAGCCGGCCGGGAGCTGCATCGACTCGACCGAGTCGAACCGGTAAAACGGCAGGTGCTTCGGCGCGAGCGAGGTATCGGACCTCGCCGCCCTGACGGAGTACTCGGCGGCGATGGTAAAGACGAAACTGGCGCCGAAGGCGTGCGCGGTGCGGAACAAGTTCCCGACATTCATCGGCTTCGATACGCGTTCGACCCCGATCCCGAAATACCCGCGCAGGCGGGGCGGGGTGGCAGCGCTTCCGGCGGTGGCGGGCAACGTCATGGCGGGTCGAGCTTAGCGGGCTTGGGCATGGCGACCAATCGCAACCGGCGCGCGGCCCCGCCGATCGAGGTCGAAGTCCGCCGCGGTGCGCTCGTCGAAAGCACCCATCGCGTCGCCGGCGCCGTCGTCGACGTCGATGGCGCGATCGTGCATGCGTTCGGCGATTCCGAGCGAACGATTTACCCGCGCTCGGCGGTGAAGCCCCTGCAGGCGCTGGCCGTGGTCGAAAGCGGCGCCGCCGATGCCTTCGCGCTCACCGCCCCGGAGCTCGCGCTCGCGAGCGGCTCGCATGCCGGTGAGGCGATTCATGTCGAGACCGCACGCCGTTGGCTCGCACGGCTCGCGCTCGATCCGGCGGCGCTCGCGTGCGGCGCACACCCGCCGTTTTCCGAAGCGGCAGTTCATGCGCTGGTGCGCAGCGGCGAGGCGCCGAGCGCGCTTCACAACAACTGCTCGGGCAATCATCTCGCGATCCTCACGACCGCGCGCCATATGGGCCACCCGCTCGCCGGCTACGAACAACCGGATCATCCGGTGCAGCGCTCGTTGCGCCGATTATTGGGAGAAGTCGGCGGTTGCGAGCTCGGCACCGCGCCGACCGCGATCGATGGCTGCTCGATCCCGACCATCGCGATGCCGCTCGCGACGTTAGCGCTCCTTCTGGCGCGGTTCGGTTCGCCCGACCGGCTGCCGCCGGCGCGGGCCGCTGCGGCGCGTCGGGTCGGCGCGGCGATGAAGGCGCATCCGGCGATGGTGGCGGGCGCGGGCCGGTTTGCGACCGACGCGATGGCCGCGACGGGCGGCGAGGTCCTTGTCAAGAGCGGCGCCGAAGGTGTGATGACGGCGGCGTGGCCGGCGCGCGGGCTCGGCATCGCGCTCAAGGTCGATGACGGTGCCGCGCGCGCCCGCGATACCGCGTTGGCGCTCTTGCTCGATCGTTTGGGCGCGTTCGACGCAGCCGCCAAGATCGCCCTCGGCCCTTATCTCGCCCCGGTGCTCAGGAATTGGCGCGGCGTCGAAACCGGCACCATCGTCGCACGCTTTGCGTTGTCATCGTCGTCAGGAGAACCACGTGGTTAAAGCGATCGTTTGTACCAAGCTCGGCGGCCTCGACACGCTCGAACTCCAGGACATCGCCATCCCCGAGCCGGGCCCGGGCGAGATCAGGCTCCGGACCCGCGCCGCCGGGATCAACTTTCCCGATTCACTTCAGATCGCCGGTACCTACCAACATAAGGCAACGCCGCCGTTCGTGCCTGGCATGGAAGTGGCCGGCGATGTCGAGGCGTGCGGTCCCGGCGTCGCTGCGTTCAAGCCCGGCGATCGGGTGTTCGCGATCACCCGGACCGGCGGCTACGCCGAAGCGGTCGTCGTCAAGGCGGCGTCGGCGACGCGCATGCCGGTGCGCATGAGTTATGTCCAAGGCGCCGGGTTTCCGGTCACCTACGGAACGTCGCACCTCGCCCTCAAGTACCGGGCCGGGTTGAAGTCGGGGGAAACGCTCTTGGTGCTGGGGGCGGGAGGCGGCGTCGGCGTCACCGCGGTCGAGACCGGCAAGCTCCTTGGCGCCCGCGTCATCGCCGCGGCGCGTGGCGCCGACAAACTCGCGATCGCCAAGGCCCACGGCGCGGACGACTTGATCGACTACGCTGCCGAGGACATGCGGGAGCGGGTCAAGGCGCTGACCGAGGGTCGCGGCGCCGATGTCATCTACGATCCGGTCGGCGGCGATGCGTTCGATACCGCGCTCCGCTGCATCGCCTGGGAAGGGCGGATCCTCGTCATCGGTTTCGCGAGCGGGCGCATCGCGCAGGCACCGACCAATATCGTTCTGGTCAAGAACATCGCGGTGCTTGGCTTCGCGTGGACCACGTACCGTACGCACAAGCCGGCGGTATTCGAGGATTCGTACCGCGAGCTTCTGGATTGGTTTAGCGCCGGCAAGCTCCAGAGCCACGTCTCGTTCACGTTCCCGCTGGCCGACGCGCGCGCGGCACTGGCAACCCTGCTCGAACGCAAATCGACCGGGAAGATCGTGTTGACGACGTAGTATCGGGGCGCGATTCGCGGCCCGCGGCAAAGCGACCTATGATCGCGCCGCGCAAAACGACGAGGGACCGCATGTCAGGCGCTGCCGCGGGGCGTACCGGTCTGGGTGCCGGCGCTTACATTCGCGTCGGCACGCTCGACGAACTCAAGACCAAAGGTACGATGGTGGTGCCGGGCCGGCGCTGCCCGATCCTGGTCGTCTACCACGCCGGCCAGGTGCACGCGCTCGACAATCGCTGTCCGCACTTGGGCTTCCCGCTCCAAAAAGGTAGCGTCGAGGACGGCGTCCTCACCTGTCACTGGCATCATGCCCGCTTCGACTTGGCGAGCGGCGGCACTTTCGATCTGTGGGCGGACGACGTTCCGGTGGGTAGCGCCGAGGTTCGCGACGGCGAAGTCTGGGTCGCCACCGACTGCGGCTATCCGTTCGAAGCCAATTACTGGCGCGGGCGTTTGCAGGAGGCGATGGCCCACAATCTCGGGCTGGTCGCGGCCAAGGCGGTGCTGGCGCTGCTCGACCAGGGCGTCAATCCGCGCGAGCTGGTCAAGGACGCGATCGTGTTCGGCGCGCGCAACCGCGACGGCTGGAGCATCGGGATGACGGTGCTGACGGCGCTCGCCAACGTCCTGCCGTGGCTCGAGGCGGAGGATCGCTATCTCGCGCTTTTTCAAGGCGTCCGGCGGATTGCCGACGATGCCGCCGGCGAAGCGCCGCGGCGCGAGCGCCAAGCCTTGGACGGCGCAGCGCAGGAACCGGCGACGCTCAAACGCTGGCTCCGGCGTTGGACGCTGGTCCGACATCGCAATGGCGCCGAGCGCACGCTGCTGACCGCGATCGCCGGCGGCGCGTCATCGCGCGATTTGGTCGACCTCGTCTTGGCCGCCGCCACCGACCGCTTCTTCGCCGATGGCGGGCACACGCTCGACTTCATCAACAAGGCGGCCGAGTGCCTGGACCTGGTCGGGTGGGACTTGGCCGACGTCGTGCTGCCGACGATCGTGCGCGACCTCGTCGCTGCGCGCGGCGAAGAGGAATCGAACAGTTGGCGCCATCCGGTCGACCTGGTGCCGCTCCTCGCCCGCGCTTTCGATGGTCTCGATGCCGCGGTCGCGCGCGGCGGCACCGCGACGATCGCGTGGTCCGACCACGCCGGGCTCGCCCGCGCGCTGCTTGGCGACGATCCGGCCACGATCGTTGGCGCGCTCGATCACGCACTCGGCGCGGGGGCCAGCCCGGCCGAACTCGGCCGAACGCTCGCTTATGCGGCGGCGCTCCGCGTCGCCCAGTTCGGGACCGCCAACGAGCACGGCGATTGGGAGACCGCGCATCACGCGTTCACCTATGCGCACGCGCTGCACGCTGCGCTCCGCCGCGTCTATGGCGAGCGGTCAGCCGCTGGGCGCGACCTCGCGTTATTGCGCGGCCTCTATCACGGCGCGATGGCGATCTATCTCGAACGCTTTCTCAACGTGCCGCCGGCGCGTCTGCCGGGGTCGCGGGCCGACGATTTCGCGGGTTTGCCGACCGATAGTGCGGCGCTCACGGCGGCGCTGCTCGATGCCATGGATCGCCAGGGCCAGGTCGATCGCGCCGCCGCGATCATCGCCCGCTATCTCGCACTCGGGTACGAGCCGCGCGGCATCGTCGCCGCGCTCGGGCACGCGCTGCTCCGCGAGGACTCAGGCTTCCACGCGTTCCAGATGTTCGAAGCCGGCGTGCGCGAGTTCGAGGCGTGGAACGGCGCCGCGGAAGGGCATCATGTGTTGATCGCGGTCGCGCGCTATCTCGCCGCGCACGCGCCGACCCAGCGGGCGCAGCATCAGACCGCGGATATCGCGCGCCGCCTCCACCGCGGCGGCGCGCTCCACGCCGCGACCCCCGGCGACTAGCTGTCGAGCACGCTATCGAGCGCGTTTCCGAGATTCGCGCACGAGCAGATGACGCGGCCGTCCTCGCTGACGACGTCGTAGGTGCCGTCGCCGTGGCGGGCAAGGGTTACGCACGCGCTGCCGACCCCGACGTGATAGACGACCAACTGCTCGGGTCGCGACTGCCAGGTCGCGAAGTAGCGCCAACGCCCTTCGGCAAAAGTCTCTAGGTGGCTCTCGATTTCGTCGATTTCGTCGATCGTGAAACCTTGGCGCGCCGCTTGCGCGAGGGTCGGCATCGGCTTGGTTGCCATCGCGAGACCGGACATTCGTTTCTCCCTCTTCCCTCCGTACTCCCACGTCTGGAGATCGGGGGCAGTGCGGTCCATCACAACGCACAGCGCCGTGTGCTCACCCGAACGTGAGCCTTTGTGAGGCAAATTCCTGAAACGACCGGCTTTTTCGAGCGGTCCCGGACGGTTATTCGCGGACGATCCGGTCGAGAACCTCGGGCATCCCGGCTCGCCGCAACACCGCTTGGCCCTCGCCGTCGTTGACGTCGAAGGTGCCATCCGAAAAGCGCGTCACCAGCATGCGCGACGCAGCCTTGCCGAAGCGATAGACGACGAGCCGCGTCGGATAGCCGTCCTGCCAGGTACCGTAGGAGCGCCACGGGCTGCGTCGGCCCAGCGCTTCGAGGCGCGCCTCCACCCGCTCGACATCGTTGGTCGCAAACGACACCGGCACGGCGATGCTGTGGCCGTTGCGCTTGACCGCGCGCGCGTGGCGGCGGTCGGGGATCGTCATCGGTCGATCGTTGATCGCAAGTGCGCGGCCGGCAGCCATGGTTTCGTCCCTAAGCGTTTCTTGTTGATTCGAAACTTTGTGCGTTAACTCTACGAGTTCAAGGCTATCTCTTAGAATATCGGGCGATTCGGTCGCCGCGCGATCCGGACGATTGCGCTTCGTTCTCGGGGAGTTCCCTGGGTCTGGACTTCGTTAACTATATTTAGGGAGAGCGATTGAGATAGTAATACAATCTTAGATTGTAAGCTCGGGACGATTCTTGAAAAACTCGAGCGCTTCTGGATTGGCCAGAGCGTCGACGTTCTTGACCGGGCGGCCGTGGACGACGTTACGGACCGCGAGCTCGACGATTTTACCGCTGATGGTGCGTGGGATGTCGGCGACGGCCAGGATCTTGGCCGGGACGTGGCGTGGCGTGGCGTTGTCGCGGATCTGCTTATTGATGCCGGCGATCAGGGCGTTGTCGAGGGTGCGGCCCGGCCGTAGCTTGACGAACAGGACGATGCGGACGTCGCCGTCCCAGTCCTGTCCTATCACCAGCGCTTCGAGCACGTCGTCGATCTGCTCGACTTGACGATAAATCTCGGCGGTACCGATGCGCACGCCGCCGGGGTTGAGCACGGCATCGGAACGGCCGTAGAT
>CAMDOQ010000020.1 GCA_945903685.1 Rhizobium sp. Q54
GCGCGGCAGCCGGCGGGCGAACGCACTGGCCTCGGCAATACCGTCGCGCAATGCCGCTTCGGGGCCGAGCGCGGCACCGACATGGGTGGCGAGGACGGGCTTGGCGATCTCCCAGAGATTGGCGTTGGGGTCGAGCGTGCGTGCGACACCTTCGATTACAACCAACGTCTTCTGCAGCAGCAGCAACTGCGGCTGCGTCTCCATGGCGAAGGTCTCGGTAATTTGGAACAGCTGGGCGAGAAGGCGCCCGATCGAGACTTCGTGGGCCGGGCGGCCGAAGATCGGCTCGCCGATCGAACGGCACGCCTGCATAAAGGTGTCGCGCGATTGTGAAGCGGGGACGTACCCAGCCTCGAAGTGGACGTCTGCGGCGCGCCGGTAGTCGCCGGTCAGGAACGCGAGCAGGAGTTCGGCGACGAAGCGGCGATTGGCGCGGTCGAGCCGGCCCATGATGCCGAAGTCGACGGCGACGATGTGGTTGTCGGAGGCGACGAACAGATTGCCGTGGTGGAGATCGGCGTGAAAAAAACCATCGCGAAAGACCTGGTGGAGGAAGGCGCGGAACAGGTTGGCGACGACTTGCTCGAGATCGTTGCCGGCCGCGATCAGCGCGGCACGGTCGCCGATCGGTACGCCCCCGACATAGGACGCGGTGAAGACGCGGCGCTCGGTCCGCAGCCAGTCGACCACCGGTACTTCGAAGGTTGGATCGCCGGCGAAGTTCTCGGCCAATTCCGAGGCCGCCGCCGCCTCGAGCCGCAAATCCATTTCAAGCGCGACCGAGGCCGCAAAGGTTTCAACCACCGCCCGCGGCCGTAGGCGCCGGAGCGCCGGCATTGAGCGCTCGACGGTTGCGGCGAGCCACGCAAAGAACGCGAGATCGCGTTGAAACTGACCTTCGATCCCCGGACGCAGCACCTTGACGGCGACGGCGCGACCATCGCTGGTCTCGGCGCGGTGGACCTGGGCGATCGATGCGGCGGCGAGCGGCTTGGCATCGAAACGCGCGAACAAAGCCTCTGGCTCTTGTGCGAACGCGCGGCGGATTTCGGTTTTGGCCGTGCTCACCCCGAACGGCGGCAGCCGATCGCGAAGCCCGGCGAGGTCGTGGGCGACGGCCGGCCCGATCAGATCGGGCCGGGTCGAGAGCGACTGCCCCAGCTTGATGAACGAGGGGCCCATTTCCTGGAGCGCCGCCGCGAGCCGCTGCCCGGGGCGGCCCGGAACGCCCGACCGGGACAGGCGGCGCACTACGCCGAGGACCCACGGCGGCGGACCGAAGGCGACGAGCGGAAACAGCGCATCGTGCCGCGCCAAGATGCGGACGAGCGCAATCAGGCGGCTAGCGTTCTCGATCGCGCCGAACACTGGGCCTCAGAGCCGCCAACCGTGGTGAATGGCGGCGATCCCTCCCGACAAGTTGCGAAATCGAACCCGCTCGAAACCGGCGGTGCCGAGCATGGCGGCGAACGCCGCTTGATCGGGGAAGCGGCGGATGCTCTCGACCAAATAGGCGTACGCCTCGCGGTCGCCGGCCACCGCGGCGCCGAGGCGGGGAAGAACGGCGAACGAATAGGCGTCGTAGAACCGCTCGATCAGCGGGATCGTGACGCGGCTGAACTCGAGGCAAACGAACCGCCCGCCCGGCGCGAGCACACGATAAATCTCGGCGAGCGCCGCCGGAATGTCGGTGACATTGCGGATGCCGAACGCCATCGTCGTTGCGGCGAACGCGCCGCTCGCAAACGGAAGCGCCTGCGCATCGCCGACCGTCCAGTCGATGCCGGCGAGTGCTCCGTTGTCGACCATGCGGTCGCGTCCGCGTTCGACCATCTGACTATTGATGTCGGTGACCGTGACGCGTGCCTTGCCGCGCGCGCGGACGCGGAACGCGATATCGCCGGTTCCGCCGGCGAGGTCGAGGATCGCTTCATCGGCGCGCGGCGCCAGCCAGTCGACCAGCGTGTCCTTCCACAGACGATGAACGCCGAGCGACATCAGGTCGTTCATGACGTCGTAGCGCTCGGCGACGCGGTCGAACACCGCGCGCACCAGTTCCTGCTTAGCCTCGCGCGGAACCTCGCGAAAGCCGAAGGAAACCGTGTCTCTTCCTTCTTTTTCAACCATTTACGGCAACATAGCCCAAGCGGAAGCCGATACGCTACTTTAGCGCGAATGCCGGAACTTCCCGAGGTCGAAACGGTGTGCCGCGGCTTGCGCGCGGCCATCGGCGGACGCGTCATCGCGCGCGTCCATCAACGCCGGCCCGATCTGCGCCGGCCGTTTCCGCGCGGCTTCGTCAAGCGCTTGACCGGACGTAGGGTCGAGGCGATCGACCGCCGCGGCAAGTACTTGCTGATCCGGCTCGACGACGGCGTCGTCTTGATCGTCCATCTCGGCATGTCCGGGCGGATGGTGGTTGGCGCCCGCCGCAACCGCTTCGACACGCACGACCACGTCGTGTTCGAGACTGCCGATGGGCTCGACGTCGTCTTCAACGATCCGCGTCGCTTTGGGCTCATGGATTTAGTTGAGGCCGACCGCCTCGATCGCCACAAGCTCTTGCGCGGTATGGGGCCTGAGCCGCTTGATGCTGCGTTCACGCCCGCCGTCCTTGGCGCCGCGCTCGCGGGGCGCAAGACCGCGATCAAAGCCGCACTGCTCGATCAACGGATCGTCGCCGGGCTTGGCAATATATATGTGTGCGAAGCGCTATTTCGCGCCGGCATCTCTCCCCGACGCCGCGCCGGAACGGTTGGGCCCGCGCAGGCGGGGCGCCTCGTGCCGGCGATCAAGAACGTGCTTGATGATGCGATCGCCGCCGGCGGGTCGAGCCTTAAGGACTACGTCCAGACCGACGGTGAGCTCGGCTACTTTCAGCATCGCTTCGCCGTCTACGATCGCGAAGGCAAACCGTGCCCCGGCTGCCGTTGCGGCGGCAGTGTCAAACGTATCGTCCAGGGCGGGCGATCGACCTTTTTCTGCCCCAATCGCCAGCGATGATGCGCGCCTCCGGCGCAGATCCCAAAACAGTGGCAAGTCTCAGGCGAACGATCATGATCTGGCTGGGCGCAGCGTTGCTGTGGCCGGCCGCGCTCGTCGCTCAGCCGCTCATATTCTTGAGCGTTATCGACGACGTGCCGCTGATGGCCGGTCTCAGGGAAGTTCCTGACGCGGCCGTTGTATTCGACAAGCCCGAGGGTCGAATCGTCGAGGTTCAGGCGGCTGGGACGCTCGAGGTGGCCGAGGTGGCATCGTTCTACCGCCAGGCGTTGCCGCAGTTCGGGTGGAACCCCGACCCGACGGCGAAAGAGACATCGACCCGCCGTCTCTTTCGCCTTACGTTTGTGCGCGACAACGAACGTCTGACCGTCGAAGTCGAGCGCGCCGATGGCAAGACCGCCGTTTCGTTCGCGCTGGCGCCGCGCTAGCGACCCAACCGCTTTTTCGAGGGAGACATGAGCTTCGAAACGATCATCGTCGAAACCAAAGGAGCGGTCGGGCTTATCCGGCTCAATCGCCCCGAGGCGCTCAACGCCCTGAATGCGAAGTTGATCGGCGAGCTCGGCCAGGCGCTCGCGGCTTTCGAAGCCGACGCAGCGATCGGCGCCATCGTCTTGACCGGCAACGACAAAGCGTTCGCCGCCGGCGCCGACATTAAGGAGATGCAGGCGAAGGATTTTGTCGACGCTTTCCTCGACGATTTCATCACCAAGGGGTGGGAGGACCTCTCGCGTTGCCGCAAACCGGTCGTCGCCGCGGTGGCGGGGTTCGCGCTCGGCGGCGGATGCGAGATCGCGATGATGTGCGACGTCGTCCTCGCCGCCGATACCGCCAAGTTCGGGCAGCCGGAAATCAAGATCGGAGTCATTCCGGGTTCGGGCGGAACGCAGCGCCTGACCCGCATCGTCGGCAAAGCCAAGGCGATGGAGATGTGCCTGACCGGCCGCATGATGGATGCGGTTGAAGCCGAACGCTCGGGTCTCGTCAGTCGCATCGTACCGAGTGCGCAATTGCTCGACGAGGCGCTCAAGGTTGCCGGCGAAATCGCGGCGTTGCCCAGACCGGCGGTCTTAATGGCAAAGGAAGCGGTTAACAGGGCTTACGAGACGACGCTCGCCGAAGGCATCAAGTTCGAGCGGCGCCTGTTTCACGCCGCGTTCGCCACTGCCGACCAGAAAGAAGGCATGGCGGCGTTCGTGCAGAAGCGAAAGCCGCAATTCAAGAATCGCTAGAAACCCCCGTGGCCCCGGCCTCGGGTTGACGCCGGGGCGGCGCTTGGTTATAAGCCGCGGCTCAGCCCAAGAACGGAACCAAATTCATGCCGACGCATAAGTCAGCCGAGAAACGCGTGCGCCAGACCGCGCGGCGCACCGAAGTCAATCGCACGCGCCGAACCAAGATTCGTAGCTTTGTGAAGAAGGTAGAGAGCGCGATTGCCGCGGGAGATAAGAAAGCGGCGGCTAGCGCCTTGCGCGCCGCACAACCGGTCATCATGCGCGGCGTCAACCAGGGCGTGATGAAGATGAACGCGGCGGCGCGCAAAGTTTCGCGCTTGTCGGCGCGGGTCAAGGCGATGACTGCGTGAAATTTTTCTATTGCGACCAATTCGAGGACGCCGCGAGGCGGCCTTCGTTTTTTTTAGCGGTCGCGTCGGCGGAACGATCAATATCTAGCGAGAATTTTTTTCTCGGCGCGATTTGTGTGTGACGCGCGCTCAACGCGTCGCAAAAAAAATCGTGTTCTCTTTTCGGTCCGGTTGCGCGCGCCGACCCGTCGCATTACTGTTCTGCTTAACGCGCGCGAATTACAGTATTCGCAAATAATAAAAAAAGGATGCGTCGTATTCGTAAGTCAAAAAACGTAGTCGTCGTGTTAGTGCGAGTTCGGTTCAAGTAACGCCTCTTTATCGCGCTGTAACCGAAAAAACAAAGACGTACGCCACGGGGTCTGCTGCCGTTGATGCGCAGTTGGCGAGATGCGTCTGGGGAGGATGTACACATGCTCTGGGCGAATCACTTGACCCGACGCCACCCGACCGCAACGAATATTCCATCTTCGACTGATCGGTAGGCCCGCGCTGGTGTCGTACGCTGGCGATGTCGCGCCTGACGCGGCGTGGCGAATGCTCCGCGAGGATCCGCGCAGTGTTCTGATCGACGTCCGTACCGACGCCGAGTGGACCTATGTCGGCCAGCCGTCGCTCCAGGACGTTGGTAAAGAGGTGCTGCGCATCTCGTGGCAGTTGTTTCCGAGCGGTCAGCTCAACCCAAACTTCGTCGCCGAAGTCCGGGGCAAAGTCGCCGACGCCGACCGGCCACTTCTTTTCTTGTGCCGCTCCGGCGGCCGGTCGAAGGCGGCGGCGATCGCCATGACCGCGGCTGGTCAAAAGGCCTGTTACAACGTGGCCGAAGGTTTCGAGGGTGACCGCGATGGGACCGGGCATCGCGGCACCGTCGGCGGGTGGAAAGCGCGCAAGTTGCCGTGGGGACAAAGTTAACGATGACCGATTCGCCCTCAACTCCCGACTTCAAGGGCGCCTGGGAACGGGTGCGCGAGCGCCTTAAGGGCGACCTCGGCGACGCCACCTTCGCCAGCTGGGTGCGCCCGTTAGCGATTGCGACGACGAGCCCGGACCGGGTGGTGATCAGCGCGCCGTCGCGGTTCGTTCGCGACTGGGTGACATCGCACTATTCGACCCGCATTGGCGAGCTTTGGCGCGGGGAAGGCGTCCGCACGGTCGAGTTTGCGATCCGCGAGGCAGCGGCGGTCGATCCGAGCGACCGCACCCGCGACCATCGGCGCGAAGCGCTGCAGGACACCGGTAGCGATCTTAGCGCGCCGCTCGATCCCCGCTTCCGCTTCGAGAGCTTCGTCGTCGGCAAGCCCAACGAGCTCGCCTATGCCGCCGCGCGCCGCGTCGCCGAATCGCCGACCGTGCCGTTCAACCCGCTCTTCCTCTATGGCGGGGTCGGGCTCGGTAAGACCCACCTCATGCACGCCATCGCCTGGCATATCCGCGAGGCCAACCCGACCCGCAAGGTCGTTTACCTCTCGGCCGAAAAGTTCATGTACCAGTTCATCCGCGCGCTCCGCTTCAAGGACGTGATGGCCTTCAAGCAGCAGTTCCGCTCGGTCGACGTGCTGATGATCGACGACGTGCAGTTCATTAGTGGCAAGGACTCGACCCAGGAAGAGTTTTTTCACACCTTCAATGCCCTGGTCGACCACAACCGGCAGATCGTGATCTCGGGCGACCGTTCGCCCTCCGATCTCGACGGCATGGAAGAGCGGATGCGCTCGCGGCTCGGTTGGGGCCTTGTCGCCGATATTCACGCCACCGACTACGAACTCCGGGTCGGTATTCTACAAGCCAAGGTCGAGCAGTCCGGCGCCCGCGACGTGCCGGGCCGCGTGCTCGAGTTCCTTGCCCATCGCATCACCTCGAACGTGCGCGAACTCGAGGGTGCTCTCAATCGCGTACTCGCCTACTCGAACCTGGTCGGACGCTCGATCTCGCTCGAGATGACGCAGGAAGTGTTGAAAGACCTGTTGCGCGCCAACGACCGCCGCATCTCGATCGAAGACATCCAAAAGCGGGTCGCCGAGCACTACAACATCCGACTGGCCGATATGCATTCGCCGCGGCGCGCGCGCGCGGTGGCGCGCCCGCGGCAGGTCGCGATGTACCTCGCCAAGCAGCTCACCACCCGGTCGCTACCGGAAATTGGCCGCAAGTTCGGCGGCCGCGATCATACGACGGTGATGCACGCGGTTCGCAAAATCGAGGAATTGCGCGCGACCGACTCGGGGCTGGCCGAAGATATCGACCTCCTTAAGCGGATGCTCGAAGGGTAAAGCGCGCGCATCCGCCGCAGTCGTGCCGCGCAGCTCCGATCGGGCCCCGAGACTCGCTATTAACCGACTGTTTTCTAAAGCGTTTTCGCGGACGACCCGGGCCTGCGAAGCGCTTCGCCGAACTGGCCTCATTTGCTATAGTGGCGCCGGTGTTCGCACGGTTTTTCCGAGCCTCGGAGAACCCACCCAACGGGCGGAATCCCCAGCCGCCGTGTCGCTGAAGGTGTCCGTACCAAGATGAAGCTGACGATTGAACGCGGCGCTCTGTTGACCGCGCTTGGCCACGTCCAAAGCGTCGTCGAACGGCGTAACACGATCCCGATTCTCGCCAACGTCCAGCTCGCCGCCGAAAAAGGCGCGCTCAGCCTGACCGCGACCGACCTCGATCTCGCGGTCGTCGCCAAGGTCGAAGCGAAAGTCGACAAGTCCGGCGCCACGACCACTCCGGCCCACGTTCTCTACGACATCGTCCGCAAGCTGCCGGAGGGTGCGGAAGTCGAGTTCAGGCTGGGCGCGGGCGACGGCCGCCTCACCGTCCAGGCCGGACGCTCCGAGTTCACGCTGCCATGCCTACCGCGCGAGGATTTCCCCGTCATCGCCGAGGGCGACCTGCCGGTGCAGTTCGCGATCGGCGCGGCCGAGTTGCGCCGGTTGATCGACAAGACGCGGTTCGCGATCTCAAGCGAAGAGACGCGCTATTACCTGAACGGCATCTACCTGCACGCGGCCGAGCGGAACGGCGTCGCCATGCTGCGCGCGGTTGCGACCGATGGCCACCGCCTGGCCCGGATCGACACCCCGCTTCCCGACGGTGCCAAGGACATGCCGGGCGTGATCGTGCCGCGCAAGGCGGTCGGTGAGCTGCGCAAGCTCTTGGACGACACCGACGACAGCGTCGCCGTCGCGCTCTCCGATACCAAGATCCGCTTTGCCTTCAATGCGACCGTGCTTACCACCAAGTTGATCGACGGCACCTTCCCCGATTACGGGCGCGTCATTCCCGAGGGCAACGAAAAGGTCCTCGAGGCCGACACCAAGGCGCTCGCTGAGGCGGTCGACCGGGTCTCGACGATTTCGACCGAAAAGTCGCGGGCTGTGAAACTGACCGTCGCCAACGGCAAGCTCGTCCTTTCCGCCACCAGCCCCGATTCGGGCAGCGCCAGCGAAGAGCTGGCGGCCGATTATCGGGGCGATCCCCTGGAGATCGGCTTCAATTCGCGCTACCTGCTCGATGTCGCCAGTCAGATCGAAGGCGAAACGACCCGGTTTGCGATGTCGGATGCGGTGTCGCCGACCTTGGTCGAGGACTCGGGAGATCAAGCGGCGCTGTTCGTATTGATGCCGATGCGCGTGTGAGTGTGGCCCTGAGCCAACGTCACGCCGACGCAGCCGCCGCCAACTTATCCGCGCCGGCCCCGCGCGCGCTCGCGTTGACGCGCTTGACCCTCGCCGATTTCCGCTCCTACGCGCACCTCAAGACAACCCTGACGACGCAGCCGGTGGTGTTGACCGGCGACAACGGCGCCGGCAAGACCAATATCCTCGAAGCGATTTCGTTCCTGAGCCCGGGGCGGGGCCTGCGCCAGGCGGCGCTCGCCGACGTCACCCGCCGCGGCGCCGCCGGCTGGGCGGTCTCCGCCACCGTCCAGGGCTATGACGGCGCCGTCGATGTCGGCACCGGCCTCATCGCCGGCGATGGCGTCGCTGCCGCACGGCGCACCGTTCGGATCGGCGGTACCGCCATCGGTCAGCAATCGCGGCTGGCGAGCGTTGCCCAGGTGACGTGGCTCACGCCGGCGATGGACCGGCTGTTTATCGAGACCGCCCCGTCGCGGCGGCGGTTTCTCGACCGGCTCACCTACGGCTTCGACAACGCCCACGCCCGCCGCGTCGCTGCCTATGAGCGGGTGATGCGCCAACGCTCGAAGCTCCTGCGCACCGGAGTCGACGATCCGCGTTGGCTCGGCGCCCTCGAAGAGACGATGGCCGAGCATGCGGTCGCGATCGCCGCCGCCAGGCGAGACGCGGTGTTCCGGCTGGAGGGCGGGCTTGGCGCCGGGACCGGCGCGTTTCCGGCGGCGCTGTTGGCGGTCGAGGGCTGGGTCGAAGCGGCGCTCGACCGGGATTCGGCGCTGGTCGTCGAGCAGGCGCTCCGCGACAAGCTCGCGCAGGCGCGCCCGCTCGATGCCGAGACCGGCGGCGCCGCCCACGGGGTCCATCGCAGCGATTTTGCGGTTCGGCACGCCGACAAGGACATGCCGGCCGCCGCGTGCTCGACCGGCGAGCAGAAAGCGTTGCTGATCGCAATCGTGCTGGCGCAGGCCCGGATTATGGCCGGCGCGGTCGGTGCGGTGCCGATGCTGCTGCTCGACGAGGTCGTCGCCCATCTCGATCGCCGCCGCCGCCGCGCGCTCTGCGCCGAACTCCGTGCGCTCGGCGCCCAGGCTTGGCTCACCGGTACCGACCGCGCGCTGTTCGCCGATCTCGACGGCTGGGCGCAGTTTTTCAACGTGAGCGGTGGCACCGTAGCCGTCGAAACCAACGGGCTAACGTCATGAGCGAGCGACCCGAGCTGCCGACCGGCGACGACTATGGCGCCGAATCGATCAAGGTCTTGCGCGGGCTGGATGCCGTCCGCAAGCGTCCCGGCATGTACATCGGCGACACCGAGGACGGCTCCGGCCTTCACCACATGGTTTACGAGGTGGTCGACAACTCGATCGACGAAGCCTTGGCCGGCTATTGCGATCGCGTCGACATCACGCTCAACCCCGACGGTTCGGTCACGGTGCGCGACAACGGTCGCGGCATCCCGACCGAGGTCCACAAGGAGGAAGGGGTATCGGCGGCCGAGGTCATCATGACGCGGCTCCATGCCGGGGGAAAATTCGACCAGAATTCCTATAAGGTTTCGGGCGGCTTACACGGCGTCGGCGTCTCGGTCGTCAACGCGCTTTCGACCTGGCTCGATCTCCGTATCTGGCGCGACGGCAAGGAGCACTACATCCGCTTCGAAGGCGGCGATGCGGTGGCGCCGTTGAAGTTGGTCGGTCCGAGCGACCGTCCGAACGGGACCGAAGTCATGTTCCTGCCCTCGCCCAAGACCTTCAAGATCACCGACTATGACTTCTCGATTCTCGAGCACCGCCTGCGCGAACTCGCGTTCTTGAATTCGGGCGTCCGCATCGCCCTGACCGACGCCCGCGGCGTCGAAACGCGCACCGAGGAATTTTTCTACGAAGGCGGCATCGAGGCCTTCGTCAAATACCTCGACCGCGCCAATACGTCGGTCCACCCGACGATCTCGATCGACGGCCACCGCGAAGGCGTCAGGGTCGAGGCCGCGCTCGAGTGGAACAACAGCTACCACGAGAACGTGCTGTGTTTTACCAACAACATCCCACAACGCGACGGCGGCACCCACTTGGCGGCGTTCCGCACCGCGATCACCCGCACCGTCAACAACTACGTGGTGGCATCGGGGTTTGCGAAGAAAGAAAAGATCGTGTTGTCGGGCGATGACGTCCGCGAGGGCTTGACCTGCGTTCTCTCGGTCAAGCTACCCGATCCCAAGTTTTCATCGCAGACCAAGGAAAAGCTGGTCTCGTCTGAAGTCCGCCCGGCGGTCGAGGGCGAGATTTCCGACAAGCTCGGCGCCTGGCTCGAGCTGCACCCCGCCGAGGCGCGGCTCATCCTCGGAAAGGCGATCGAGGCCGCTGCGGCACGCGAAGCGGCGCGGCGCGCGCGCGATTTAACGCGCCGCAAAGGCGCGCTCGACATTTCGAACCTGCCCGGCAAGTTGGCCGATTGTCAGGAACGCGATCCGGCCAAGTCCGAGCTTTTCATCGTCGAGGGCGATTCGGCCGGCGGCTCGGCCAAGCAGGGGCGGGACCGCAAGATCCAGGCCGTGCTTCCGCTCCGCGGCAAGATCCTGAATGTCGAGCGGGCGCGAATCGACAAGGTTCTGTCGTCGCAGGAGATCGGCACGCTCATCACCGCGCTCGGCGCCGGCGTCGGCCATGAGGACTTCGATCGCACCAAGCTCCGCTACCACCGCATCATCATCATGACCGACGCCGACGTCGATGGCGCCCATATCCGGACGCTGTTGCTGACGTTCTTCTATCGGCAGATGCGGCCCCTGATCGAAGCCGGCTACCTCTATATCGCGCAGCCGCCGCTCTACAAGATCAAGCGCGGCAGCTCGGAAGTTTACCTCAAGGACGACGCCGAGTTCGAGCGCTACCTCGTCGATGCCGGCATCGACGACGCGGTGTTGCTGCTGGGCGATGCCAAGGCCTCGCAGCGCGCCGGCCGCGACCTTCGCGTCCTGGTCGAGAACGCGCTGCGCGTACGGCTCCTGTTGGCCTCGGTCGGACGCAAGTACCGGAAGGAGATCGTCGAGCAGGCCGCGATCTTGGGCGCGCTCAACCCCGAGATCGTCTCGTCGCCCGAACGGGCCGATGAGGTCGCGCGCTATCTCGCGCGCCGGCTCGACGGCTTGGCACCGCCGCACGAACGCGGTTGGCGCGGTCGCACCACCCCTGACGGCGGCATCGAAGTCACCCGCGAGCTGCGCGGCTATCCGGAACGCCACGCCATCGACGGCCAGCTCATCCGCTCGGCGGAGGCGCGCCGGCTGGACGAAATGGCGTCCGAGCTGCAATCGGTCTACGCCCGCAAGGCGATCCTGAAGCGCAAGGACAGTGAGTGTGAGATCAAGTCTCCGAGCGAGCTTTTGGAGGCGGTGTTCGAGTTCGGCCGCAAGGGCCTCACCATGCAGCGCTACAAGGGTCTGGGCGAGATGAACCCTGGTCAACTGTGGGAGACGACGCTCGATCCCGACGCGCGGACGTTGCTCCAGGTTCGGATCGGACAGGCCGACGAAGCCAACAGCTTGTTTGAGCGGCTGATGGGCGACGAAGTGGCGCCGCGCCGCGAATTCATTGCCGAGAACGCGCTCAAAGTGGCGAACCTCGACGTTTAGCCCCGGCTGGCGGTCGGCGGCCGTCTTTTCGCCGCAACGGCTGCCGAAAGGGAACGCGCCGCGCCGGCGCGGCGATGAGGACATTTCGCCGTCATGACGCGGAAAAAACGCCGCGATCCGCCTACCGGCACGCCCGCGCCGCGAGGGCGCCGTCGTCGTCCGCCGCGGCGGCTCCGCTATGTGCTCGCGGTCGCGGCGGTCTGGGCAGCCGTCGCCCTCGGCATCTTGGCGGCGTGGCTCGCGGCCGAGCTTCCCGATCCGCGCGCGATCGCTGCGTTCGACAAACCGACCACCGTTCATCTCGCCTACGCCGACGGCACGCCGTTCATCACGCTTGCCGCGAGCGGTGAGACCGCGGTCGCGCTCGCCGACTTGCCGCGGTGGCTACCGCACGCCGTGATCGCAACCGAGGACCGCCGCTTCTACCAGCATGGCGGCCTCGACCTTCGCGGCATTGCCCGCGCGCTCATCGTCAACGTCCGTGCCGGTGCCGTGCGTGAAGGCGCCAGCACCATCACCCAGCAGCTCGCCAAGAACCTGTTTCTGGGGCCGGAGCGGCACCTGAAGCGTAAGGCGCAGGAGGCGATGCTGGCGCTCTGGCTCGAACGCCGGCTGAACAAGGACGAAATCCTCGAGCTCTATCTCAACCGCGTCTATTTCGGTGCCGGCGCTTATGGCGTCGATGCTGCGGCGCGGCGCTATTTCGGCAAGCCCGCGCGCCGGGTTGATGTCGCCGAAGCGGCGATGCTGGCCGGGCTTCTGAAGGCGCCGTCCCGATACGCGCCGACCGTCAACCTGGCCGGTGCTCAAGCGCGGGCCACGGTCGTCCTTGAGCGCATGGTCGCGGCCGAATTCCTCGAGCCCGCTGCCGCTGCCGCGGTCGATGTTCGCGCGGTCGCGGTCCGCGATGTGCCGGTGAGCGGCCACTCCTTCGCCGGGTGGGTGATGGACCAGATACCCGAGTTCATCGGCGCCGCGCGCGGCGAGTTTAGAGTCGTGACCACCCTCGACCGTGCGGTTCAGGAAAGCGCCGAACGGGCCGTCACGAGCGCGATCCGGCGCGACGGCGCGGCGCGGGCGTTCGACCAGGCGGCGCTGGTGGCGCTCAGCCATGACGGCGCCGTGCGGGCGATGGTCGGCGGCGCCGACGGACGCGGCTCCTTCAACCGCGCCGTCGATGCTCATCGCCAGCCCGGCTCGGCGTTCAAGCCGATCGTCTATCTGGCCGGGCTCGAGGCCGGGCTCGAGCCCTCGACCAGGCTCGTCGACGGCCCGATCGCGATCGGCGCTTGGCGGCCGGCGAACATCGACGGCACGTTCGCGGGCGAGGTTACGCTGACGGACGCATTTGCGCGTTCGATCAATACGGTGGCCGTCCAGGTCGCGGAACGGGCTGGGCGCAGCCGGGTCGCGGCGGCTGGCCGCCGGCTCGGCATCGGCTCGCCGCTCCCGGCAATCCCGAGTCTCGCGCTCGGCACCGCCGAGGTGACGCCGCTCGAGTTGACCGCCGCCTACGTCGCGATCGCCAACGGCGGCACTGGCGTCTGGCCCTACGCGGTCGTCGCGGTCGTGGACGAACGCGGGGCGACGCTCTACCGGCGCGAGGGCTCGGGCCCCGGCCCGGCGATGGCGACCGCGACCGCGGCCAAACTCGCTCGTATGATGAGCGCGACGATCCAGTACGGCACCGGCCGTGCCGCCCAGCTCGATCGCCCGGCCGCCGGGAAGACCGGCACCAGTCAGGACTTCCGCGATGCGTGGTTCCTGGGCTTTACCGCCGACCTTACCGCCGGGGTCTGGGTCGGGAACGACGATAACAGCCCGATGAATCGGGTGACCGGCGGCGATGTGCCGGCGCGGGTGTGGCGCGATTTCATGCTGGCGGTGCACCGCGGGCGCCCGGCGCGCGAGCTGATGCCGTTCGGGGTCGGTCCACCACGACCGGCAGTCGCCCGTACGCCCGACCCGGCGCTGCCGCCGTCGCCATCGCCGGCGCGTGCCCCGGCCGCCCCTAAGCCGGAAACCGACCCGTTCTCCGCGCGAGGACGTGAGTAAGAAGGGCGCCGACGCCAGCGCCGGCGACGCAGGCCGCGGTCGGCAAGGAGGTACCGTCGTGGAGCGCTCCGACGAGGACGCTGGTCGCGGCCGAGATCGCCATTTGTGCGGCGCCGAGCAGGGCCGAGGTCTTGCCGGCAATATCGGGAAACGGCGCCAGCATCGAAGCGATTCCGGTCGGGTTCACCAATCCGACTGCGATCGCGTAGGCGAACATCGGGATGATGACGGTTCCGGCGTTGACCAGGCCGGCCGCCATCAAGGCCAGAAAGACGAGGCCGGACCCGGCCGCAAGCGCGACGCCGACGCTGAAAATGGCCTCGACGGTGAAGCGTGCGCTCAAGCGCCCGGCCAGGAACGCGCCGGTCGGAAACCCGACAATCACGGCGCCGAAATAAAACGCGAACGCCTCGGTCGAAATACCGAGCACCTTGATGATCACCCACGACGAGCCGGTAAAGAACGCGAACATGCCGCCGTAGACGAAGCAGAACGGGATGCCGAAGGTACGGGTATCGGGATGGCGGAAAACGCGCGCGAAGGCGGCCAGGATCAGGCGAAGGTCGAGCGCATCGCGCGCCGGGCTCGGGGCGGTCTCCTGGATCATGACGTAAACCAGGACGAAGGCGAGCGCGCTATAGGCGCCCATGAACCAGAAGTTCGCCGCCCACCCAAACCAGACCACGAAATAGCCGCCGACGAAGGGCGACAGCACTGGCGCCACACCCATGATCGCGCCGACATAGCCCAGCATCCGTGTGGCGTCGGCCCGCTCGTGGAGGTCGCGGACCACGGCCCGGCTCAGGACCTGCGGCCCGCACGCACCGAACGCCTGGATGAAGCGGTAGAAGATCAGCTCTTCGATCGAGCCGGCGAGGGCGCAGCCGATGCTCGCCGCCGTGTAGAGCAGGAGCCCGCCCAACATCACCGGCCGCCGGCCGAAACGATCGCCGAGTGCGCCGCCGAACAGCTGGGCGACGGCGATGCCGGCCAGGAAGGCGGCGAGCGTGAGCTGGGCATCGCCGATCGGCCGATCGAACGCGGCCGCGATCGCCGGCAGCGACGGCAGATAAAGATCGGTCGAGATCGGCCCGAACGCCACCAGCGGCGCCAGCACCATGACCAGCGTCGCGCTGTTGGGGCGGATCATGGGTCGGCCCGGCGTTCCGCGCTAGGCGGCGGCGAGATCGAACTGCGCGGCGTCGAGCTTGGCTGAAAGTTCTGCCGTTTCCTTCTCGCTCAGGGCGACGAACGGCGGTCTGACCGCGAGCCAGCGGCGGTCTTTGGTGTGGCGCGCCATGATCGCCTTGAGCGCCGGCGTCAACGGATAACCCTGGATCGCGGTGCGGATCTTGCTCAGACGGTCTTGGACCGCACCGGCATCGCGTCCCGCCCGCCAGCGCGCGACGACGTCGGCGGCCAACGGCGCGGTCACGTTGCACGAGGCCGAGATCGTGCCGCTGGCACCGATCTTCAAACCGTCGAGCAGGAACGATTCGCTGCCCGGATAGACGCGAAACCCGGGGAAGCGCCGCACTAGGGTTTCGGTATAGGCGAAGTCGCCGGCTGAATCCTTGAGCCCGACCACGACGCCCGGAAAACCAGCGATCAGCCGCCCGACCAAGTCGACCGATAGCGGCACCGCCGATTGCTGCGGGAAGTGATAGAGGTAGACGCGAAGCCGCGGGTCGCCAATCCGCTCGATCGATTCGGCGAAGGCGCGGTAGATGCCGTCGTCCTTCGGGTTCTTGTAATAGAACGGCGGCAGCCACAGGACGCCAGCCGCGCCGATCGCGAGCGCCGCTTTGCTGAGCTCGACCGTATCGGGAATGGCGCAACAGCCGGTGCCGGCAATGACGCGATTTCCGGCAATGCCGCCTGTGGCGAGCGCTTCGAGGAGCTGGACCCGTTCCCTGACCGAGAACGAGTTGGCTTCGCCGGTCGTGCCGAGAACGCCCAACCCGTCGGCGCCGGTCCCGAGCAGCCAGCGGCAATGGCGAACGAAGAGGTCGAGGTCGGGAGCCAAATCCGGCGTCTGCGGCGTCAACACCGCGGGAATAACGCGCAGCACGTCGTCGGCGGGCGGTTGCGGATTCATCGGATCCTCGTCGGGTGGGCCGCCGGTTCAGCGCGGCCAGTCGGCGATATGCGAGAGCGGGTCGCCGACGTCGTTCTCGGGTAGCACGCGGCCGCGAACCGAGATGCCGGCGGTGTGAACGGTCGAGCGGCTGCCCGAGACCAGCGGATGCCACCAATAGAGCTCACGGCCCTCGGCGAGTAGCCGGTAGGCGCAGGTGCTTGGCAACCAGCCCAAGCTCGTTACTTTTTCGGGCGTGAGCTTGACGCAATCGTGGACGTGGCGGGCCCGGCGTTTGTAATCGGTGCAGCGGCAGGTATCGATATCGAGCAGTTTACAAGCGACCTCGGTATAAACGATTTCACCGGTGTCCTCGTCTTCGGCCTTGAGCAGGCAGCAGCGTGCGCAGCCGTCGCAGAGCGATTCCCACTCGGTGGGGCTCATCTCGTGCAAGGATTTGCGCTTCCAGAACGGCTCGGGGTCGGTCATGGCATTCAGGGCGCCGCACTATAACCGGAATCGCGCCGTCCGCACCCCTCCTCGCCTTCGCGGACGGTACTAGCGCAGCGCCACATAAGCGGCCCCGACGAGCGTCGCCGGCCAGGCGAACCGAGGGTCCGCGACGAATGCAATGACCCGGTTGCCCGACTGCCAGCCGAGGGCGTGGACCGCGGCGCCGATCGCGCCGATCACCAAGGCCGCTTCGAGGGCGCGGTCGAGATAGGCCGAGGGGTCGCCGCCGGGTGCGAGCGCGATCACGGCGACGGCCGCTGCCGCCGCCGCCAACACGAGGGATAGAAGGCGCGTTCCGGGGAGCATGGGTTCGCCGCTCGCTTACCACGATTGGCGATGGTCGGTCCAAGTCCGGTCGGGCACACTGGGGCCGGCAACCGGGGTTAGCGGCATCGTGGCGATCGATCCGAGCCTCGCCGGCACTGCGCCGGCGCCGCTCCTTCTCCTTGCGCTCGCGCTGACGGCCGAAGCGTTGATGGCCCGGCTCGGCCCGGTACCGTGGTGGCTGTCGCCGGTCCGCGCCGCGGTGCGGGCGATGACCTGGATCGAGCCCCGGCTCAATCGTCCGCAACGGAGCGCGCCGACCCGGATCGTCCGCGGCTTGGCGGCGACTGCGATCGTCGGCGCTTTGTTTGCCGCCGCCGCGCTCGGCGCTGACGGGTTGGCGGCGATCTTTCCCTACGGGTGGGTGGCGGTGCTGGCCGTGATGATCGCGCTGCTCGATGGCGGCGCCGTTCTCGATGAGGCCGCTCGAGTCGCCCGCGCGCTGCGGACCGGCGACCTGCTCGCGGCACGCGGGACTGCCGAGGGAACGCTCGGGCCCGCGGCCCGCCGCATGGACCGCCTCGAGCTCACGACCGCGTTGACGCGTCGGATCGGCTGGCGTCTGTGCGTCGGAACGATCGCGCCGGCCGTTTGGTTCGCCGCGCTCGGGCTGCCGGGGCTCGCGCTCTATCGCGCGCTCGCGGCGGTAGCGTTGGCCTGGTCGAGCCTCGATTCGCCGCGCAAGGCGTTCGCTTTTCTCCCGCTCCGACTCCACGAGCTCGCAGCGCTGGCGCCGGCGGTCGTGACCGGGCTCTTGATCGTCGCGGCTTGCTTATTCGCGCCCGGCGGTCGTGCCATCAAGGCGGCTGCGGCGTGGGCGCGCGGCCCTGCCGGCGCCGCTTTTTCGCAAGGCTGGGTGGAAGCGGTGACGGCAGCAGCGTTCGCCCTGGCTTCGCCGGCTCGGCTCCCGAGCGTCACCGCGTCCGCCAACGCGCTTCGCGCTGTTGTCTATCTCGGCGCGCTCGCGCTCGCCTTTGCCATCGCGTTGGTCGCGCTCGCCGGCTTCTACGACGTCCCGCTGCCCTAGCGGAGCGCCGCGGTCAGCGCCGCCTTGAGGGCGTCGGCTTTGGTGGTGGCGACGATGCGGCGGACGAGGACATCGCGGGCATTGGCCGGCCGCCCGTAATAGGTGCGGTTCCAGTCGGGGCGCGGCCGGATCGCGGCGCCTTCGAGGACGTGGCCGGCGTAGACGCCCTTGGCGAGCTCGAACACCAAGACATCGGGATCGGGATCGGCCGGCGCCGATTGCTCGCGGTTCGAGGCGCCGATCGCGAAACTGAGGTCGGCGCCGAGGGTAGCGTCGGTCGCCATGATGACGTCGATCGCCCGCTCGGTCATCAGCACCAGGATCATCTCCGATACTTCGCCGCCGAGTTGAAAGCCGAGATTGAGTCCGCCCAGCTGATAAAACGCGGGGTCGCTCCAGGTCCGGCCGCGGAATAGGACCACGCCGCTGCCGCCGGCGGCGCCGAGGAATACACCGCCCTTGATGAGCTCGGGAACGACGAACGCCGCCCGTCCCTTGCGGAGCGCCGGTTTGAGCGGTGCCATCGCCGGGTCGTTGGCGAAGCGCTCGACCGTCGCCCGGGCGCGATCGACCAAGGCCTGATGCGGGTCGTCTTGCGCCGCTACCGACGCGGCGCCGACCAGCCCAAACGCCAGCGCGAGCGGGGCGAGCCAGCGCGCGGCCATCACGACCGCTCGTTCACGAACGCGACGCGCCAATTGCCGCCGGCCCCGGGGCCGTCGACATGATCGATCCGCGTGATCGACAAATTCTCGGTCGCGAAGCCCAACGCGACGTCGGGATCGAGACCCAACGCATGCGCAAGCGCGGCGCGAATGGTGCCGCCGTGCGCGACCACGACGATGTCGCGGTCGCGATGCAGGTGGGTCAAGCGTCCGATTACCCGCTCGACGCGAGCGACGACGGCGACGAAGCTCTCGCCGCCGGGCGGCGCATGATCGGCGGGCGCGGTCCAGAATTTATGCTCGCCGGCGCCTTTTTCATTGGCCACGATGTCGTCCCAGGTGCGGCCTTGCCAATGCCCGAAATTCTGCTCGGCCAGATCCGGCTCGACGTGCGGATCGGGCAAGACCAGACCGGCGCTCCGGATTGCACCCGCGGTCTGCAAGGCGCGCGACAAGTGACTGGTGACGAGCACGGCCGGCGAAGGTAGCCGCTGCGCCAGCCGCTCGAACGCGATCCGGTTCGAGGTATCGGCCGGTACATCGTTCATCCCGTAGATCTTGCCGCCGTGGTTGACGACCGGCGCGTGCCGGACCCACCACCACCGCGTCACTCCCTGCGACATGCCGCCTCCCGATCCGCCGCCGATCGTCGCGAGCATAGCAGCCGCGGCACGCCGGCCGGAACCGCTACTCGCCGACATGGACAAGCTGACCGCGGATGCGGGCGTTCCGGAAGAACGCGACGAAGGCGCCGATGCCAACGACGAGATAAACGAGATTGAGTGCTGCTGCCTGCGCCATCAGATCGAAGCGCACCGTTTTGTCGACCAGCACCGCCCGCATCCCCTCGAACACATAGCTCGCCGGCAAGCCCGTCGACACCGCCTGCAGCCATTCCGGCAGCACGCTGATCGGGTAGTAGATGCCGCAGATCGGCGCCAGCGCGAACATCAGCGCCCAGGCGAGGTTCTCGGCGCCGAGGCCGTAGCGCAGGACGAGCCCACACACGACCATCGCGATTGCCCAACCCATGACGATCAGGTTGAAGAAAAAAGCGATCATCGAGAGGCCGAGTTCGGCGACATTGAAGCCGAAAAACGCCGACGCCAGCGCCGCCGCCGGGATCAAGCCGAGTAACGTCCGCACCAGGCTCAACACCATCAGGCTCGCGATGTACTCGGCCGGCCGGAGCGGGCTGGTGAAGAGCTGGGCCAAATTGCGCGACCAGATCTCCTCGAGGAACGACACTGCGACCCCGAGCTGGCCGCGAAACAGGATGTCCCATAGCAACGCACCGGCCAGCAAGACGCCGAACGCGCGCGCGACGAAACTCGAGTTGGTGTAGAGGAATTCAGTGATGAAGCCCCAGATCACGACCTGGACCGTCGGCCAGTAGATCATCTCGACCAGCCGCGTCCACGACCCCGCACTCACGTAGTAGTGGCGGAGGAAGAGCCCCCACATGCGGCGCAGCGGGTGGCCGGTGGGCCGCGGACGGATCGCGCTCATTGCACGGCCACACCCGCGCGCCGGTCGCGGGCGATATCGAGGAATACTTCTTCGAGAGTCCCGCGGCCGTAGCGGTCGATCAACGCCGCTGGCGCCCCTTGGGCCACGATCTTGCCGGCCTTGAGGATCACGACATCGCGGCACAGGCGCTCGACCTCGCTCATGTTGTGCGAGGCGAGCAGGATGGTGGCGCCGGTGCGGCGCTGATAATCGAGCAGGTAGCCGCGCACCCAATCGGCGGTGTCAGGGTCGAGCGAAGCGGTCGGCTCGTCGAGCATCAGGATCTCGGGATCGTTCAGCAGCGCCTTGGCCAGCGCGACGCGGGTGCGCTGGCCCGACGACAGGGTGCCGTAGGTGCGCTTCAAATAGTCGGTGAACTCGAGCGCCTGTGCCACCGCCTCGATCTTGGCGGCGACGCCGGCGACACCGTAGAGGTGGGCATAGGTGACGAGGTTTTGGCGGACCGTCAGTCGCTTGGGCATGTCGACGTAGGGCGAGGAAAAATTGATCCGCGGCAGCACCCGGTAGCGGTGCTTGAGCATGTCCTCGCCCAGCACCGTGATCGTGCCCGCGGTGGGAACGATCAGCCCCAAGATCATGGCGATCGTGGTGGTCTTGCCGGCGCCGTTGGCGCCCAACAGCGCGGTGAAACCGCCGGCGGCGACGGTGAAATCGATCCCGTCGACCGCGGTGACCTTGTCGAATCGCTTGACCAGTCCGGCGACTTCGATGGCGGAAGAATCCACGGCTTTACCGGCGCCTCATGCGCGGCCCTCTTAGAGCCTCTATGCTAAGGTCGCAAGCATGAAAGCGGCGCTTCCACCGGGCCAGCGGCTTTACGCGATCGGCGATATCCACGGCCGGTCCGACCTCTTGGAAAGCCTACACCGGCGTATCCAGGACGACGCCGCCGGCGCCGGTTCGCGCGAGAAAACCGTCGTATATCTGGGCGATTACGTCGACCGCGGGCCGGGATCGTCGGCAGTGGTCGAGCTCCTGAGCGGCGATCCGCTGCCCGGCTTTCGCGCCGTGTGCCTGAAGGGCAATCACGAGGATCTGATGCTCAACGCCCTCGCCGGCACCACCGATGCGGCGCACTGGTTCATGAACGGGGGCCTCGCCACGCTCGCGGCCTACGGCATCGACCTGCCCGGACCGGCGTGGAGCAGGACGCTGACAAGCGCCAATGTTCCCGCCGACTGGCGGGGCCTACTCGATCGCACACTTCCGGCGCGCCACCGCGCGTTCTACGCCGGGCTCGCGCTCACCTTCGCCGCCGGCGACTACTTCTTCACGCACGCCGGTGTTCGGCCCGGGGTCGCGCTCGACCGTCAAAGCGACCAAGACCTGATGTGGATTCGCGAGGAGTTCCTCTATTCGACCGCCGATCATGGCGCGGTCGTCGTGCACGGGCACACGATCGTGCCCGCGGTCGAGATTCGTTCGAACCGGATCGGGGTCGATACCGGTGCCTGGCGTTCGGGGCAGCTCTCGTGCGTCGTGCTCGACGGCGACGATGTCGCCGTTCTACACACTTGAGCGGAACGCTGGCGATGACGGGATCGATCGCTTAGGGTAGCGCCGCGGTTCTGCGATGGACATCGATCGCTACTTCGAACACGAATTTGCCGAGCACCAGACGGTCGCGCGGGCGACCGCCGAAGGCTTGCGCACGCCGTTCGTTGCCCTGGTGCGGTGTGCGGTCGAGGCGATCCGGCGCGGCAACAAGCTGCTCCTGTTCGGGAACGGCGG
>CAMDOQ010000021.1 GCA_945903685.1 Rhizobium sp. Q54
GAGGACGTGATCGTCGCCTTGAGCCGGTCTTCGCTGGCGGCGCTCAGCGGATGGCGTTGGATCAGCGCCCGCGCCGTCGTGCGTTCGATCGCTGCCGCACCCCCGCGCGCGACAGCGCGGACCTCGCTCGTTTCGAGACCGCCGGCGGCGATCGGTAGTCCGGCACGAACGGCGGCGGCGAAGACCGGTTCATAGAGCGGCCATCCCGGCCATCCGCTCTCGCTCCAACGCGCGGCGGGTGCGATACCGGCGATGTCGGCGGGCGCGTCGCGGCGATGGCGCGCGATGCGCTCGGCCTGATCTGAGGTCAACATCTCGAACGCGACCGTCGGCCGGCGGCCAGCGGCGACGAGGGCCGCGATCACGGCGGCCTGCAAGCGGTGATGGTCGGCGTTGTCGTGCTTCTCGCCGAGCAACACATAGCTCGCGCGCGCGAGTGCGACGAAAAGTGCGGCCCGTTCGATCGTCGTTCCGTCGGCGGTGCGGACGATGGTTCCGACCAGCGGGTGATCGCGGCCGACGGCCGAAACCCACGGCTCATCGGCGCGCGCCGATGATGCCCCGAGCCACATGAGCGCGGCGGCAATGCCGACGCGAGCGGCATCGCGGATGGTCGCTTCGCGCCGTTCGAACCAGACGTTTATAACCATCGTCGGTTTGTGGATGATTTTGGAAAGTGTTAATATTTCCGGCTTGGTAAGGGAGGACGCCCGGTCATGGAACAAGATAATTACGGGCACGAAGAGGGTGAGGTCGTTAAGGGAACCGTCAAGTGGTTCAACAAGCTTAAGGGGTACGGGTTCGTAACGCCGGTCGATCGAACCGGCGACGTGTTCGTCCACCACTCGGCACTCAAGGCGGCGGGACTCGATAGTCTGGATGAAGGGGCGACCATCGTCTGCGAGGTCGTCAAGGGGCCCAAGGGCCGGCAAGCGGTGCGCGTGGTCCAGGTCGATAGCTCGACCGCGGTTCCGTCGCGCGGCGAGGGATCGAACGGCGGCGACGGTTTTAGCGGCGGGGGCGACGAGGTCGGCGGCGGCATGTCGCGCTCGGTCATGCCGGAAGGTCCGTTCCTGCCGGCGACCGTCAAGTGGTTCAACGCCGACAAGGGTTACGGCTTCGTCTCGTGCGGCGGCGACGCCCGCGACATCTTCGTCCACATCAAGACCCTGCGGCGGATCGGCGTCGAAGCGTTGCGCCCCGGGCAAAACGTGCGCGTGCGCATCGGCCAAGGCCCCAAAGGCCCGCAGGTCGCCGATATCGACGTGCCGCCCGACGACGTTTGAGCGTGTCCGCGCACGGCGTCAGTTGATGACGACGGCGTAGGCATCGACCGGCAACGCCCGCTCGATCAGCCCCTGCTGTTTCAGGAACTCGGCGAACCGCCGATAGCGGCCTTCGTCGAGCGCCGCCGGCCGTTTGGCGAACCGCGGCAGCGTATCGCGCCAGGCGCGGCGGTTGAGCTCGTCGTTCAGGTCCTTGTGCGCTTTGATGAAGAGCTGCCAGCTCTCGTCCGGGTGGTTGTTCAGATAGAGAACGCCGCGTTCGAGCGCGGCGACGAGTTTGGCGAGCCGGGCATCGCTCAGGCGGTCCTTGTGCGCGACCAGGATCAGCTCGTCGTAGACCGGGACGCCTTCTTCTTCGACGTAGAACGCGCGGCCCGGTTTGTTGACGATGTCCATCTGGTTCAACTCGAAATTGCGGAACGCCCCGATCACGGCGTCGACGTTGCCGGCGATCAGCGCCGGCGAGAGCGAGAAGTTGACGTTGACGAGCGTGACGTCGGTGAGCTTGAGCCCGTGGCGTGCCAGCATCGCCTTTAGCAGTGCGTCCTCGAAGCCGCCGACCGAGAAGCCGATTTTCTTGCCTTTCAGGTCGGCGATCGACTTGATCGGGCCGTCTTTCAAGACCACCAAGCTGTTGAGCGGGGTCGCGACCAACGTGGCGATCCGTTTGAGCGGCAACCCCTGTCCGACCTGGACATGGAGCTGCGGCTGGTAGGAGACCGCAACGTCGGCCTTGCCGGCAGCGACGAGCTTGGGCGGATCGTTCGGGTCGGCCGGCGCCACTAGCTTGACCTCGAGCCCGGCCTCCCGGAAGTAGCCGCGCTCGGCAGCAACGATCAGCGGTGCATGGTCGGGGTTGACGAACCAGTCGAGCATCAAGGTGAGCGGCTGGGCGTGCGGCCGCGGCGGTGCCGCGACCGCTACGACGGCGAGAGCGAGCGCAGCAAGACCGAAAACACGGATCGGGATCATCGGACACCTCCAGGGGCGGGGAGTGAAACAGTCGCGGTGTCGCTCGGGAGCGTTTCGCGCTGCCAGGCGATCAACGCGGTCAGACTGCGATCGACCACGAAATAGAGAAGGAGCGCGAACAGCGCGAGCGTCAGGAGCGCGGCGAACATCAAATCGATCTGGAGCCGGGCGTTAGCGTGGAGCATGAGGAAGCCCAACCCTGCGCTCGATCCGACCCACTCGCCGACGATTGCACCGATCGGTGCGACCGCGGCGGCGACGCGCAAGCCCGAGGCCAGCGCCGGCAGCGCCGCCGGGACGCGGATGTGCCAGAGGATACGGAAAGCCGCGCCGCGCCGGCCGACCGTCATGGTGTGGGCCAAGTCGAGCCAGCCGGGCTCGGTGCGGCGCAAGCCGTCGAGGAAGTTGGCGGCGACCGGGAAAAAAATGATGAGCGTCGCCATCGCCACTTTCGAAGCGATGCCGTAGCCGAACCAGAGGACCAGGAGCGGCGCGATCGCGAACACCGGGATCGCCTGCGACACCACCAGGAGCGGCATCAGCCACCGCCGCATCGGGCGAAACGAGGCGACCGCGAGCGCGCTCGCGATCCCGAGCGCCGCGCCCAGGCCGAAGCCCAGGATCATCTCGACGGCGGTGACGAGCGCATGACTGGCGATGGTGTCGGCGCGTCCGATCCATGCACCGAGTACGGCGAGCGGGGTCGGGAGGATGTAGGGCGGCAGGTCGGCGAGCGTCACCGTGGCTTGCCAGAGCAGGAGCAGGCCGGCCGCGGTGGCGAGCGCGCGGGCGAATTTCACGAAGCCCTCGCGCCGTGTACGGCTGGTGCCGGCGCTGATGGCCGGGCGCCGGCGCCTAACTCGGCCAGGAGTTCGCGATGGAGGTCGGCAAAAGCGGTGACGTCGCGCGGCATCGGGTCGGCCAAGCGGAACGAAGCGCTGATTCGCGCCGGAACGCCGGTCATGACCAGGATGCGATGCCCCATCCGTATCGCTTCCAGGGGATCGTGGGTTACGACGAGGACGGTGCGGCCGGCGAAAAGCTCGGCGGCGAGGTCCTGGAGCTTCAACCGCGTCAGTGCGTCGACCGCCGAGAACGGCTCGTCCATCAAGATGATCGGCTTGTCTTCCATGAGCGTGCGGGCGAGCGCGACGCGCTGGCGTTCGCCACCCGAAAGCGCGGCCGGACGGGCTTCCGCGCGCGGGGTCACGCCGACCGCGGCCAAGAGCGATGCAATCCGGACGCGGTCGATCGGCTCGCCCCGTAGCCGCGCGCCCAAGGCGACGTTGGCCTGCGCGGTGAGCCATGGCAGCAGAAGATCGCGCTGGTCCATGAACGCGACCCGGCCGGCGAGCGGGGCGCCGTCGGCGGCGGAGATACGGCCGTGGTCGAGCGGGACCAACCCGGCGAGCAGCCTGAGCAGGCTCGACTTGCCGACGCCGCTTGGGCCCAGCAAGCAGGTTGTCGTGCCGGCATCGAGCCGCACCGACAGCCGCTCGAATAGCGGCGTCCCTTCGTAGACGACGCGGGCGTCGACAACGTCGATCGCGACCGCGGCGGACTTAGCGATCGAGGAAATTACCGATGGGCCTGGCGCCACACACTCTCCCTCCGCCGGTCCGAGCCGGATCAGGTTCGAGGGGTCGTCCCGGAATTGGGACCTCTCAGCCGAAACGGTCGGCTCCCCCGAGTGACGCGCCGACTATAGCGGAGAAACGCCGAACCACGAAACCGGGCGTTTACCGCCCGCGCGATTCCGGGTATCCATCGCCGCCGGAGCCAAGCCCCGTGCGCGCTGCCCGTCCTGTCGTCGCCATCCTCTTCGTCGTCCTCGCCGCGACCGCGGCGTTCGCGCAGGCGACCTCGCGCCTGGTGATCGAGGGCGAGCGCGGCCGTCACAGCTTTGCCGTCGAGGTCGCGGCGACCGACGAGACGCGCCAAGTCGGCCTGATGTTCCGCAAGAGCCTCGCCGCCGATGCCGGCATGCTGTTCGACTACCAGACGCCGCAGCCGGTCGCGATGTGGATGAAGAACACCTTGATTCCGCTCGACATGCTGTTCATCGGCGCCGACCACCGCATCGCCCGCATCGCCGAGCGGACCGTGCCGCACTCGCTGGCAACGATCGATTCGGGCGGTCCGGTCCGGGCCGTCCTGGAATTGAACGCCGGCACCGCGGCGCGGCTCGGGATCAAGGCGGGCGATCTCGTCCGTCACGCCGCGTTCAAGAACCTCGCCCCGTGACCGGTGCCCCGGTCGACGGCAGCGCGCACCGCCCGCCGCCGCCGGGATTCGTCCGGGTGCCGCCGACCTCGCCCTTCGCGCGCGAGGTCGGGCCGTTCTACGAGCGGATCGATGCCGATGGTTTCACCCGCGCGTTCTGGCTCTCGGACAAACACGGCAACGTCATGGGCTTTGCCCATGGGGGCGTCATCATGAGTTTTGCCGACATGCTGTTGGCTCGGGCGCTCACCCATGGCTTGCAGCGGAACGGCGTCACCGTGCGGATGGTGGTCGAGTTCCTGGCGCCGGCCAAACCGGGCGAGTGGCTCGAGGGCCGCGCCCGCGTCGCACGTGCCGGCAAAACGCTCGCTTTCGTCGAGGGCGAAGGCGGGGTCCGGGGCCGCGCCGTCTTTACCGCCGCCGGGACGTTCCGGCTCACCGGCGAGGCCGGCTTGACGCGCTAGGGCGCTCCCCTTAAGCAAGGAACCGGTTTCGACCGGGGCGTGGCGCAGCCTGGTAGCGCGGCTGCTTTGGGAGCAGTAGGTCGCTGGTTCGAATCCAGTCGCCCCGACCACTTTGACGAGGACCATGGAAGCGCGCATTTATCAACCGGCCAGGACGGCGATGCAGTCCGGCTGTGCCAACACCAAGGACTGGGTGCTCGAGTTTGCGCCCGAGGTCGCACGCACGATCGACACCCTGATGGGGTGGACGGGATCGAGCGACATGCAAGGCCAGGTCGTGATCCATTTTGCGACCAAGAACGAAGCCGTGACCTTCGCGGAAAAGCATGGGCTCCCGTACCGGTTGGTCGATCCGCACCCGAGAACGCCCAAGAAGCGGGCTTACGCCGACAACTACCGCTGGGACAAAGTCGGCTGAGCCCCGACCGAAGGGGTCGTCACGCCGCCGTCGTGCGGCGCATCCGCACGTTGGTCGGCGTTTCCCGCTATTCTAGGTTCGGGCGCCCGTAGCTCAGTGGAATAGAGCAACAGCCTTCTAAGCTGTGGGTCGCTGGTTCGATTCCAGCCGGGCGCGCCACTCCCCGTTTTCGGCCGATTCGCGCGGCCGCACGGGGCGAAATTAAGGAATCGATAACCTTTCGCTCCTACATATCCGTCGCCTTGCCGCGGAGCGTCCGCGGCATTTTTCATGAGCGAAGGGTCAAGGAACGTGGTTTCGAAGAATATCAGTGCATTTGCCGGCGTTGTGATTGCGCTCACGCTCGGCGCCGCTTACGCCCACGCCGCGCCGCGGATCGAGCAGTTCAGGATCCCGGCCAGCGACCCGCGCGGGATCGCGCTCGCGATCGAAGCCTTGTGCGAGGTCGATACCGTCGTCTTCAAAGTCGTCAACACCGGCTCGACCTGGCCCGCAGTCGGCGTCTTCGGTCTCTTCACCGAGAGCGGCCAGCCGATCCGCCAGTGGTCGCGGCGATTGACCGCCGGACAAACCATCACGTTCACGAGGCCTGCCGACAGCAGCCCGGATGGGTTCATGCTCCGGGTCGACCCGAGCTGGGACGCAGTCGATGCCGTCGGAATCCCTGCCGACGCCAAGATCGCCTGCCCCTGATGCGTTAGCGCGAGCATCGCTTGGGTCCGCCGGCCGGCGCGACCCAAGTCCTCCTTCGTTATTGCCGTCTTGCCGCAGCCCGGTGCGATTTCACAGGGCGTTTGTGCTATTTTAACGGCAAGCAACCAAGGCGCCCTTCGCATTGGCGGGCGCCGGCACAGGAGGAAAACGCATGTTCCGCACCGCACTGATGGCGGGCGCGCTCGCGCTCGCTGCCGCTTTCTCGCCGACGCTGGCGCCGGCGCAATCGACACTCCGCGTCGCCAACATGGGCGAGCCCGAATCGCTCGACCCGCACTTCGTCTCCGGTACCTGGGAAAATCGCATCATCGGCGATCTGTTCCTGGGCCTCACCACCGAAGCGGCCGACGGCTCGGTCATCCCTGGCTCGGCAGAACGGTGGGCGATCTCGGAGGATGGGCGCGTCTATACCTTCAAGATCCGGAGCCACAAATGGTCGGACGGCCAGCCGGTGACGGCGGCCGATTTCGAGTTTGCGTTGCGCCGGATCCTCGCGCCCGAGACCACCGCCAAGTACGCCTCGCTCCTCTATCCGATCAAGAACGCCGAGAAATTCAAGAAGAACGAGACCAAGGAGTTGGGCGTCAAGACGGTCGGCGCCGATGTGCTCGAGGTCACGCTCGAAAATCCGACGCCTTACTTCCTCGCCCAGCTCACCCATTACACGGCCTTCCCCGTGCCCAAGCACGCGGTAGAAAAGCACGGCAAGGACTGGGTCAAGCCCGGCAACTTCGTCTCGAACGGCGCCTACGTGATGACCGAGTGGCAGCCGTCTTCGCACGTCAAGACGGTCAAAAACCCCAACTTCTACGACGCCGCCAACGTCAAGATCGAGGCGGTGATCTGGTATCCGGGCGAGGACCGCGCCGCGGCGACCAAGCGCTTCCGCGCCGGTGAGATCGAGGTCGCGACCGACTTCGCCTCCGACCAGATCGAACTGCTCAAGAAGGAAATCCCCAAGGAGACGCGGATCTCGCCCTATCTTGGTATTTACTATTTCGCCTTCAACACCGCGAAGAAACCGTTCGACGACGTCCGCGTCCGTCAGGCGCTCTCGATGGCGATCGACCGCGAGGCGATCACCGATAAGGTTCTGAAGACCGGCGAGATCGCGGCCTACAGCTTCGTCCCGCCCGGCACCGACAATTACGGCGAGCCGGCTTACGTCGCGTTCAAGGGCCAGGGGTATGACGCCAACAAGAAGAAGGCGATCGAGCTTCTGACCGCGGCCGGTTACGGCCCGGGCAAGCCGTTGAAGATCACCATCGCCTACAACACCTCCGAGAACCACAAGAAGATCTGCATCGCGCTCGCGGCGATGTGGAAGGAGCTCGGAGTCGAATCCGAGCTTTTCAACACCGAGGTTAAGGTCCACTACAACAACCTGAACGAAGGGGCCTTCGACGTCGGCCGCGCCGGTTGGATCGCCGACTACAACGATCCGCAGAACTTCCTGTTCCTGATGCAGACCTCGAGCGGCAAGCTCAACTACGCCAAGTACTCGAGCCCCGGATTCGACAAGCTGATGGACGAGGCCAACCGCACCGTCGACTTGAAGAAGCGGGCCGCGATCATGCGGGAAGCAGAGGCGATCTCGATGCGCGACCTCCCCAATATCCCGATCTACTACTACGTGTCGAAGAACCTGGTCTCGCCCAAGGTCAAGGGCTGGATCGACAACACCAAGGACATCCACCGCACGCGCTGGCTGAGCTTGGGCTGACGCAGCGTAGGAACTCCCTCCTCCTCGCCGAGGGGGAGGGAGTTTTTTTCGATGTTCGCCTACGTCGTCCGCCGTATCGCCGCCGCGATCCCGACGCTCGCGGTGATCGTGACGATCGCCTTTTTCATGATGCGGGTAGCGCCCGGCGGCCCGTTCGACTTGGACCGCGCGTTGACGCCTGAGATCGAAGCCCGGATCAAAGCTGCCTACCGGCTCGACCAGCCGCTCCACCGCCAATACCTGGCCTACGTCGGCGACGTGCTCTCGGGCGACTTCGGTCCGTCGTTCAAGTCGCGCGACTTCACCGTCGCCGAGCTGATGGCGGCCGGGTTCCCGGCCAGCCTCCGCATCGGCGCCGCCGCGATCGTGCTCGCGATACTGGTCGGGATGGGCTTGGGCACGCTGGCCGCGCTCCGTCAGAACACGTCCGTCGACTACGCGACCATGGGTCTCGCCATGACCGGGATCACCATCCCCAACTTCGTCATGGCGCCGCTCTTGACCTTGGTGTTCGGCGTCTATCTTGCGCTGCTTCCGGTCGCCGGCTGGAACGAAGGCGCGATCCGCAATCTGGTCCTGCCGGTGATCGTGCTGGCGCTGCCGCAAATCGCTTATATCGCCAGGCTGACCCGCGGTTCGATGGTCGAGGTCCTCGGCGCCAACTACATCCGTACCGCGCGCGCCAAGGGTATGCCGGAGCGGATCGTCGTCGTTCGCCATGCCTTGAAGGCCGCGGCGCTTCCGGTCGTCTCCTATCTCGGGCCGGCGACCGCCGGGATTCTGACCGGCTCGGTCGTGGTCGAGACCATCTTCGATCTTCCCGGCATGGGCCGCTACTTCGTTCAGGGCGCGCTCAACCGCGATTACACGCTGGTGATGGCGACGGTGATCGTCTACGCCGCCCTCATCATCGTCCTCAACCTGATCGTCGATCTGCTTTACGGCGTGCTCGATCCCAAGGTGCGCCACCCATGACCGTGCTCGTGGCCGGGACCAGCGAGCAAGCGGTCGCGGGCCGGAGTCTTTGGCGCGACGCGCGCGCGCGGTTGCGGCGCAATCGCGCCGCGGTCGCGTCGCTCGTCGTCCTCGGCGCGATCGCGCTCTTAGCGCTGTTCGCGCCCTATCTGAGCATCCATCCCTACGACAAGGTCTATTTCGACCGCATCCAGGTACCGCCCGACTTTGGCGCCGGCCACTGGTTCGGCACCGATGGCTCCGGCCGCGACCTCTTCGTCCGCACCCTATACGGGGCCCGCGTCTCGCTGATGGTTGGGCTGCTCGCGACCGCGGTCGCGCTCGCGATCGGTGTCGTCTACGGCGCGGTCGCCGGGTTCGTCGGCGGCCGCATCGATGAACTCATGATGCGCGCGGTCGACGTCATGTACTCGCTGCCGTTCATGTTCTTCGTCATCATTTTGATGGTGATGTTCGGCCGCAACATCTACCTGATCTTCGTCGCGCTCGGCGCGGTCGAGTGGCTGACGATGGCGCGGATCGTGCGCGGCCAGACGCTCTCGGTACGGCGCAAGGAGTACATCGAGGCGGCGCGCGCGAGCGGCGTGCCGACGCCGACCATCATCCGCCGCCACGTGATTCCGAACGTGTTGGGGCCGGTCATCGTCTACGTGACGTTGACCGTACCGCACGTCATCATCGTCGAAAGTTTCATCTCGTTTCTGGGCCTTGGCGTCCAGGAGCCGCTCACCAGCTGGGGCGTCCTCGTTTCCGAGGGCGCGCGCGTCATGGAAGAGGCGCCGTGGATGCTGTTGTTCCCGGCCGGGTTCCTCGCCGCGACGCTGGTTGCCCTCAACTTCGTCGGCGACGGTCTGCGCGACGCGCTCGACCCCAAGCAGCGGCCATGACCGAACCGTTGCTCGCGATCGCCGGCCTCAACGTCCGCTTCGCGACACCGGACGGCGAGGTGCCGGCGGTGCGCGACGTCAACCTCGCGATCGAACCGGGCGAGTGTGTGGGGATCGTCGGCGAATCGGGCAGCGGCAAGACGCAGGCGTTCCTGGCGGTGATGGGGCTGTTGGCCGCCAACGGACGCGCGAGCGGCAGCGTCCGCTTCGAAGGCGGGGAGCTCTTAGGCCGCGACCGCGCGAGCCTCGACCGCATCCGCGGCCGGCGCCTCGCCATGGTGTTCCAGGACCCGATGACGTCCTTGAACCCCTACCTCACGGTCAGCCGGCAGATGACCGAGGTCCTGATGGTGCATCAGGGGCTGGATGAACGCGCGGCGCGGGCGGAAGCGCTGCGGCTTCTCGATCGCGTCGGCATTCCCGATGCGGCCCAGCGATTCGACCACTACCCGCACGCCTACTCGGGCGGGATGCACCAGCGGGCGATGCTGGCGATGGCGCTCTTGTGCCGGCCGGCTCTTCTGATCGCGGACGAGCCGACCACTGCGCTCGACGTTACCGTGCAGGCGCAGATCTTGGCGCTGTTGGCCGAGCTCCGGCACGAGACCAACGCCGCGATCGTGTTGATCACCCACGATCTCGGCGTGATCGCGGGTCTGGCCGATCGGGTCGGCGTCATGTACGCGGGCGCGCTGGTCGAGCTTGGACCGGCGGCGGCCGTGTTCGCGAACCCGCGCCATCCCTATACCCGTGCGCTCTTAGGCTCGACTGTGCGGCTCGATCGGGCCGGCGGCGACCTCGTCGCGATCGACGGCCAGCCGCCTAATCCGCTCCGGTTGCCGACGGGCTGCGCGTTTCACGACCGCTGTCCGCAGACGTTCGCGCGTTGCTCGAGCGAGTGGCCGGCGCTTCGTGACGTCGCGCCGGCGCGCGCCGCCGCGTGCCATCTCGATTCCGCATGACGGCACCGCTGCTCTCCGTCGACAAACTCGACGTCCGCTTCGCGCTCCGCACGCGCCGCGGGCTGCTCCCGACGTGGATCGATCTCCGCGCCGTCGATTCGGTGAGTTTCACGCTCGGCGCCGGCGAGACGCTCGGCATCGTCGGCGAGTCGGGATGCGGCAAGTCGACCCTCGCGCGGGCCATCCTCCGTTTGGTCCCGGCCGCGGGCGGGCGCGTGCTATGGCTCGGCGAGGACCTGACCAAGCTCGACGACGACGCCTTTCGCCGGCGCCGGCGCGACTTCCAGATCGTGTTCCAAGACCCGTTGGCTGCGCTCGATCCGCGCATGACCGCGGGCACGATCATCGCCGAACCGCTCCGGACCTTTCACCCTGAGCTTTCGCGGGCCGCGATCCAAGCGAAAGTCGCCGCCACCATGCGCGACGTCGGTCTCGCACCCGAGCATATCAACCGTTATCCGCACGAGTTCTCGGGCGGCCAGTGCCAGCGGATCGGGATTGCCCGCGCCATCGTGCTCGAGCCCAAGCTGCTCGTCTGCGACGAACCGGTTTCGGCGCTCGACGTCTCGATCCAGGCTCAGATCATCAACCTCCTGAAGCGACTCCAGCGCGAGCGCGGCATGGCGATGATCTTCATCTCGCATAATCTGGCCGTGGTTCGGCACCTCTGCCACCGCGTGCTCGTGCTCTATCTCGGCAAAGCAGTCGAACTCGCCCCGACCGAGCGGTTGTTCGCGCGGGCGCTTCATCCCTATACCCAGGCGTTGATCGCCGCGGTGCCGGTGCCCGATCCCGCGGTAGAGCGCAACCGAAGCAAGCTCGTGCTACGCGGCGATCTGCCGTCGTCGCTCGCGCCGCCCTCGGGTTGCCCGTTCCGCACCCGCTGCCCCAAGGCCGACGCGGTCTGCGCGCAGTCGATGCCAGCACTGCTGCCGGTGGCGAGCGATCACACCGTCGCCTGCCACCATGCCGGCTGAGTGCGCTAGTATTGGCCGGCGTTGGCGCTAACCCGGAGATGTTGCATGTCGCTCTCGATGTACCAGGCCTCGGTGCCAGTGTTCGTCAAGTTCCTGACCGCCCTCGCGGCCGTGATCGATAAGGCGATCGCGCACGCCGGGGCGAAGAAGATCGATCCGGCGGTGCTCCTCGGCATGCGGCTCTATCCCGACATGTTTCCGCTCGCGACCCAGATCTGGGAGGCGGCCGACTTCGCGGTCAAGGGCGTGGGCGGCCTGGCTGGGGTCGAGATCCCGAAGCTCGGCGATCCCGACACGACGTTCGACGGCGCGAAGCAGCGGCTCGCCAAGACAATCGCGTTTCTACAAGGCGTGAAGCCGGCGCAGATCGACGGGTCCGAGGCGCGCGACGTGACGCTTACCCTGGGTGGGAAGCCGCGGGTCTTCAAGGGCCAGGATCTTCTCCTCACCTGGTCGCTTCCCAACTTCTACTTCCACGCCGCGACCGCCTACGGAATCCTCCGGCACGCCGGGGTCGAGATCGGCAAGCGCGATTTCCTGGGACTGCCGCCGGCAGCGTGACGCCTGGCGGGTGCCGGCGGCGTGACACCCGGCTGGTTAACGCGCCGGCGCTCGGGTACGCTTGAGCGGCGATACCGACTAGTCGCGGGAGGGTTTCATGGCACTCAAGTCCGCCGTCCGGCTGCCGTCCGAGCGTTATTCGCCCGATCCCGACCGCGCGCTGACGCTGCCGGCGCGCTATTACTTCGACCCGGACGTCTACGCGCGGGAGAAGGAAGAGATCTGGTTCAAGACCTGGCAGTTCGTCGGCTTCGCCGCCGACGTTGCCAAGCCCGGCGACTATTTCGCCGAGACGATCGTGGATCAACCGATCTTCGTCATCCGTACCAAGCAGGGCGCGCTCCGCGCCTTCTATAACGTCTGCATGCACCGCGGCCACATTTTGGTCGAGGGTCGCGGCAACAAGACGATCCTCACCTGTCCGTTCCACGCTTGGTCCTACGATACGGCCGGCGCGCTCAAAGCCGCGGGCAACGCCGAGAACGTGGCCGGTTTCCGGCTCGAGGATTTCTCGCTCACCGAAATCCGCGTCGGCGTGCTCGCCAACATGGTGTTCGTCAATCTGGACGCCGCCGCACCTCCGCTCGAGGAATACCTGGCCGGGTTCGAGGCCGACGTGCGGGCCAAGGTGCCGAAGTTCGACCAGCTCAAGTGGGCGCGCCGCGATCGCTACGACTGCGACTTCAATTGGAAGTTCGTGATGGATCAGAACGAGTGCTACCACTGCCCGCACATCCATCCGGGCGTGATGGCGGGCGAGGGGGCTTACCTCGAGCCTTCGTTCGAGGTCACGATGTTCGAGCACTGGGACGCGGTGATCGCCTATTCGTCGGCCGAGAAGAAGAGCCCCTATGGCGCCGGCCAGGGCGACGAGATCGAGAACGTCTACATCTGGACCGTGTTTCCGAACCTGATCATCTCGACCCACCAGGGGCCCTCGAATTTCAAGGTCCAGCGGGTCGCGCCGAACGGCCCGGAAACGGCGTGGAGTACGGTCGACAATCTCTGCGTCAACGACCCGCCGACGGCGATGGACATCAAACAGTTCAATTATTTCCGCGACCGCGTCTGGCCCGAGGACTCGCCCTGCATGACCAAGCAGCAACGCGGTATGAAGTCGCTGGGCTATCGCCAAGGCCGGCTGATGGTCGATGCCGAACGTTCGTGGCGGAGCGAGCACGCCGTCCACCACTTCGACAAGCAGGTGTGGGAAGCGCTGAACGGGAAGAACTACGGATAGGTGGCCGGAGCTACCGCTTGATGACCAGGCCCTGACCGGTCGGCAGTTCGAGCGCCATAAGTCCGCGCGCTGCAAACCACGCCGCGTGCGCCTCATGGAGCAAGCCGTGTTCCTGGCGGCCGTAGTCGTCGAGTAGGATTAACCCGCCCGGCGAGATCCGTTCGAAGAGCCCTTCGAGCGCTCCGACCTCGGCCTGCGCGGCGTTGAGGTCGAGATGCAGGAGCGCAACCCGGTCGGGACAGCGCTTGGCAAAGACCTCGGGAACGATGCCGCGGACGACTTCGACGTTCGCGTACAACCCAAATCGATCGACGACCGCTTCGTAGGTTCCGGTTTCTTGATAACCGCGCCCGACGCGGTCGCGCTCGGGTTGGGACGACGCCGTCTCGGGAAGGCCTCGGAAGGTATCGTAGAGGAAGAGGCGCTTTGGGAGGCGTTGGAACTCGACGTACTTCGTCATCACTGCCGAGTAGAGCCCGCGAAAGACGCCGCACTCGACGAAGTCGCCGGCGACCGTGAGCGCCGAGCGGGCCGCCCAGCAGTAGACGTAGACGCGCCAGAGCTTCTGATCGTCCTCGCCGCCGCGGCTGAAAGTCTGAAACGCGGTCATGAACGCGCTATCGCGGCTGAACGAGAACACGCGGCCCAGTGCCAGCAGGTTGTCGGCCAGGAACGTCTGCTGGCCGTTCTTCTGGAAGATTGCGCGGATCCCGGGGAGGTGGCCCGTGACCGCGTCGACATCCTTGGGGTCGGTGAGGGGGTAGACGGACACGGCGAGGTTCTCCCCTGTTGCCGAGACCTTACTAGGGGAAGGGCGTACCGGGGTCCAGTTTGCTGAGAGCGGTCCGGATGAGCGCCCGTACCACCTGCGCTTGACCGCGCACCCTGCCCGCGCGGATGATGGGTCTAACCAAACGTGTTAGGGAGATTCTCGCCATGAACAAGCTCTTGTGGTCGGCGGCAGCCGCCGCCGCGCTCGTGCTCGGCGCCGGCGCCCACGCCCAAACCAAATGGGATATGCCGATGGGCTATCCCCAGAACAACTTCCACACCGTCAACGCCCAGAAGTTCGCGGACGCGGTCAAAGCGCGCTCCGGCGGCAAGCTTGAGATCGTGATCCACGCCAATGGGTCGCTATTCAAGGCGCCCGAAATCAAGCGCGCCGTCCAGACTGCCCAGGCGCAGATCGGCGAAGTGCTGATGGTGAACTTGAATAACGAGGACGCGTTCTTCGGCGCGGACGGCGTGCCGTTCCTGGCGACCGACTATGCGAGCGCGCGCAAGCTCCTGGCGGCGCAGAAGCCTGGGATCGAGAAGCGCGCAAGCGCGCAAGGCATGATGTTCCTTTACGCGGTGGCGTGGCCGCCGCAGGGCATCTATGCGAACAAGGAACTGAAGACCATCGCCGATATGGAGAACTTGAAGTGGCGCGCCTACAGCCCGCAAACGGCGCGCATCGCCGAGATCGTCAAGGCGCAGCCGCTCACCATTCAGGCAGCTGAACTCGCCCAGGCGATGGCAACCGGCAAGGTCAACTCGTTCATGTCCTCAGGCGTTACCGGCGTCGATTCCAAAGTTTATGAGCACCTCTCGCACTTCCACGACACCCAGGCGTGGTTGCCGAAGAACATGGTGATCGTGAACAAGGCCGCGCTCGACAAGCTGGACGAAGCGACCCGCAAGGTCGTGGTCGAGGAGGCCGCCAAAGCCGAGGACGCCGGTTGGCAGGCAAGCCAGAAAGTGCAAAGTGACAGCCTCACCGAACTCGCCGCCAAGAAGATGACGGTAGTGAAGCCGACGGCCGCATTCATGGGCGAACTCAAGGCAAAGGTTGGCGGGCCGATGATCGAGGAGTGGAAAAAAGGCGTCGGCGCCGATGCCGATGCGCTAGTTCGCGCCGTCCAGGTGACGAACTAACCGACACTGGCGGCTCCCTTGTCGTCGATGCCCTCTTCCCCCTTCCGGCACGGGGAGGGGGGCTTCGGGCCGCGCCGCGCGCTCGGCGCGCTTTACGAGCTTTGCGGCTGGGCGGCCGGTCTGTTTCTGATCGCGATCCTGGCGACGATCCTGCTTCAGATCGGCGGGCCGATTTTCGGTTACATCTTCCGCGCCGGCGATGAGCTCTCCGGCTATTTCATGGCCGCTTCGTTCTTCCTGGCGCTCGCCCACGCGTTCGGCCGCGGCGAGCACATTCGCGTCACCCTGATCGTCGAGCGTTTCGCCGGCCGCCCGCGCCGCGCGATCGAGTTGTGGTCGCTCGGTGCGGGTTCGCTGCTAGCCGGCTTCTTCGCGTTCTACGCCGTCAAGATGTGTTGGCTGTCATGGGTCTTGAACGACGTTTCGCAAGGCTTGATTCCGTTCCCGCTGTGGGTGCCGCAGCTCGGCATGGCGGTGGGCGGGGTCGTGCTGGCGGTGGCGCTGCTCGAACAGTTGGTGACGGTCGGGGCCGGCGGCCCGTTGCCTGCGAACAAGGCCCGCGAGTAGGCGATGGACGATATCGGCATCGCCGTCCTGCTCCTGGTCGCGCTGTTCGCGTTGCTCGGCTCGGGCGTCTGGGTCGGTCTCGCCCTGATCGGCGTCGCCTGGATCGGGATGGCGCTCTTCACCACGCGACCGGCGGGCGATGCGATGGCGACGACGATCTGGGGCACCTCGTCGAGCTGGACACTGACGGCGCTCCCGCTCTTTATCTGGATGGGCGAGATCCTGTTTCGGACGCGGCTCTCGGAAGATATGTTCAAGGGCTTGGCGCCGTGGATGAACGGGCTGCCGGGCCGCCTCCTCCACACCAACGTCATCGGCTGCGCGATCTTCGCCGCGGTCTCGGGCTCCTCGGCCGCGACCTGCGCCACCATCGGCAAGATGACGATCCCCGAGCTCGCCCGCCGCGGCTATCCCGAATCGGCGGCGATCGGATCGCTCGCCGGCGCTGGCACGCTCGGGCTCCTGATCCCGCCCTCGATCATCATGATCGTCTACGGCGTCGCCGCTGATCAGTCGGTCGCCAAGCTGTTCATGGCCGGAGTCATCCCCGGGATCATGCTCGCGGTGCTGTTCTCGGGCTACCTCGCGCTATGGGCGGTCTTCAACCGCGACAAGATTCCGCCCGCCGACATCGCGCTGTCGTTCCGCGAAAGAATGTGGGCGGCACGGTCGCTGATTCCGGTCGTGGTCCTGATCCTCCTCGTGCTCGGCTCGATCTATTCGGGCGTTGCGACCGCGACCGAGGCAGCGGCCTTGGGCGTGGTCGGCGCGCTCGGCCTCGCCGCGATCCAAGGCGGGCTCACGGTCAAGACGTTCTGGGCGAGCGTCATGGGCGCGACCCGGCTGTCGGCGGTGATCGCGCTCATTTTGGCCGGTGCCGCGTTCCTGTCGCTGGCGATGGGCTTCACCGGACTGCCGCGGCACCTGGCCGAGTGGATCAAGGCGCTCGAGCTCTCACCGCTCGCGCTGATCGCCGCACTCACCGTGTTCTACGTGATCCTCGGTTGCTTTTTGGACGGCATCTCGATGGTGGTGCTGACGATCGCGATCGTGCTGCCGATGATCGAACAGGCGGGCTTCGATCTGATCTGGTTCGGCATTTTCATCGTGCTGGTGGTCGAGATGGCGCAGGTGACGCCCCCGGTAGGCTTCAACCTGTTCGTGCTCCAGGGCATGACCGGGCGTTCGATCTTTACGATCGGCGCTTACGCGCTTCCCTATTTTCTCCTAATGGTGGTCGCCGTGGCGCTCATCGTCGCGTTTCCGGAGCTCGCGACCTGGCTTCCGGCGCAGATGAAGACGCGAGCGGGATAACGAGGGCGGACGTCGCTTGCCAGCTAGGTGTTTCGTTCCTGGGCGCTGTGCCAGATTTGAACAACCTCGATCGCGTCCGACCAGACGCGATAAACGACGAGGTATCTCCTAAGCACGACGAGCTCCCGGGTATCGGGATGATGACCGGCGCGGCCCAGGTACGGGTGTTCGCGTAGCAGCTCGGTCTTCGCGCGAATCGTAGCGACGAGTTCGCGTGCCGCGATGGGGTTGTCTCTGGCGACCTAAGCGCGAATGCGTTCAAGCGATGTGAAAGCGTGCGGCGTCCATCTAACGCGCATGCTTGCCGAAGTATGCCGTGACCTTTTTTTCATCGACCAACGTTCCAGCGTCGGCTTCGGCGAGCCCTTTCCCCAGATCAGCCTGTTGCGGAATGCGCCAGTCGAGGTATTGGTCGATCGCCTCCGCTGCGATCGCGGTCTTCGAACGACCCGTCAATCGGACAAAATTCTCAAGTCGTTTCCGCGTTGAAATCGGCAAACGAAGATTCACTTGGGTTTTTCGGTTGCGAATGGTGGCCATTGCTACACCTGGCTAGGCAGCGGAAGCCAATACTAGCTTACGCCCGACTGCGCGCGTAGCGACGTAGTAGGCGGCGCGGGTGCGGCCGCTCGTGATGCGTTCATGCGCCCTGCACCGTTAGACGCCGGCCTTCTGGAGGAAGCCGAGCAGGATCTCGTTGAAGCGGGCTGGGTCCTCCATATAGGAGCAGTGGCCGCAGCCCGGCATGACGACGAGCTCGGCGCCCGAGCGATCCCGCGCGCTTTCACCGACCTTGAGGGGCACCGCGCGATCCTCGGCGCCCCAGATCAGGATCGTCGGCGTCGCGGCAGCGAACGCCTTGATCTTGTCGCCGATCGCGTCTCTGTCGATGCTCTCAACGATGTAGTCGCCCAGGACGTCGAACGCGCGTGCCGCACCGGGCGAATTGTTGATACGGAACTCCTCGTCGATCAACGCGTCGTTGATCAGGTGTTGACGCGCCATCACGAACTTGAGCTTGCCGACGATTCCCTCGCGGCTCGTGTTCTTGACGTTGGCACGAACGTTCTCCGCTGCGGCGCGCCCAAGCGGCGCGAGGCCGACGCTCCCTACCAGTGCGAGCGCTCGGACCCGATCCGGACTATGGACGGCGAAGTACCCGCTGACGTGCCCGCCGAGCGAGGTACCGACGACAGCCGCGCGTTCGATCTTGGCGCTATCCATATAGTCGCGCACGAACGCCGCAAAAGCGGGAACGCCGTACGGATAGTCCGCGTTCTTCTGGGCGTAGCCGTGGCCGGGAAGATCGAGGGCGTGGCAGTGGTAGCCCGCGCCCGCGAGCGAATCGAAATTGAGCGACCAGCGGTCGGCGCGGGCGCCGAGGCCGTGGATCATGACGACGTGGCGATCGCCGGCGCCGGCTTCGAGCACCCGCGTCAACGTAGTGCCTGCGCCGAACGGATAACTGATGATGGTACCCATAGCTTTCAACCTCCTGTTTCTTGCCTTGGCCCCATCAAAGCAGTCGGCAGCCAGGTCGCGATCCCGAGCATGACGCACAGCACCTTGCCTGCGATCCTAGCGCGATTCGTGCGGCCCGCCGAGGGCCGCCGCTATTGCAGGTAGCGGTCGAACCAGTCGAGCCCGAGACCGAGGAGCTTGGGCAGGTTGTCGCCGTAGTAGACCGCGTGATGGCCGATCGCCGGAAACAAGTGGAGCGCCTTGGGCTCGCGCGCATTCTCGTAGAGTGCGAGGGTTTCGCGGGTCGGCACCAGCCGGTCCTCTTCGACGCCGATGAAGAGGCTGGCCCGCGGCGCGATCCGGGCGACGATCGCTTCGGGCTTGAACGCAATGATGCCCGCGGCGGTATCGAGCGTCACTTGGGTGACACGGTCGGGGTGCTGCGCCCGCGCCGCGGCCTCGTGTTCGAGCGCCTCGGGGTCGCGGATCAGCACCTCGGAGGTATCGACCAGTTCGGAAGCCCCGGTGAGGGCGCAGCGACGGCGGTCCTCGGCCAGGCGCTTTTGGAAGTCGATCCACTCATACTCGCGCCGGAGCGTGCGCAGCCAGCGCTCGCCATCGCCATACCCGACGACGCAGGCGACCGCCTTGATGCGCGGGTCGATCGCCGCTGCATAGGCGGCGTTGGCGCCGCCGTAGGAGATGCCGTAGAGCGCGATGCGGGCAGCATCGATGTCGAGCCGGGTTTCGAGAAACGTCACCGCGGCTTGGATGTCGGCGACCTGTTCGATCGGGATCAGTCGAAGCCGGGGACCCTGCGAGTCGCCCGTGCCGCGGTGGTCGAAGGCGAGCACGGCGTAGCCGGCGGCGGTGAAGAAAGCAGCGAACTCGGGAAACCAGAATTTTCGTAAGCCGCCGAAGCCGTGGCAAAGTACGATCGCCGGGTGGCGCCGGCCGCTCTGGCTGCGTCGGACGCCGGTCGGGAGGTAAAGGTCGGCGGCGAGGCGCAAGCCCTCGCTATGAAAGGATACGGATTCCGGCATCGGCTTCCCCTGTCGTGCCTCAAAACAACTCCCGCGTAGTCGCGACCGGAGCTAACGGGGCGCATCGCGGTTCGTCAAGCGTGCCGCACCGGGCTAGTACCAGCTATCGCGGAAACGTGAGTCGGGCGGCCGCTCTGCGTTAAGCCCTCATGGTGAGCGTGTCGAACCATGAGGGCCGCGGTCCTTCGACGGGCTCAGGACGAGGGCTTCTTCGAACTCACGCTGTGTCATCAATCTGTGATCCCGAGTGCTAGGGTATGCCGGCGCTGATACGGAGAAACCCAGTGACCGATCGTTTCGCCAGCCTCAAAGATCGCGTCGTGATCGTAACCGGTGCCGGCCGCGGCATTGGCCGCGCCTATGCCCACGGTTTCGCGCGGAACGGCGCGGTCGCGGTGATCGCCGAGGTGAACGCCGACAACGGCAAGAAGGTCGAGGCAGAGATCGCGGCCGCCGGCGGGCGCGCGCTCGCCATTCCGACCGATATCACCGATGCCCAGTCGGTGCAGGCGATGGTTGAACGCACCGCGGGCGCGTTCGGACGGATCGACGGCCTGGTCAACAACGCCGCGTTCTTTGCCGACATCGACATGAAACCGTTCTACGAAATGGCGGATGCTGACTGGGACAAGGCGATGCGAACCAACATCACCGGCGCCTATCTTTGCTCCAAGGCGGTGGTGCCGCATATGCGTGCCCGCCAGTGGGGCCGGATCGTCCACATTTCGTCGACCGTGGTCGAGACCGGCCGCGCCAATTATCTCCACTACGTGACGTCGAAAGCGGCGCTGGTCGGCATGACCCGCGGCATGGCGCGCGAATTGGGCGAATTCGGCATCACGGTCAACGCGGTCATGCCGGGCCTCACGCGGACCGAACTGCCGCGTAAGACCACCAACGAAGAATCCTATCGCATCACCAAGGCCGGCCAGGCAATCAAGCGCACCGAGACGCCCGAAGACCTGGTCGGCGTCGTGCTGTTCCTGGTTTCCGACGGTGCCGGGTTCGTGAGCGGGCAGACGCTTCCGGTCGATGGTGGCGGCGTATTCCGGTGATCGCCGTGCCGCCTACTGCGGCATGTTGAGCTTGTAGGTCTTGCTGTCGATCGACGCGAGTTCGACGTAGCGACGGGTGCCGATGCTCGAGGCGACGCGAAGCTCCCCGGTCACGAAATAGCCGGGCGTCACGTTGACGTTGGCTTTGATGATCTCGGTCACCTTTGCGATGGTCGGTTCGTCGTAGGCCGACCACGGGATCCAGATGGTGATGTCGAGCGCGCGCACGATCTTCGAGGGATCCGACGCGAGCGGACCGGTTCGGGTGTTGAGCGACACCTCGGAGCGGATGCCGGCGCCCTTGGCGATGGCGTCTTCGATCCGTTGCGGCACCGCGCGTTCGCTGGCCGCGGTCAGGCCCTTGAGCCCACCGGCCGACGACGCGGCGGTCCAGCCGACCACCGCCGCCGCCCCGATCGCGATCCCGGCAACCCCATAAGCCCAGCGCCAACGCCCCCCGACCGCTTCGGGCGCGGGCGCGGCGGCGGCGTCGAGCCAGGCGACGCGGGTACCGGTCACCATGTCGTGGAGCAACACTCCCTCGGGCCGTACAACGGCGAGGACGATATTGGCGATGAGGATGCCGATCGCCAAGCCTTGGACCAGCGATGTCGCAAGGAGCGTTGCGTCGGGGACGATGCTCCCGATCAGCTCGTCCCAGCGCAGGAAGGCGAGGCCGAGCACCGCGGCGCGGATCGCGATCATCTCGAACGAAGGCATCCGGCCTTCGCCGTCGAGTACCGTGAGGCGGCGGGTCCGCTTGCCGGGGCTCGCGCGAACGGTGCCGAACCCTTCCGCGATGACGAAATAAAGGACGAACCATACGTAGAACCCGACTTCCATGACGCCCCGCCCAACCGGGGTGGCGAGGTAGGTTTCGACCAACGTCCAAACCGCCCAAACGATCAAGAGGTCGACCGCGAAAGCGAACCCACGCCGAAGCCACGTGTACGTCGTCATTTTGTCTCTACTCTCGGGTTATGCGGGTTATTCCGTATACGAA
>CAMDOQ010000022.1 GCA_945903685.1 Rhizobium sp. Q54
CGATACCTGCCGCGCGGCGCCGCCGGCCGCGGTCGCGGTCGCGCCCGCGCACCGGGTGTGGTGCGTGCGCAGCGCCGAGGCGCGGGCGCAGTGGCGGCGGTCATGACCGCGACCGCGCCGGGCTTCCTGGTCGAGGTCGAGGACGTCACCAAGATCTACCCGCTGCCGCGCGAGCGGCTGCTCGCCAAGCCGCCGACCGTGACCGCGGTTGCCGGCGTGTCGCTCGCCGTCAAGCGCGGCACCAGCCTGGGGCTGGTCGGCGAGTCGGGGTCGGGCAAATCGACCCTCGCGCGCCTGGTGATGGCGCTCGAGCCGCCGACCGCCGGCCGCGTTCGTTTCCGCGGCACCGACCTCAACGCCCTCGACCCGACCGCGCTCCGGCGGCTGCGACGGCACTTCCAGATGGTGTTCCAAGACCCGTTCGGCTCGCTCGACCCGCGCTACCGCGTCGGCCGCATCGTCGCCGAGCCCTTGGACGCGCTCGAACCCACCGCCAGGGATGTGCGCCGCGCCCGCGTCGTCGACGCGCTGCAAGCGGTCGGCCTCAAGGAGGGCGATCTCGCCAAGTACCCGCACGAGTTCTCGGGCGGCCAGCGCCAGCGGATCGCGATCGCCCGCGCCCTGATCACGCGGCCCGAACTGATCGTCGCCGACGAGCCGGTGTCGGCGCTCGACCTCTCGGTGCGCGCGCAGGTGCTCAACTTGATGAAGGACCTGGCAGCCGAGTTCGGCGTCACCTATCTCCTGATCAGCCACGATCTCGCCGTGGTCGAGTATGTGTGCGACGAGGTCGCGGTGATGAACCGGGGCGCGATCGTCGAACGCGGTTCGACCGACGCGATCTTCGCCGACCCGCAGCATGCATACACGCGCAACCTTCTCGCTGCGGTGCCCAAGGTCCCTGTCGTTGCGCGGTGAGGAGACAAGCATGAAGTTCCGTACGCTCGGCACCAGCGACTTGAAGGTCTCGGAAATCGCGCTCGGTTCGTGGCTCACCTACGGCGCCGGAGTCGAGGCCAAGGCGGCAAACGCCTGCGTCCGCGCCGCGTTCGATGCCGGCATCAACTTTATCGACACCGCCAATATCTACGGGCGCGGTGCCGCCGAGACGGTCCTCGGCGAAGCGCTCGAGGGCGTTCCGCGCGCCTCGTACGTGCTCGCGACCAAGCTCTACTTTCCGATGACCGCGAGCGATTCCGGCCTCTCGCGCGCCCAGGTGTTGAAGCAGCTCGACGCCTCGCTCAAGCGCCTCAAGGTCGACTACGTCGATCTCTATCAGTGTCACCGCTACGACAAGGGCACGCCGCTCGAAGAGACGATGACCGCGCTTAGCGACGTGGTCAAAGCCGGCAAGGTGCGCTGGATCGGCTTCAGCGAGTGGCCGGCCGACAAGATCAAGGCCGCGCACGAAATGGCCGGGGTCACGCGGTTCGTGTCGAGCCAGCCCGAGTACTCGCTGCTCGAGCGCGGGCCCGAGGCGGCCGTCATCCCCTATTGCGCGAAGAACGGCATCGGCCAGATCGTGTTCTGCCCGCTTGCGCAAGGCGTGCTCACGGGCAAGTACAAGCCGGGCCAGGCGCCGCCGGCCGACTCGCGCGCCAAAAGCCGTTCGATGGGCGGGTTCTTCCCGAACGAGTATTTGAAGCCTGCCGCGCTCACCGCGATCGAAGGCCTGCGCCCGATCGCGGCCGGCTTAGGCCTCACCATGGCGCAGTTGGCGCTCGCCTGGGTGCTGCGGCTGCCGAGCGTGGCGTCGGCGATCATCGGCGCGACCCGACCCGAGCAGGTGATCGAGAACGCCGGCGCCGCCGGTAAGACGATCCCGGCCGATGCCTTGGCGGCGATCGAGCGAACGCTCGCGTCGGTAAGCGGCCGTTAGTCGATCATGCCCGCACCGCGCGCCGTCCTATTCGATTTGGGCGGCGTCTTGATCGAGACCGTCGGCACCGCCGAGATCGCGCGGCTTACGGGAAAGAGCGACGGCGCCGCGATCTGGCGGCAGTGGCTAGCCTCGCCCTGGGTGCAGCGTTTCGAAGCCGGCCGTTGCGCACCGGAGGAGTTCGCGGCCGGGTTCGTCGCCGAAAACGGCTTCGACCTGTCGCCCGACGCATTTCTCGCCTCGTTCCGAGGTTGGATCACGCACGCATTCCCGGGCGCCTTCGACCTCCTTGCCCAAGTCCGCGCTTTCGCGACGATCGGGTGCCTTAGCAACACCAACGTTCTCCACTATCGGGACAATGGCGATCTTCGCGCCCTGATCGATGCCTGTGAGCGCCGGTTCCTGTCCTACGAGATCGGACACGTCAAACCGAGCGCGGCGATTTTCGCGTACGCGGTCGCCGAGCTGGGCTACGCGCCGGGGGACATCCTGTTCCTCGACGATAACGAGCCCAATGTCGCGGCCGCACGCGCGCTCGGGATCGACGCCCAATGCGTCAAGGGCGTCACCGCCGCGCGTGTTGCGCTGATCGAACGCGGCGTGATCGCCGGTTAAGGCTCGTTGATGCGATCGAGCGGATAGATCGGCCGGCGCACGCGCTGATATTCGAGGATCGCGTTGTCCGAGGTGGTGACGCCGGCGCCGTCCAAGGTGATGGTCGCCTTGGCGAGCGGCGCGAACCCGGCGCGATAGTGGATGCGCGACTTTAAGAGGATGTAGCGCGCGTGCGGCGGCGACAGGCCGACCGAGGTGAAAACGCCCTGATCCCACGGCTCGTGGTGGCGCGAGACGACAACGATCTTCATCTTGCCGGTGTCGAGCACGGCGGTCGGACCCATCTGGACCTTGACCCCGGTGTACATCGGCCCACGCACGATCCATTCGCCGTCGGTGAGCGTACGCACCGTACCGGTGACGGCGAGCGGCCGGCCCTTGAGCCCGATCGACGGCATGTCGGTCTTGCCGCCGAGATCGATCGTCACCCGCGCCCCGATTCCCGCCTGCTGCATCCGGGTTACCGCGTCCGGGTCCCACACCGCGCCGACGATGACGTCGTCCAGGCCTTGGCGCAGCACTTCAGCGACCACCGTCATCACGTCCTGCGTCCCGCCCGAGCCGCAATTGTCGGCGTGATCGAGGAGAATCACCGGTCCTTCGGTGAGCGCCTTGGCGCGCGCGACGGCCGTTTGGAGCGACTCATGGCGATAGACGAAGTCCTCGCGTGCCGCCCACGCTTGCGCGAGCAGCCGGTCGCGCACTCGGGCGGCCAGGGCCGCATCGCCGTCAGCGACGACGATCGCCGAGGTGCCGGCATCGGCGATGTCGGCCAAGGCGAAGCCGCCGAAGACGGTCGCGGCACGGATGCCAGGCTCACGCTCAGCCGCGCGCGCGGCCGCGATCAGCTCGCGCATCGGCGGATCGTCGGTGCCCTGGCGGAGCGTTTGCGAGAGAAGCGGCACGTTGCCCCACGCCATTACCGGTCGGGCGCGGCCCTGCATGGCGTCGAGAACGACCTGCCCGACTTGGGTCGCGACTTCGTACATGTCGACGTGCGGATAGGACTTGTAGCCGATCAGCGCGGTCGAGTTCCGCACCATCCGTTCGGTCAAATTGCAGTGGAGATCGCAGGTGACCGCGATCGGGAGGTCGGGCGCCTTGGCGCGTAGACGCTCGAGCAGTTCGCCCTCGCCGTCATCGACATGCTCGGCGACCATGGCGCCATGAAGGTCGAGGAGCGCGCCGTCGCACCCCGCGGCCGCCTCGACGATGCGGCCGGCCATGTACTCGTAGGCGTCCCTGGCGACCCGGCCCGACGGCATCGCCTCAGCCGCGATCGGCGTCACCACCGCGGCGCCCGCCCCGTGCGCCAAGGCGAGATAGGCGGCGACCGGCATCCGTGTCGCGCCATAGGCGCGAACGACGTCCGCGCCCTCGTGCAGTCCCCAGGCACGGAAGCGAGCCAAGTCGGTCGGCACGGGCGAAAACGTGTTCGTCTCGTGCTTCATCATGGCGATGAGCAGGCGCATCGCCCCCACCCTACCCTCCCCCGCGCTGCGGGGGAGGGCTTAAGACCGTCCGCTCACTCCCACGCCATCTGGGCGACGTGGTTGATGAAGGCGGGCTGGTTGGACCATAGGCCCTTCAAGCCTTTCTTCGCGGCGCCGAGCTTGGCGAACTCGAACAGGTAGCCGTTGACCGCGTCTTCGGCGAGCTTGCGCTGCATCGCCTGCAGAAGCTTGTTCTGGTCGGCTTCGGTCGTCGCCTGCTCGAACTGCTTGTAGAGATCGCGGAACGCCTGGCTGTCGTACTGCCAGTAATATTCGGGGTTGGTGTAGTTGATGATGTCCATCGGCTCGACGTGCGAAATGATGGTTAGGTCGTACTGCTTCTTGCGGAACACCGCGTCGAGCCACTGCGCGAACTCGACGTTCTCGATCTTGGTCTTGATCCCGACCTCACCCAGCATCGCGGCGATGATCTCGCCGCCCTTGCGCGCGTAGGACGGGGGCGGCAGCTTGAGCGAGAGTTCCAGCTTGCCCTCCTGGCCGGCCTCTTTGAGGAGCGCCTTGGCCTTGGCCGGGTCGTAGGCCGACATCCCGGTCAGATCGATATAGGCCGGATGGTGCGGCGCGAACGGGGCGCCGATCGGCGTGCCGAACCCGGCCTGGGCGCCGTCGATCACCGCCTTGCGGTCGATCGCATGCATGATCGCGCGCCGTACCCGCACGTCGGAAAGCGCCGGGTGCTTGTTGTTCATCGTCAGGATGGTCTCGCCCTCGGTGGTGCCGACCGTCACCTGGAGCGTGGGGTTCTTGCGGAGTTGGTCGACGCTTTCCGGCGAGACGTTGGTGATGTAGTCGACGTCGCCGGCGAGGAGCGCCGCGACCTGCGCCGCTTCGTCGGAGATGAAGCGGAACTTGACCTTGGCGATCTTGATCTTGGCAGCGTCGCGATGGCCGGCGAACTTCTCGATCTCGACCGAGTCGCCTTTGGTCCACTTGACGAACTTGTAGGGCCCGGTGCCGCCCGGCGCCGTGCCGATGTTGGCGACGGCTTCTTCGTTGGCGATCGAGGACGGCGCCTGCGCGAGCTTGAACAGAAAGAGCGAGTTCGGCGACTTGAGCTTGACCACGACTTTATGCTTGTCGGGTGTTTCGATCGCCACGATGTTGGCGAACAGCGCCTTGTCCTTGTTGGTACTTTTTTCACCGACATTGCGCTCGAAGGTGTACTTGACGTCGGCCGAATCGAAGTCGGTGCCGTCGTGGAACTTGACGCCCTTGACGAGGTCGAAGACGTAGCTCAGGCCGTCCTCCGAGATCGCCCATTTCTCGGCGAGCATCGGATGGATCTTCCCGGTCTGGTCCATGCGGACCAGGTTTTCGAACACGTTGTAGGACGTAACCTCGCCGATGGCGGCAGCCGCACCCATGGTCGGATCGAGACCCGGCGCCGGCTCGAGCCGCATGACGATGACGACCGAGTCCTTGGCCTGGGCGAGCGCGTCGGCGGCAACACCGGCAAAGGCCATCACGCCGGCGACGGCCGCTAACAATACCTTTTTCATGGCTTGCTCCCTGGTATGCGGGTCGGTTGGCCCCCGCGTCATGGCGCCAGTCTATGCTACTGCGACCCGCCGTGGAATTACCCCCTGTCGCGCGCTAGTACCGGCTATCGCGGAAACGTGAGTCGGGCGGACGCTCTGCGTTAAGCCCTCATGGTGAGCGTGTCGAACCATGAGGGTCCTCGTCCTTCGACGAGTTCAGGACGAGGGTTTCTTCGAACCTTCGCTGTGTCATCAATCTGTGATTCCGAGTACTAGGGTGGGGAACGAAAGGCATTCCGTCATGAACGAGCGCACGATTCTGGCCGAGGGCCGCTGGCAGGCGGCCAAGAGCGGCGAAACCCTGGCGATGATCGATCCGTCCGAGGGCCGCGAGTTCGCGCGCATTGCGCGCGGCCGCGCCGAGGACATCGACCGTGCCGTCGCCTCCGCCCGGCGCGCCTACGAAACGCACTGGCGGAAAGTGCCCGGGGTCGAGCGCGGCCGTTTCCTCGCCAAGATTGCCGAGGCGATCCGGACCCATGCCGAGGAACTGGCAACGCTCGAGGCGCGCGATACCGGCAAGCCCTTGAAGCAAGCACGGGTCGATGCCACCGTCGCCGCCCGCTATTTCGAGTTCTACGCCGGCGCCGCCGATAAGATCCACGGCGACGCGATTCCGTTCCTCTCGGAATACCAGGTGATCGCGATCCGCGAGCCCTACGGCGTCACCGGCCACATCATCCCGTGGAACTATCCCCTCCAGATGGGCGCCCGCACCATCGCCGCCGCGCTCGCCGCCGGGAATGCGCTGGTCTTGAAGCCTGCCGAGGAAGCGTGCCTCGCGGTCATTCGCTTGGCCGAGCTCGCGCTCGCCGCCGGCTTGCCCGCCGACATCTTGAACCTGGTGACGGGCTTGGGTGAAGAAGCGGGCGCGGCCTTGGCCGGCCATGCCGACATCGATCACGTCTCCTTCACCGGCTCGCCCGAGGTCGGCACGCTGGTCCAGCAAGCGGCAGCCCGGCGCAACGCCGGCTGCACCATGGAACTCGGCGGCAAGTCGCCGCAAATCGTGTTCGCCGACGCCAATCTCGAGGCCGCGGTTCCGACCATCGTCAATGCCATCATCCAGAATGCCGGCCAGACTTGCTCGGCCGGGAGCCGGCTCCTGGTCGAGCGCCGCGTCTACGACGGCGTTGTCGGCCAGGTCGCCGAGCGTTTCGCCAAGCTCCGCGTCGGCCCGGCGCTCGCCGATCTCGACTGCGGCCCGCTGATCAGCGCGGGGCAAAAGAAGCGGGTCGAAGGGTTCCTGGCCAAGGCAGCCGAGGAAGGCATTCCGGCCCTCGCCCGCGCCCAGTTCGCGAACGACCTGCCCGCGGGCGGCTACTACGTCGCGCCGGCGCTCTATGGGCCGGTGCCGCAGTCGAATCGCCTCGCGTGCGACGAGGTGTTCGGGCCGGTGCTGTCGGCGATCCCGTTCACCGACGAGGAAGACGCGATCCGGCTCGCCAACGCGACCGCCTATGGCTTGACCGCCGGCGTCTGGACCGAGAACGGCGGGCGCCAGCTCCGGGTCGCCAAGGGCCTCAAGTGCGGCCAGGTATTCGTCAACAACTACGGCGCCGGCGGCGGCGTCGAGCTGCCGTTCGGCGGGATGAAGCGCTCAGGGTACGGCCGCGAAAAAGGCATGGAGGCGCTCCATCATCTCACCACGGTCAAGACCGTGGTGCTGAAACATGGGTGACGCGTGCGCCTGAAGGACAAAGTTGCGCTCGTCACCGGCGCTGCGTCGGGCTTCGGCGAGGGCATCGCCAAACGCTTCGCCGCCGAGGGCGCGGCGCTGGTGATCGCCGATATCAACGACCAGGGCGGTCGCCGGGTCGAGCGCGAGATCGCCGCGACCGGCGCCCGCGCCCACTACGTTCACGCTGACGTCGCCAAAGGGACGGACGTCCAAGCCATGGTCGATGCCGCGGTAGCGGCGTTCGGGCGGCTTGACGTCCTGGTCAACAACGCCGGCTGGGCCTATTCCAACCGTTCGAGCCTCGAGGTCAGCGAAGCCGACTTCGACAAGCTGATGGCGATCAACGTCAAGAGCCTCTACCACGCGACCCGCGCCGCAGTGCCGGTGATGCGCCGCCAGGGCGGCGGCGTCATGATCAACATCGCCTCGACCGCCGCCGTGCGCCCGCGCCCCAACCTCACCTGGTACAACGCGACCAAAGGCGCCGCCGTGACCATTACGAAATCGCTCGCGGTCGAGTTCGCGGGCGACAAAATCCGGGTCAACGCGATCAATCCGGTGATCGGCGAGACCGGCCTGCTCGAAACCTTCATGGGCGCGCCCGATACGCCCGAGAACCGCAAGCGTTTCCTGGCGACAATTCCGTTGGGTCGCTTCTCGACCCCGCGCGACGTCGCGAGCGCGGCCCTGTTCCTCGCGTCCGATGAGTCGGACTTCCTCACCGGCATCTGCCTCGACGTCGACGGCGGCCGGAGCGTATGAACCTCGCCATGCCCGCACCGATGAAATTCTCGCTGGTCTGCTCGCAGGACATGCCGGTCCCCGACGCGGTCAAGATGTGGCAGGCGTGCGAGAACGCCGGATTCGACATGATCGGGATCGTCGATTCGCCGATCATCTTCCGCGAGCTTTACGTCGCCGCGACGCTCGCCGCGACCGGCACCAAGCGCGCGCAGATCATGACGTATGTCACCAACCCGGTGACGCGGCATCCCTCGGTCACGGCCGGCGCCATGCTCTCGCTCCACGAACTGGCGCCGGGGCGGATCGCGATGGGGATCGGCACCGGCGACTCGGCGGCGTGGTCGGTCGGCGTCAAAGCGGCCAAGATCGCGCGCATCCGCGACTACATCTTGACCGTCAAGGCGCTGCTGCGCGGCGAGCGCGTCGCCTGGGACGGGCAAACGTTCGAGCCGGTGTGGAGCCGGTTCGAACCCTTCGACCTCAAGGTCTACGTCGCCTGCGCCGGGCCCAAGGTCTTGCGCATGGCGGCCGAGGTCGCTGACGGCGCCATCGTCGGTATCGGTTTTTCGGACGAGGACATCGCCCAAGCGCGGGCGATCATCGCCGACGGCTCGGCCGCCGCGGGCCGCAGCGCCAACCAGTTCGATGTCTGGTGGAATGCGCGGGCCGTTTTCGCCGAAAGCGTCGCCGCTGCGGCCGATGCGAGCCTCGGCTGGTATCCGGTCTGGCTCACCATGGGCGGGTTCGAGGGCAAGGGGGTACCGCGCGAGTTCGAAGCGAAGGTCCGCGAACTCAACGCCGACACCCACGACGTTCGCGCGGCCTACCGTACGCCGGGGCGCGACCGGCTCGTGGTCGAGCGCGCGAAGAAGCTCGGCATCTACGACTGGCTGATGTCGCGCTCGCCCCGCATCTTCGGCACGCCGGCCGACATCGCCAAGCGTCTGGGCGAGCTGCGCGATCAAGGGCTCGCCAACTGGGTGCTGATCGCGATGGGCCCGACCCCGACCACGCCCAAAACCGACTTGATCGCGACCTTGGCCCGCGACGTCCTGCCGCGACTGCGGTGAGCGTGCCCCGCATCCCGAGCCCGTCGAAGGACGAGGGCCGGCGGTAGCTCTCGTGGTTCGCCAACCTCACCACGGTGCAGATTCGTTGTGGGCCGCAACCGCGCCGCCGGCGCCCGTAACCGGCCGGCTCGAAGGCGAGGTCACGGCGCCGATCGCGATCGTCGGCGCCGGCTATACCGGGCTCGCGACCGCGCTCTACCTGGCCCGCGCCGGCATCAAGGCCGTCGTCGTCGAGGCCGAGGACGTGGGCTTCGGCGCCTCGGGGCGGAACGGGGGCCACTGCACGCCGACGTTCCATTTCCGCGCCGATCATTCGTTGGCGACGATCCGGGCCCAGTACGGCGCGCGCGCCGCGCCCCTGATTGCGCTCCAGACCGGCGCCGCGGAACGCGTGTTCGGCCTGATCGCCCAGTACAACATCGACTGCGAGGCGGTCCGGGTCGGATGCCTCCATGCCGCGCACCGCCCCGGCGCGATGCGGCTCCTCGAAGCCAAGCACGCCGACTACGCCGCGCTCGGCCGGCCGTGCCGCCTCGTCGACAAGGCCGAGATGCAGACACTCACCGGCGCCAACGTCTTCCACGGCGGCTGGCTTTACGAGGACGCCGGGCATTTGAACCCGCTCGGCTACGCCCGCGGGCTCGCCGCCGCCGCGCTCCAAGAGGGCGCGCGGATTTTCACCCGCTCGCCGGTCGCCAAAATTGTGCGTACCGGGTCGAATTGGCGGGTCACGACGCCTTCCGGTGCCGTCACCGCCGAACGCGTCGTCATCGCGACCGGCGCCTACTCGGGCGCGGCGTGGCCGCGGCTCGAGCGCGCCTATGCCGGGATCGCGATCGCTTCGGCCGCGACCGCGCCGCTCGATGCCGCAGCCCGCGCCGCGATCCTTCCCGGCAATCACCATCTGGTCGACACCCGGCCCGAACCGTTCGGCATCAAATACGACGGCCACGGCCGCCTGACGACCGCGGTCGTGGTGTCGGGTCGGCGCGGCGCCGATCGCGGCTATACCGAGCGGCTCTTGACCGAGCGGCTACAGTGGACGTGGCCGCAGATCGGCGCGGTCCGCTGGCAGCATTACTGGCTGTGCACGATCGACGTGCGGCCCGAGCTGTTGCCGCGCCTGTTCGAGGTGGCGCCCGGCGTGCTCGGCATCGTCGGCTTCTCGGGCCGTGGCGTCCCGACCGCGACCGCGCTCGGGTCGGTGGTCGCCGACTATCTCGGCGGGGCGTCGGAGCACGCGCTGCCGATCCCGATCGAGCCGCTCCGCCCGGTACCGCGGCTGACGAAGCTCGCGGCACGGGTTATGATGCCTTACTTCCGATTCAAGGATAGACGTGCAATCCGCCGTGACGGTCTTGAAGTACCGCGCGGTTACTGACCATGACCCCAAGGGAGGTTTCCATGCGTAAGCTCATTCTCAGCCTGACCGCCGCCGTCGCGGCGCTCGGGTTCGCCGCCACCGTCGAAGCGCAACAGGTCAAGTGGCGCTTCCAGGCGATCGTGCCGGTCAACACGTTTTTCTACACGACGATGGTCAAGGCGTTCAGCGACAACGCCAAGCTGATGAGCGGCGGGCGCATCGAGATCCAGCCGTTCGGCGTCGGCGAGATCGTCCCGGCGTTCAAGATCCACGAGGAAGTAGCCAAGGGCACGGTCGACGCCGGTTGGACCACCGCCGCGTTCCTCGCCAACGCCGATCTGGCGAACGGTTTGCTCGGCAACTTCCCCGGCGGCCCGTCGCCCGAGACTTGGCTCCATTGGTACTACGTCGGCGGCGGCAAGCAGCTGTGGCAGGACTACCGCCGCGAGGTGCTGAAAGTGCATTCGATGATGTGCGGGCTCGGCACCACCGAGTTCTTCGCCCATTCGCACAAGCCGGTTCGCACCAAGGACGACCTGAAGGGCTTGAAACACCGCACCACCGGCGTGTGGGCCCAGGTGCTGAAAGAAGTCTACGGCGCGCCGACCGCCGTCATTTCGAGCGAAGAGCTGTTCGGCGCGTTCGAGCGCAAGGTGATTGATTCGCTCGAGTTCGCCGGCCCCGGCGGCAACCTCGGCCTGGGTTACCACAAGGTCGCCAAATACATCATCATCCCCGGCGTGCATCAGCCGGCTTCGCCGGTCGAGTGCGTGATCAACATGGACAAGTGGAACGCACTCGCCGACGCCGACAAGCAGGTGCTCGAAGCGGCGGCCGAGCTCACCACCTATCGCTCGTACGCGTTGACGGGCCAGGAAGACTTCAAGGCGATGCCGCAGTACCGCGACAACAAGAACGAGTTCATCGAACTCGATCCGGCGCTGGTCCTCGACATCCAGGCCGAGACCCGGAAGTGGCTCGAGGCCAAGGCCAAGGAGAACGAAGGTAAGGGCAATCCGTGGATGGGCCGTATCCTCAAACACATGACCGACTATCAGGCGACGTTTGCCGCCAATTCCGGCACCCGCGCCTGGGACAAGAGGTAGGAGTCGATCGAGCGGCGGGCCGGCCCGCGCCCGCCGCTCTCGGTCTTCGTCGATGCTGACCCGGCTGTTCGCGGCGGTTGATCGGGTGTCGTTCGTCTGCACGGCGGTGGCGATGTTGCTGCTGGTCGGCCTGGTCGGTGCGACCGGCTATGAAGTCGTCGCGCGTTACGTTTTCAACGCGCCGACGGTCTGGGCGTACGACGTCGCTTACATGCTGAACGGCGGGCTGTTCATGCTGGCCGCCGCCTTTACCCTGGCCAAAAACAATCACGTCCGGATCGATTTCCTCTCCGTGCGCCTGCCGATGCGGACCCAGCACGCGATCAACGCCGCGTTCTATCTCATCCTGCTGCTGCCGGCGCTGGCGCTGATCGCGCGTTCGAGCACACTCTCGGCGTGGGAAGCGCTCGCGACCGGCAAGGTCGAGGCGGTAAGCCCGTGGCAGCCCAAGATCTGGCCGTTCTACACCGCGATCGCGCTTGGCCTCGTCATGCTGTGGCTGCAGGCGTTGATTGAGGCGTTGCGCCATCTCCGGGGCTGCATCGACCCGTCGGCGGTGGCGGGGCCCGGCCTCAACCGACCGCACTAGGCAGGAGGCCGCCCGTGCAGAGCCTCCTTCCGGCGCTGATGTTCCCGGCGCTGTTCATTTTGATTTTCCTCGGCATCCCGGTTGCCTTCGCGCTGATCGCGGTCGCGTTCGGCTTTGGCGTGGTCGCGTTCGGCGACAATGTCGGCCGTATCCTGGCTAGCCGGGTCGAGGGCGTCGCCTCGGGCCCGGTGCTGGCCGCGATCCCGCTTTTCATCATCATGGGCTCGATTCTCGAGCGCACCTCGATCGCGCGGCGGCTGTTCGACGTCATGCAGCTCTGGCTTGGCCGGCTGCCGGGTGGGCTCGCGGTCGCCGCGATCGCGATGTGCGCGGTGTTCGCCGCCGCGACCGGCATCATCGGCGCGGTCGAGACCGTGATCGGGATGATGGCGATCCCGCCGATGCTGAAGTACGCCTACGACAAGCGCCTGATCTCGGGCACGATCTGCGCCGGCGGCTCGCTCGGCACCATCATCCCGCCCTCGATCACGGTCATTATCTACGGCTCGATCGCCGAGGTGTCGATCGGCGACCTCTTGCTCGGCATCGTCGCGCCGGGCGGGCTGATGGTGGTGGCGTTCATCGCCTACATCGTGGTGATTGCGCTGATCGATCCCAAGGTCGGCCCGCCGGTCGCCGGGGCCGCGGTCCCGCTCCGCGACAAGGTCCGCCTCACCGCGACCGGTCTCTTGCCCGCCGCCATCCTGATCGTCGCCGTCCTCGGATCGATCATGTTCGGAATCGCCTCGCCGACCGAGGCCGCCGCGATCGGCGCCGCCGGCGCGCTGGTCCTCGCCCTCGTCTACGGCGAATTCACCCCCAAGGTCGGCTACGAAGCGCTCCGGAAGTCGGTCTCGATCAGCGCCATGGTGATGATGATCGTCCTCGGCGGCAGCCTGTTTTCGGGCGTGTTCCTGGTGAGCGGCGGCCGCGCTCTCATCAACGGCCTGGTCGCCGACTTGACGCTCGGCCCCCACGGCTTGATCGCGTTGTTCCTGCTGATCGTGTTCCTGCTGGGCTTCGTCCTGGACTGGATCACGATCGTCTTAATTACCGTCCCGATCTTCCTGACGCCACTCAAGGCCGCCGGAGTCGACCAGGTCTGGTTCGGCGTCCTGATGCTGGTCGTTATCCAGACGAGCTATCTGACCCCGCCGATGGCGCCGGCGATCTTCTACTTCCGCACCATCGCGCCGCCGGCGATCACCTACGGCCACATGGTGCGCGGAATCGTGCCGTTCGTCGCCTTGCAGATCCTGGTGCTGGCGGCGGTGTGGCTGTGGCCGGCGCTGGCGACGTTCTTGCCGAAGAACCTGCTCGGTTTCTAGGCACCGAGCGTCAGGACGAAGCCGCCGGCCGCTTCCGGGGGTACAACGAGTTGCGAGCCACGATCGGCAAATACGACCCCATTCGCCGCCAGCACGCGGCGCGCTACGGCGAGATCGCGAACCCCGACCGCGAGTGCAGCGATCGTCGGCACCGGGCGCCCGGGCGCCGGATCGAGGCTGGGAAAATCGCCGGTAAACCGCACGCGCGTCACGAACCGGAACGTGCCGTGACCGCTCGCGATCGCAAACGAGCCGTCGGGTTCGGGCGCCGCGGATGCCGCGAACAGCGCTTCATAGGCCGCGCGGAGTTCTGCCGGATTCGCGACCACGACCGTCACGCCGGTGACGGCGTAAGCCGAATTGGGATGCGCGAGCCACGCCGGACGACGCATGTTCTCCGGCCGGAGCGGCTGCACCACCATGAGGTAGAGATCGGGCGTCTTGGCGCCGATCCGAAACCAGCGAAACGACTGCGGGATCGGGCCGCCCGGATCTTCGACGTGGATCGTCGTCTCGGAAGGCGCGGTCGGCTGGTAGCCGTCGGCGGCAAGCGCGGTATGCGCCGCGGCGACGTCGTTCCCGCGCATCGTTACCGCCATGATGCCTTCGCCGACGGCGAGGAAGTCGGCGAGACCCGGCGTGAGGAACGCGCTTCGATCGACGATGCCCAACAGCTCGATGTAGTCGTCGGCGAACATGACCGCGTGATTGGCGGTGCCCCAGTTCTGGAACCGACGGCGCGGCGTGGTGACGAACCCGAGCCGCGCGAAGCGGTCGCGCGCGCGGCCGAGGTCGGCGACCGCGACCACCGGATGATCGATGCCGGCGATGCCGTGGTCCATGGCTACTCCGCGTACTCGGGCGCCATTTCGCGCTTGAGCCGCTCCATCTCGGCCCGCGTGCCGGGCAACCGCTCGGGCGTCACGTGCGAGAAAATCTCCGGCGTCCCGACCGCGACCGTGTGGGTGGTGATGCGGTTGCGCCCGACGACGTGGAGGTCGTATCCGGCCGGCTCGAGCGTCAAGCCGAGGAACGCGGTGTCGGCGAGGTCGAGCGCCAACTGATGCGCGGTCGAGGGCGCGACCGAGGCGACGGTGCCGGCCCAACGGCGGGCGATCGAGCGGTGGATATGGCCGCAAGCGACGCGCTCGATGTTGTCGTAACGCCGGATCACATCGGCGAAGCGGCGCCCGCCTTTGACGCCGATCGCGTCCATCCACCAGATCCCGGTCGCGAACGGCGGATGGTGGGTGAAGACAAGGACGGTCTGGCGGCGGCGCGGATCGAGCAGCCCGGTCAGGCGCTGCGCACCGTCCTCATCGAATGCGCCGTGCGGCGCGCCCGGCACCGTCGTATCGAGCGCGACGAACGAGTACGCGCCGCGGTCGATCGCGTACGCGACCGGGCCGCCGGTCCCGAGGTAGCCGTGATCGGGGAACGCCGCCCGGAGCGCGGCGCGGTCATCGTGATTGCCGGGGAGCAGATAAACCGGCGCGTTGGCGCCGGTGAGGATCGCCCGCAGACATTCGTATTCGGCCGGCTTGCCCGACTCGACGAGATCGCCGGTCGCAACGATCGCATCGACCGCTGGCGCCCGCGCGTTGATGCTGGCGATCGCCCGCTCGAGCATCGCGTTCGTCGCGACCCGGCCGAACAATAGCCGGCCGTCGGCGACAATGTGGCAGTCGGAGATTTGCGCGATGATCATGGCCAAGCCCTTCCGTCGCCAGCCGCCAGGCAACGGTTGTGCCAGCCGCTAGGCAACCGTTGTAAAGTGGGCGTTCATCATGCTCAAGGCCGCTGCCACCTACGATGAGGTCTGCCGCCGGTTCCGCTGGCGGATCCCGACGCGCTACAACATCGTGCGCGACGTCTGCGACCGCCACGCCAAGGCGACGCCGCGTGCGCTCGCCCTCATCCACGAGACCGACGCCGGCACTGTCCGGCGTTATTCCTTCGCCAAGGTACGCGAACTCGCCGGACGCACCGCCAATCTGTTCGCGGCGCACGGCATCGAGCGCGGCGACCGCATTGGCGTGCTGTTGGGCCAGACGCCGGAGACCCTGCTCGCGCACTTGGGGGCCTGGAAGCTGGGCGCGGTGACGATCCCGATGTTCACGCTGTTCGGGGCCGACGCGCTCGAGTACCGGCTCAACGACGCCGGCGCCAAGGCGGTCGTCACCGACCGCGACAATTGGCCCAAGATCGCGGCGATCCGCGACCGCTGCCCGACGCTCGCGCATGTGTTTCTGATCGATGGCGACGACGTGGGCGCGCTCGACTTTTGGAAGCTCGTCGCCCGCGCCAGTCCGGAGCGCGCGACCTTGCAGACCCGCGCCGACGACCCTGCCTTCCTCGCGTATACCTCGGGGACCACCGGCCTGCCCAAGGGCGCGCTTCACGCCCATCGCACCATGCTTGGGCACATGCCGGGGTTCGATCTACCGCACGAGTTCTTCGGGCAGGACGGCGACCGCTCGTGGTCGCCGGCCGATTGGGCGTGGATGGGCGGCTTGGCCGACGTCCTCCTGCCGACGCTCTGGCACGGGAAGCCGGTGGTCGCGTTTCGGCCCAAAGGCAGGTTCGACCCCGAGCGCGCCTACGCGGCCATCGCCAAGCACCGGGTTCGCAACCTCTTCATGGTGCCGACCATGCTCAAGCTGATGCGGGGCACGTCGGTCCCGGCCGGGCTCGATCTTCGCACCATCATTTCGGGCGGCGAGACGGTCGGCGCCGAACTGATCGAGTGGGGCCGGAGCCGGTTCGGCGTTTCGATCAACGAGATCTACGGCCAGACCGAGTGCAATCTCGTGCTCGCGCACGTACCCAAACTGATGGCGGCCAAACCGGGCGCGTTGGGGCGCGCGACGCCGGGGCACCGCGTCGCCGTGGTCGATGCCGACGGCACGCCGCTTCCGCCCGGCACCGAAGGCGAAATCGCGGTCGCGCGCCCCGATCCGGTGATGCTGATCGAGTACTGGAACAACCCCGACGCAACGCGGAAGAAATACGCGGGCGAGTGGCTGTTGACCGGCGACCTCGGCACCATGGACGAGGGCGGCTACTTCTGGTTCAAGGGCCGCGCCGACGACGTGATTACCTCGGGCGGCTACCGCATCGGCCCCGGCGAGATCGAGGACACGCTGCTGAAGCACCCCGCCATCGCCGTCGCCGCCGCGGTCGGCGTTCCCGATCCGGTGCGGACCGAGATCGTCAAGGCCTTCATCGTGGTCAAGTCCGGTGTGGTGCCGACCGACGCACTTGCCGCCGAGATCCAGCGCTGGGTGCGCGAGCGCTTGGCGGCACATGAATATCCACGCCTGATCGAATTCGTCGCCGAGATGCCGATGACCGCGACCGGCAAGGTGATGCGGCGCGTGCTGCGGACCCGCGAGATCGAGAAGCAAGACGCGCGAGCCCGCACCTAGCGCGGAAGGGAGAGATCGATGCCGAGCTGGACCACCGTGCGAATCGGCCCCAAGCCTTTCATCGCCGTCGATCACCAGGGCGAGGGACCGCTCGTCGTCTTTCTCCACGGTATCGGCGGCAACCGCACCAATTGGTACGACCAGATTCCGGCGTTCGCCGCGCATTTCCACGCCGCCGCCTGGGATGCGCGCGGCTACGGTCTGTCCGACGATTACGACGGTCCGTACCTGTTCGAGGATATCTGCGCCGATCTCGTTCGCGTGCTCGACCATTTCGGTGCCGCTACGGCGCACATCGTCGGCCTGTCGATGGGCGGACGGATCGCGCAGGACTTCTACTATCGCCACGCCTACCGGGTCGCGACCCTGACGCTCTGCGATACCGCGTTCGGGCTCAAGGCCGATCCGCCGGAGAAGCGCGAGCAGTTCCTCCGGCTGCGGCAGCAGCCGCTGCTCGCGGGCAAGACGCCCCGCGACATCGCACCCGACGTGGTGCCGACGCTCGAAGGCCCGCACGTGACGCCCGCCGTCCATGCGCGGCTGATCGAGAGCATCGCTGCGCTGCGGACCGAGTCATACCTGAAAGGCATCGCCACCTCGCTCACTTACGATCTGCCGCAGCGCCTCCACGAAATCCGCGTGCCGACGCTCTGCGTCTATGGTGGCGCCGATCGATTGACGCCGCCTTCGATCGGCGAGGAGATCGCGCGCCGGGTGCCCGATTCGCGCCTCGTCGTGCTGCCCGAGATCGGACACTTGAGCAACATCGAGGCACCGGCCGCGTTCAACCGGGTCGTGCTCGCATTCCTCGCGGCCCACCGCGGCCTGGCTTACGCCAAAGCCGCTTAAGCCTCACGCCGGCGCGAGCAGTGCGGCGAGGGCCGAAACCGTCACCACCGACGTCGCGGTCGCGATCACGGTCGCGGTCGAAATCCGCTCGGCGTAGACCTTGTACTGGCTCGCGACCACGTAGACCCCGACCGCCATCGGCAGCGCCGCATCGATCACGGCGACCGCAGCCCAGGTCGGATCGACCGGAAAGACGTACCGAACGGCGATCCACACCGCGAGTGGATGGAGCACGAGCTTGGCCGCAACCAGCCATACGACGTCGCCGGCCGCCTTCAGCCCTGCCCGCATCGCGAGCGTCGCGCCGAGCGCGAACAGCGCGCACGGGCCGGCGGCAGCACCCAGGAGCTTGGCGAACGCGGCCGCCGGCGCCGGCAGCGGCAGGCCGACCATCGAAACGAGGCCGCCGGCGACGATCGCAATCAGCAGCGGATTCTTGACGAGCGAGAGGAGCGCGACTTTGGCCGCCGCCGCCAAGCGCTCGCCGCCGCTCTTGTCGCTTTCGAGCAGGATCAAAGTCACGGCGACCAACACCAGGTGATCGAGGGCGACGATGATCGCTGCCGGCAGCACTGCCGCCTCGCCGAACAGGCCGACCACCAGCGGCAGCCCGAGATAACCGACGTTCGGGAACGATGCCGCCAGACCCTGCACGGCGGCGACGCCCAAGGGTGCGTGCGCGATGACGCGGCTCGAGCCCGCCACCAGGGCGTAGACGACGATCCCGGCGCCGTAATAGGCGTAGACGAAATTGGCGTCGAACGCGGTTCGGAGCGGCGACTGCGCCAGCGTCAGGAACAGGAACGCCGGCAGGGCGAAATAGAACACGAACGCGTTGATGCCGGCGACGTTGGCGTCGCTCAATACCCGCCAACGCCCGGCGGCGTAACCGACGAAGATGAGGGCGAAGAAGGGCAGGACGACGGCGACGATCGCGGGCAAAGGCGTAGCACTCGACCAAGCTGCGGGCGCGCGGAGCATGCGCGGGCACCGGCTCCGAAGTCAAAGCGATCCAGGCCGTTGACCCCTATGATCCGATCGGTCACCCTCGAAAACGGTCGATCGGAAAGGGACGCCATGTCGAACGCCGCCGCCAAGCTCGCGCCCACGGGGAAATTTCACCCGATCGCCGAAGTTTCGGCAACGCTGCCCTCACACTATTACTTCGACCCCGCGATCTACCGGCGCGAGCAGGACGCGATCTTCTTCAAGAGCTGGCAGCTCGCCGGCTATCGCCGCGACCTGGCCGAGCCCGGCGCCTACGTCACGGTCGATGTGTTCGATCAGAAGATCGTCGTGGTGCGCGGCAAGGACCGCGTCCTCCGTGCCTTCTATAACGTCTGCATGCATCGCGGCCACACCCTGGCCGAGGGCAAGGGCACGAAGACAATCCTCACCTGCCCGTTTCACGCCTGGTCCTACGACACCACCGGCGCGCTCAAGGCGGCGGGGAACGCCGAAAACGTCGCCGGGTTCCGGCTCGAGGACTTCAGCCTGGCGCCGGTCCGGGTCGAGGAGTTCTTGAACATGGTGTTCGTCAACCTCGATCCCGACGCCCAACCGATGGCCCAGCAGTTCCGCGGCCTCGCCGAGGAGATTCGCGGCTTTCTGCCGGCGATCGACTCCTATCGTTTCCATCGCCGCGACGTATTGCCGCTCCAGTGCAACTGGAAATTCACGATGGACCAGCTCGAGTGTTACCACTGCCCCCATATCCACCCCGAAGCGATGCAGGCGGTCGACATCACGCGGCGCGAGAGCCACGAATACGACGGCTGGCAGTCGCATACATCCTTCATCGACGACGACAAGATGCGGCGCGATTGGGGCGAGAAGCTCTTGCGCTCGAAGGTGGGCGATGCCTTCAAGGATAACCACGTCTGGTACATGTGGCCGAACTACATGCTGCTCGGCCAGCCCGGCCCGGCCAATTTCAGCGTCCTGATCGGCCAGCCGACCGGGCCGGAGACCACCGACGTCATCGTCGATCACTGTTTCGCCGGCGCGCCGACCCCGGAGAACGAGAAGCAGATGAACGGCCTTCGCGACATCGTGCTGCCGCAGGATACCGCCGCCATGAACGGCCAGCAGAAGGGCATCCGCGCACGCGGTTATCGTCAGGGCCGGTTGATGGTCGATGCCGCCCACTCATGGCGAAGCGAACACGCCACCCACCATTTCGACAAGATGGTGTGGGAAGCGCTGAACGGGCCGAATTATTGAATGCCGGTTTGGCGTGGAAGTGCGAAGCAAGAACCTACAAGCTCCCGTGTTTGCGGCCAACGTCCAGGTCGCCCCATCGCCGGATACTCGGTCAGGTGCTCGACCGCTTGGACGAGCCGAACGGCAACATCCTCGGCTGCGGCGGGATTTTCGTTCGCGATGTAGGCCCGGAGATTTTCGAGGTCGCGGATCGCTTCCGCGGACCAAACTACGTTCACTTAGGCGGTCCTAGTTCGCGAGCCTTTCCCCAGCTCCGCAACCACTTCCGCACGGACGCGTGCGACACGACTCGCCCGGCATCGAGCGCGGCAACTCCACGTTCGATGTGCTCGATCTGCCAAGCCTGATAGTCGAGGTAGGCGTCGAGCGCCTGGTCGATGTGCCAAGACCGCGGTCGGTCCGTCGCCTTGGCGAGGCGCTCGAGTCGATCGAGCTGATCGCGCCGAACGCGAAACGAAATCGCTGAACTTCTACTTTTCGCCATTTATCTATTGTATCACCCGGTATCACGCCGCCGGCGCCGGCGAGAACATGCGGAACTCCGGGGGCGGGATTGCGGCCTGGAATGCGGGCCGCGCTTTCAAGCGCTGGCGCCAAGCATCAAGCCGCGGGAATTCGGCGAACATGCGGGCCTGACCCAAATGCTCGAGCCGGTCGACGAGCGGCGTAAACGAAGCTTCAGCCAGGGTCACGCGTTCGCCGCCGAGCCACGGGCGGCCGTCGGCCAGGACGCCGTCCAGCTTCTTCATCCCTTCGCGGAGCGTGCGAAAGCCGCTTTCGACCGCTTGGCGATCGACCGGTGCGCGCATCGCCTTCTTCCAGTATTCGCCGAGTTCCTTCTGCGGATGGCTCGCCGCCATACGGTCGAGCTCGGCGTCGGGGACCCGGTCGAACATCGGCCGGATCTTGAGCGCAAACGTCGGATGCTTGATCGCGTCCTGCATCTTGCCGTCTTCGAGCCGCACCAGCGTCCGCACCTCGGCACGCGCGACCGGGTCCTTGGGCATCAGCGGCGTCCCGGGGAATACTTCTTCGAGATACTCGTTGATCACGGTGCTCTCGACGATGTTGTGGCCATCGTGGACGATCGCCGGCGCGACCCCGTTCGGGTTGATCGCGAGGTAATCGGGCTTCACCTGCTCGAACTTCAAGAGATCGACGAACACCTTCTCGTGCGGGATCGCCTTCTCGTTCAGGCAGAACCGGACCTTCATGCTGCAGGTCGAATCCCAATAGTGATAAAGCGTGAGCATCGCGTTCTCCTTCGGTCAGCGGATGCGGCCGCGCGCCGCGACCGGCCATAGCGCGATCAACGTGCCGTCGCGGATGACGTGGTAGACGTCGAACAGGTTGACGGTGGTATCGCAGTGGCTCGGACGAAGCCGCACCTTGGTCCCGAGCGCAAGCGGCTGGTTCGCGCCGCCCCGGCGCAGGATACCGTGCTCATCGCCGCCCGGCGCGTAGCTCCACCCCGGATGATCGAGGAGCTCGGCCGGCCCGGCGTCGGTCGAGAGCGTCTTCAAGCCGGCGTCGGTCACGACGCGGTCGGCGGCGGGCACGCTCATCACGGTCGCGAGCACGCTGATCGCCGACTCGAAATCGTCGTAGACCGGACCGTCGGCTCCGCCGACCTCGCGGTACTGGCGATCCATGAAAATGTAGGAACCGGCCTGGAGCTCGGTGAGCGCGCCGCTCGCGCCTTCGAAGGCGTACGTCCCGGTGCCGGCGCCAGATACGGTTGTCGTCGGCAGGCCAGCGCGCCGGAACGCCTCGACCGTCGCCGCAACCTTGGCGCTCGCCCCGCGCGCGGCCTCGGCACGAGC
>CAMDOQ010000023.1 GCA_945903685.1 Rhizobium sp. Q54
CGCCGAAGAACTTCGCGATCTCTTATTTGCGTTCGTGGTCGGCAAACACGTCAAATCGAACACCATCGTCTACGCCAAGGATGGCGCAACGGTCGGGATCGGCGCCGGCCAGATGAGCCGGGTCGATGCGGCGCGGATCGCGGCCCGCAAAGCGATCGATGCGGCGCAAGCAGCGGGCGTGTCAGCGCCGGCGACGCGCGGCTCGGTCGCGGCCTCGGATGCGTTCTTTCCTTTTGCCGACGGCCTCCTCGTCACCGCCGAATCCGGCGCCACCGCCATCATTCAACCGGGCGGGTCGATCCGGGACGACGAGGTAATCAAAGCCGCCGACGACCACGGCCTCGCCATGGTCTTCACCGGCATGCGGCACTTCCGCCACTAACCACGTGCCGGCGCCGGCTCGGCCGGCGGCTCCTTGACCGCGAGCATCAGGAGAAGTCCGACCACGAAGAAGAACGTGACGGTCGCAAGCCCAACCGCCTGGTCGCCCGAGATCTGGGTCACCACAGCCGCCGTGACCGGACCGGCGAATGCGGTCGCTCGGCCCGAGAGGCCGTAGAGCCCGAAGAATTCGGTCGACGCTGCCGGCGGAGCGATGCGGGCCATGAACGAGCGGCTCGAGGCCTGGGCCGGTCCGACGAAAATACCGAGCGCGGCACCGGCTGCCCAGAACCAGCCGGCGGTCGGGGCGAACACAGCCCCCAAGCTCGTAATCGCAAGGCCGACCAACGCGATCATCACCGTCGCCTTGGCACCGCGGTGGTCGTCGAGCCAAGCGAAGCCGAATGCGCCGAGACCGGCGGTCACGTTCAAGAGAATGCCGAACTGAATGAGCTCGGTCTGGCTCATGCCGAAGCGGCCGGCGGCGTAGACGCCGCCGATCGCGAATACTGTAACCAGGCCGTCGTTGTAGATCATCCGCGCGATCAGAAACCGGAACGCATTGGTGTGCTGGCGGGCGTTCCGAAACGTGCTCGCGATCTTGGCGATACCGTCGCGAATCGCGGTTCCGACCGGGACTCCGGTGTTCGGCCGATCGGGCGTATAGAGGAAAATCGGGATCGCAAACAGGGCGAACCATACGGCGACGAACGGGCCGACGATTCGGATATTGGCGGCGTTCTCTTTGGCGACTCCGAACCATGGCTGCTCGGGCAACACGAAGCCCACCAGCATGATGACCAGCGTGACCAGCCCGCCGCCGTAGCCGAGCGCCCAAGCCCAGCCCGACCAGCGCCCGAGCGCCTCGCGCTTGGCGATGTCGCCGAGCATGGCGTTGTAGAACACGCCGCCGAACTCGTAGCCGATATTGGCGATCGCGACGGCGACGAAGGCGAACAGGATCCACTCGCGCGAGGGCTCCGCGAACCAAAGCGCGGCGGTGCCGACGATGCAGAGGGCGGTGAAGGCGGCGAGCCACGGCTTGCGCCGCCCGCGAGCGTCGGCGATCGCGCCGAAGATCGGGCTCAAGATCGCGACGACGAAAGCGCTGGTGCCGGCGGCGTAACCCCAGAGGGCCTGGCCTTCGATGTCGTCCTTGACGATGCCTTTGCTGAAATAGGCGGCGAAGATGAACGTGATGATGAGGGTGGTGAAGGCCGAGTTGGCCCAGTCGTAGACCGCCCACGCGATCAATCCGCGTCGATTATTTCGCTCCCCCGCTCGGGCTTCCGCCGTCGTCGCCATCGCCGCCCCCCGGTCTGTCGCTGCGATCGCGGGAGACGCTCCCCCGCCGTCAGCTTGCGCCGACGATCATGGCGCGAACGTGACGGTTGGCAATGGCTAATCGCGCAATATCGATGCTGCCGGCGGCCTTGAATTCGGCGACCAAGTCCTGCGCACGAGCCACCACCGCGCGATTGGCGCGCTCCCACGCCGCGATCTGTTGCGCCGGCGCGACACCGTTCCGTATTTCAAGAACCCGGGTGGCGATCGCGCGCTGCTGTCCGTAGAGGTCGTCGACGATCGCGGCGACCGCCTTCTGCTCCCAGGCGCTGCGCGGCGCCAACGCCGCGGCCTGCGCGCGCAGCCAGTCGAGGCCGAGTCGGGCGCCGAGCGCGAAATAGATGCGGGCAACGTCCTCGACCGGCCGCTTGCTCGCTTTGCCAGCCTGGACGATGTGCAGCCCAGCGCCGATGATCGGCAGGCCGGCAACCGCGCGGGCGAGCGCCCGCGGCACGCGGTCGGCTTCGATCGCCCGGGCGGTCGCCGCAATCTTGCCGGCGTCGATCGGCGCGACCAGCGCCTCGACCTTGCGTGCCAACGTCTCGATTCCGGGTCGAAACCCGGCGACCGTGGCCTCGACGTCGAGCGGGGCCGGTAGGTTGGTGAGGAACCACTTGGTCGCCGTATGGATTAGTCGCTGGACCTCGCCGATCATCGCGATTTGGCGCGGCGCCGGGGTTTTATTATCGAGCGACTCGATCGCGTGCCAGAGGGTGCGGAGATCGAAAACTTCCCGCGCGATCGTATAGGCGCGGGCAATGTTGGCCACGTCCATGCCGCCCTCGGCCATCTCGGCGGCGAAGGTGTGACCGGCGCGGTTGACGATCGAGTTGGCGGTGAAGGTAGCGATGATCTCGCGCCGGAGCTGGTGGCGCTCCATCGCCGCCGCGTATTTCGTGCGCAGGACTTTCGGGAAGTAGCGGCGCAGGTCGGCGACGAGGTAGGGCGCATCGGGGAGGTCGCTCGCGAGGATCGCGTCGTAGAGCGTCATCTTGGCGTACGCCAACAGAACCGCGATCTCGGGCCGAGTCAGGCCCTTGCCGGCGGCTTGGCGTGCCGCGATTTCGTCGTCGCTCGGTAGAAACTCGACCGCACGGTCGAGTTGGCCGCGACGTTCGAGCTCGCGCATGAACCGGCCATCGGCATCGATGCGTTCGGCGGCATGCGCTGCGGCGACCGAGATCGCCTGGGTCTGGAGATAGTTGTCGGCGAGCACCAGCTCGCCGACCTCATCGGTCATGGCGGCGAGCAGCTTGTCGCGCGCCGGCCGCGTCAATCGGCCGCTCTGCACCGGCGATCCGAGCAGGATCTTGATATTGACCTCGTGGTCGGAGCAATCGACGCCGGCCGAATTGTCGATGGCGTCGGTGTTGAGCCGCACCCCCGCGTGGGCGGACTCGATGCGGCCGCGCTGGGTGAAGCCGAGATTGCCGCCCTCGCCGACCGCTTTGCAGCGGAGTTCGCGCCCGTCGACCCGGATCGCATCGTTGGCGCGGTCGCCAACCTCGGCGTTCGATTCATCGGCTGCCTTGACGTAGGTGCCGATGCCGCCGTTCCACAGGAGATCGACGGGCGCCTTGAGAATCGCGTTCAGCATTTGGCTCGGCGTCAGCGTGTCTGGCCCCTCGGTGCCGAGCACTTGGCGCGCTTCGGGCGAGAGCTTGATCGACTTCGCTTTGCGGTCGTAAACGCCGCCGCCCTTCGAAATGAGCTTGGCGTCGTAGTCGGTCCACGCCGAGCGCGGCAGCTTGAACAGCCGCGCGCGCTCTTTGAAGCTCGCCGCGGGATCGGGCGTCGGGTCGATGAAAATGTGCAGGTGGTTGAACGCGGCGATCAGCTTGATGTGGCGCGAGCGTAACAACCCGTTGCCGAACACGTCACCCGCCATGTCGCCGATCCCGACGCAGGTGAAATCGGTGGTCTGGGTGTCGATCCCGATTTCGCGGAAGTGCCGCTTGACCGACTCCCATCCGCCTTTGGCGGTGATGCCCATCTTCTTATGGTCGTACCCGGCCGAGCCGCCCGAGGCAAAGGCGTCGCCGAGCCAAAAGCCATAGTCGACGGCGACGCCATTGGCGATGTCGGAAAAGGTCGCGGTGCCCTTGTCGGCCGCGACCACGAGGTAAGGATCGTCTTCGTCGTAGCGGACCACGTGCGGCGGCGGCATCGGCTTGCCGCCGACCAGATTGTCGGTGAGATCGAGCAGACCGGAGAGGAACATCTTGTAGCTGGCGATGCCTTCGGCCAGGACCGCCTCGCGGCCGGCGCCGGCCGGAATGCGTTTCGGCACGAATCCGCCTTTGGAGCCGACCGGAACGATCACCGCGTTCTTGACCATCTGGGCCTTGACCAGACCCAGCACTTCGGTGCGGAAGTCCTCGCGCCGATCCGACCAGCGCAAGCCGCCGCGCGCGACCCGACCGCCGCGCAGATGGATGCCTTCGACTGCGGGCGCGTAGACCCAGATTTCGACGTAGGGCTTGGGCAGCGGCAGCCCTTCGATGCACTTCGAATCGAGCTTGAATGACACGTACGGCTTGGGTCCGCCGTCGGCAGTCGGCTGCCAGAAGTTGGTGCGAAGCGTCGCCGCTATCAGATTGAGGTAGCGGCGCAGGATACGATCTTCGTCCAGGTTCTCGACCGCGGCGAGATCCGCTTCGATCGCGGCGAGCGCCGTGCCGATGTCGCGCCGCTTCGAACCGCGGGCGACGTCGAATTTCCGGATAAACGCGTCGACGATCTTGCGTGCGATTCCGCCGTGTTTGACCAACGTCTGCTCCATCAGCTCCTGGCTGAACGGGACGTTGATCTGGCGGAGGTACTTGGCGTAGGCGCGCAGCACCACGACCTCGCGCCAGTTGAGCCCGGCGTGGACGACCAAGGCATTGAAGCCGTCGTCTTCGGCCTCGCCGCGCCAGATGCGCTTGAACGCCTCTTCGAAGCCGTCCTTGATGCGGTCGAGATCGAGCGCCGAGGCGCTCGGATGCGCGATCTCGAAGTCGTGGACCCATGCGGTCGGGCGGCCGGGGCCGGCGACGCGGTAGGCCTGCTCCTCGATCACCTTGACGCCCAGATGCTCGAGCATCGGCATGCAATCCGACAGCACGACCGGGCGATCGAGGCGATAGACCTTGGCGCGGACCGCTTGGTCGGAGGCGCGGTAGAGCCGCACGTCGATGTTGGCGGCCGAACCGAGTGCCGCCAGGCGCGCGACATCGACCACCGCATCATCGGGCGCGAAGACCGCCTGGTAGGCGCCCCCGAAAGCGCGCGCGAAGCCGGCATAGAGCGTTGCCCCGGCGCCTTCGCCGCGCGCGGTCACCAGCGCGTCCTTCAACCGCTCGTCCCAGGTCCGCGCGGCGGCAACCAGCTTAGCTTCGAGCGCAGCCGGATCGGGCTCGAGCGTGTCCTCGGGCGTGCGGCCGATGATGAAGTGAAGACGGGCGAGCGATTCGTCGCCGATGTGGGTGTAAAACGCCGAGTTCCGGCCCTTGAAAGCGTCGGCCAGGATCTGGGCAAACTTGAGTCGGAGTTCGGTCGTGTGCTTTTCCCGCGGCACGAACACCAGGCACGCGGCGAAGCGCTTGAAGCGGTCGGAGCGGACGAACAGGCGCGTACGCGGATGATCCTCGAGATGGAGAATCCCGGTCGCCGCCGCATCGAGCTCGTCGGCCGACATCTGAAACAGCTCGTCGCGCGGATAGGTTTCGATGATGTGAAGCAGCGCCTTGCCGGCATGACTGCTGGCTGGCAGCCGGCTGCGCTCGATCGCCTGTGCGACCTTGCGGCGGAGATAAGGGATGCGGGTCGGGCTTTCGCTATACGCGGTGGAGGTGAAGAGGCCGACGAAACGGTCCTCGCCGATGACGGCCCCGGTAGGGTCGCAGCGCTTGATGCCGATGTAGTCGAGATAGGCCGAGCGGTGAACGGTCGAGCGGCGGCCGGCCTTGGTCACCAGCATCGGCACCGGCTGCTTCAGGAATTCGCGGAGCTGCGGCGAAAGTCCGGCGGCATCGACCGCGCCGGCCAGAATATTCGTCGCCGGGTCGCGCAGAAGCCCTAGTCCCGACCCCGTGACCGGCCGAAACGATTCCTTGCCAGCGCGTCGGCGATAGTCGTAGCGGCAGTGGCCGAGCAGCGTGAAGTGGTTATCGGCGATCCACTCGAGAAAGGCGCGCGTCTCCGCGACGTCGGCGGCGTCGAACCGACGCGGCGCGACCCCGAGCGCGGCGGCCGCGTGTTTCACCTGCTCGACCATTCGCCGCCAGTCGGCGACCGCGGCGCGGACATCGCCGAGCGCGTCGCGAAGAAACGTCGCGATCGCCTCGCGTCGCGCCCGATCGGGTTGGCGATCGATTTCGACGTGCATCCACGACTCGCGGTGGCCGTCGTCGGCGAGCGCGGCACCAGACCGCGTTCGGCGGACGGCGAGTAGCGGATGGATGACGAGCTGGACGCCGATGCCGTGGCGCTCGAGGTTGGCGGTCACCGAATCGACCAGGAACGGTATGTCGTCGTTGACGACCTCGATCACCGTGTAGGGCGAGGACCAGCGATCGGTCGCTTCGGTCGGATCGTAGACCCGGATCGACGCCGCACCGGGCGGGCGGCGTTGCGCGAAGCGCCAGATCGAATAGGCCGCCCCGGCGAGCATTTCCGGCGTCATCGCGGCGACGTTTTCGGGCGCAACCCACTCGTAAAAACGTTTCGCCAGCAGCTCGACCGAGGCGCGTTCGCTCAGGCCGGCGCGACGGCGCAACAACGCTGCGACCGTCTTGAGTTTCTGGTCTTTCGCGCGCGAACTGCTCGTGCTCATGGCGGATCGATCCCGAAGCCCAAGGGTGGCGAGGCAGCCACCGGCAGCGGCAACTATTAAGCGTCATCCGCGCGCGCGACCTTAACCTACTTCTAATTGCAGGGTTATTACGGGGACCGAGCTCTGTTGGCATCGGCAGCCCCGGTCTGTGCCGGGCGTCACCTGATCGTCACAACGGCCGCTGGCCGGCTGTTGTGCGTGCTGAACCCCTGTAATACCCTGCATGCAGAGGCTGACACTCGCTCGGCCTCGACCCATAAAGATCAATCACCTTCAAGGGGGACCCTCACCAATGGCCACGGGCTACAAGGTACCGACGCTCGACGAATTCGTTCAGGGCGTGAAGGATAGAAATCCGGGCGAAAAGGAATTCCATCAAGCGGTGTACGAAGTATCCGCCAGCATCTGGGATTACATCAAGGACAAGGAGAAATATCACCGCTGGGAGATTCTGCGCCGCATCGCCGAGCCGGACCGTATCGTCAGCTTCCGCGTGTGCTGGGAGGACGATACCGGCCACATCCGCGTCAACCGCGGCTGGCGCGTCCAGAACAACAACGCGATCGGACCGTACAAGGGCGGCATCCGCTTCCATCCGAGCGTCAACGAATCGATCCTCAAGTTCCTGGCGTTCGAGCAGACCTTCAAGAACTCGCTGACCGGCCTGCCGATGGGCGGCGGCAAAGGAGGTGCCAACTTCAATCCGAAAGGCAAGTCGGACAACGAAGTGATGCGCTTCTGCCAATCGTTCATGCTGGAACTCTTCCGCCACATCGGCGACGACATCGACGTCCCGGCCGGCGACATCGGCGTCGGCGGTCGCGAGATCGGCTACATGTTCGGCATGTGGAAGCGGTTGACGAGCAAGTTCAGCGGCGTGCTCACCGGCAAGGGCCTCGAGTACGGCGGCAGCTTGATCCGTACCGAAGCCACCGGCTACGGCGCGGTCTACTTCCTCGAGAACATGCTCAAGGTCCGCAAAGAGACCCTCGAAGGCAAGGTCTGCGTGGTTTCGGGCTCGGGCAACGTCGCCACCCACGCGGTCGAGAAGCTAAATCAACTCGGCGCCAGGCCGATCACGCTCTCGGATTCCGACGGCTTCATCTACGACAAGGCCGGCATCAGCCAAGAGAAGCTCGAGTGGATCAAGGAGCTGAAAGAGGTCAAGCGCGGCCGCATCGAGGAGTACACCAAGAAGTTCAAGGGCACCGAGTTCCACGCCGGCAAGCGGCCGTGGAGCGTGCCATGCGACTACGCCCTGCCGTGCGCGACCCAGAACGAGATCATGCTCGACGACGCCAAGACCATGATCAAGAACGGCTGCAAGGGTGTCGCCGAGGGCGCCAACATGCCGACCGTGCTGGAAGGCGTGCATGCGTTCCTCGACGCCAAGATTCCGTTCGGCCCGGCCAAGGCGGCCAATGCCGGCGGCGTCTCGGTGTCAGGCCTCGAAATGAGCCAGAACAGCGCCAAGCTGTCGTGGAAGGAAGACGAACTGCAGCGCCTGCTCAAGGACATCATGCAGGGCATCCACGATCGCTGCCAGGAGTACGGCCAGAGCGGCAACGACAAGTACGTCGACTACGTTCGCGGCGCCAACGTCGGCGGCTTCATCAAGGTCGCCGACGCGATGATGGCTTACGGCGTCGTTTGATCCGAACGCTCGACCCTAAGGTCTCTACGCGTACGAACAGCCCGGGCCAGCGCCCGGGCTGTTTCTCGTTGGCGGCCTATTTCTGCGTCACGCTCGCGCTGGCACCGGCCGCGGCGACCGAGCGCGAGAAGCCGCTGTTTGAACTCGGGCTCGCCGGCGGCGGCGGCTATCTGCCCGACTATCCCGCCGCCGGCCAAAACCACGGCCACGCGATCGCGCTCCCGTTCCTCGCCTATCGCGGCGAAATCGTGCGCAGCGACGAGAAAGGCTTGTTGCGCGGGCGCCTCGTTCGCACCGAAAGCGTCGAGTTCGACGTCAGCCTCAACGGTTCGTTCGCCGTCGACTCGGACGACAATGCCGCGCGCCGCAACATGCCCGACCTCGATCACTTGGGCGAGGTCGGTCCGCGCCTGCAAATTACGCTGGCGCGGGCCACCCGCGATGCCCGGATCGATCTCGAGCTGCCGGTAAGGGCGGTATTCTCGACCGATTTTTCCGAGCTCGACTTTCGCGGTTTCACCTTCGCGCCGCAGCTCGCCTACCAGCACGATCGCTTCTTCGACCCGACCACCGAGTTCAAGCTCAGCATCGGCCCAGTCTTCGCGACGGTCGAACTGATGGAATATTTCTACGAAGTGCCGCGCCCGTTTGCGACCGCGAACCGCCGCGCCTACGCCGCCGATGCCGGTTACCTCGGCACGCGGATCGAAGCGGCGGCATTCGGTCGGATATTTCCGCGCGTCCAGGGCTTCTTCGGCGGCCGTATCGACTTCCACCACGGCGCCGCCAACGATGACAGCCCGCTGTTTCGCCACCGGACGACCTACACGATCGGCGCCGGGCTCATCCTGTCGCTGGTACAATCAGCGCAGCGGGCGGTGGAGTAACGCGGCGTTGCGCGCTCGCGTAATTCGCCGGAAGATGCCTTCCAGCAACGCCGTTCGATCGAGTACCACTTGGATCCGATAATTCCGTGCCGTCGACGTCTTCCTCCGATCCGACCTCCGCTCCGCACGCCGACGAAGTCTTGGCGCGGATGCCGGCGATGATTCGCGAAAGCCTGACCGCCGAGCAGACCGAAGCGCTCCGCGACGTCCCGTGGCAAGACCATTCGGTCGACATGCGCGTAACGTTGCCGGTGCCGTTCCGGCCGTTCTACCTGACCCTGGTCGGCGACCCCGAGCGTCGCTCGACGGGGCGCCGCTCGACGGAGCGCACCCGTCACCCGTTCTGGAAGCTCGGCAACATCTTGTTTATCGTCATCGGCGCGCTCGTGCTCTACGGCATTGCGATCGCCGCCGTCCTGATCTACAGCGCCATTCTCGACCCTTAGTCGCCGAATAACGACGGGAGCAATCGATGGACTTCACCAAGCGACACGTGGTTGTGACCGGCGGAACCGGCGGACTTGGGGCCGCCGTCGTCGGAACGCTGCTCGCTGCGGGCGCGTTCTGTCACGTTCCCGTTTTCCGAGTTGAAGAGTTGGAGGAGTTTCCACTCGCCAAGCACGCTAACCTTGAATTGGTCGAGGGCGTGGATCTCACCTACCCAGGCGCGGTCGATTCGTTCTACGACGACTTGCCGGGGTTGTGGGCCTCGATTCATCTGGCCGGCGGCTTCGCGATGGCACCGATCGAATCGACCGGTACCGGCGATTTCCACGCCATGATGAGCACCAACGCGCTCACCTGCTATCTCTGCTGCCGCGCCGCGGTCGAAAAGTTTCGCGAAACCAAGAAGGAAGCGCGCGGCGGCCGCATCGTCAACGTCGCCGCACGCGCCGCGCTCGAACCGCGCAGCGGCAGCGGCATGGTCGCCTACACGGCCGCCAAAGCCGCGGTCGCGGCGATTACCCAGGCGCTCGGCGAGGAAGTCGCGGGCGACGGCATCCTGGTCAATGCGGTGGCGCCGTCGATCCTCGACACGCCGCAGAACCGCGCCGCCATGCCGACGGCCGACTACGCCGCGTGGCCCAAGGTCGAAGAGGTCGCGCCAACGATCGTGTTCCTGGCCTCGCCCGCCAACCGCTCGACGCGGAGCGCGGTGGTGCCGGTCTACGGCAAGGCGTGAGCGCCCGAAAAAAAGAGGGGGCCGCGTGGGCCCCCTCCCCGAACGATCCGAACCGAGTCGGCTATTCGGTCAACGTTTTCAGCTTGGCGCCGATTTCGCCGTTCTTTTCGAGATATTCCTTCCAGCCCGACTCGTAGACGGTCTTGATGTAGCGCTCGGCGTCGGCCCCGGTCCACTTGATCGACTGCACGCCCAAACCCTTGAGCAGCGCGTCCTCTTTCTTGATGTAGTCCGCCATCCATTTCTCCGAACGCGCTTCGAGTTCGACGCCGATCTTTTCGAGCTCGGCCTTGATCTCGGGCGCGAAACCGTCCCACACCCGCTTGTTGAACAGGATCGCCGTGTTGGCGGTGTAGAACGGATGGTCGATCACGTACTTGGTCACTTCCTGCCAGCCGAAGTCGGCGATGCCGCCGTAGGACCAGCCATAGCCGTCGACCACCTTGCGCTCGAGCGCGGTGTAGACCTCGCCCGGCGCCATGTTGATGGGCGTGCCGCCCATCGCCTTGACCAGCGCGACGTACACCGGCGTGACGCGGAGCTTGAGGCCGGTGAAATCGGGCTTGTCGAGCTTGGCGTTGACGAACATGCGGAACGCCGTGCCGGGCGAGCCGCCGGTGTTGGCGAGGTAGACCACACCCTTGTCGAGGTGGATCTTACGCATGAGGTCGTAGTAGCCGTTGGTGCGGAGCTTGGACGGCGGCAGCTTCGCGAACTGGATCGCCATCGCCTCTGGAATCTGGCCGGTGTAGTAGCTGGCCGCGCCCAGGATCACGTCGACGGTGCCGTTGCGGACCGCCTCGAACTGCTCGAACAACGGTATGACTTCCGCGCCGCCGAGATAGTTGACCTCGACCTTGCCCTTGAGCCGGGAGTTGACCATCTGCTGAAAGATCGCGAACGGCTCGCTCCAATAGTAACTCGTCACCCACGGCGTCAGGCCCTTCAGGCGCACCGCCTGCTGTGCCGAGGCGTGGTCGGCTCCCGCTGCCAGCGCGGCGGCTGCGACCGCTGCCGCGATCAAAGTTCGACGAAACATTCATTCCTCCCGATCGGTTGTGGTTCGCCGCCGAGCTTAGCGCAGGCGGGCGGCACCGTCACCGGCCCTGCGAATGCGCTATAATGCGCCGCATCCGCGGCAACCGCGCCGATCAAGGAGGACCGCCATGAAAGCGACGTTGAACGACCGCGTTATCGCCGACAGCACCGACATCGTCGAGGTCGATGGCTACCACTATTTCCCGCGCGCGACGGTCAAGACCGAGTGGCTGAAAAAGGCGTCGAAGACCGCGTCGGACAACGAGTGCCCGCACGGCGTTCAGTTCTACGACGTCGTGATCGAGGGAGCCCACCACCCGCGCGCGGCGTGGTCCTACGAGGCGCCGCGTCCCTCGATGCAGAAAGTCGCCGACCGCTTCGGCTTCTGGGAAGACGTCAAGGTCGGCTAGCGCGCGCGTCCCGGATCGCGCGCCACACCCGGTCGGGCGTGAGCGGCATGTCGATGTGCCGGACGCCGAACGGCGCCAGCGCATCAACGACCGCGTTCACGACCGCGACCGGAGCGCCGATGGTGCCGCTTTCGCCGGCGCCTTTGACGCCCAGCGGATTGTCGGGGCTCAAGGTCTCCTGGTACTGCGAGTTGAGCGCCGGCAGATCGCTCGCGCGTGGAATCGCGTAGTCCATGAACGAGCCGTGGAGCGGCTGGCCGGCGGCGTCGAACCGGCACGCCTCCATCAGCGCCTGGCCGACCCCTTGGGCGACCCCGCCGTGGACCTGGCCCGCCACCACCAACGGATTGATAACCCGGCCGACGTCATCGACCGTCCAGTAGTCGCGTAGCCCGACGCGCCCGGTCTCGGGGTCGACCAGCACGGTGCAGAGGTGCATGGCCGAAGGCGTGTTGCGACCGGGCGGGTCGTAGAACAGCGTCTCGTCGAGACCCGGTTCGAGACCGGCCGGATAGTCGACCGGGTGGTAGGCGGCGCGCACGATCCGCGCGAAGGGAAGCGCGCGGTCGGTGCCGGCGACGCGATAATTCCCGCGCGCATATTCGAGATCGGCGACGTCGCATTCGAGCAGGTGCGCAGCGATACGGCGCCCCTTCTCGATCACCTTGTCGACGGCGAGCGCGATCGCGACCCCGGTCACGGTGAGCGTGCGCGAGCCCATGGTGCCGTTTCCGAACGGCGAGCGGTCGGTGTCGCCCTCGACGATTTCGATCGATTCGAACGGCACACCAAGGCGGTCGGCGACGATCTGGGCAAAGGTGGTGTAATGGCCCTGGCCGTGATTGTGGCCGCCGCAGAAGACGACGACGCGGCCGGTTGGGTGGACGCGGACGGTCGCGAAATCGAAGTTGCCGAAGCGCCGCCCGCTCCGCGCCGCGACCTGGGAAGGCGAGCCGCCGGTCGAATCGACCATGCCGGCAAGGCCGATCCCTAGGAAGATGCCTTGGCTGCGGAGCCGCGCCTGTTCGGCACGGAGGGCCGCGTAGTCACCGTCGCCGATGATCCGCGCATACATCGCGCCGAAATCGCCCGAGTCGTAGCGGCTGCCCAACGCGTTCACGAACGGAAAGCGATCCTTGGCGACCAGGTTGCGGCGCATGAGCTCGGCCGGGTCGATCGCCATTTCGGCGGCGGCTTTGGCGAGCAGCCGGCCGGTCACGTACGCGGCCTCCGGTCGGCCGGCGCCGCGATAGGCATCGACCGGGGTAGCGTTGGAGTAGGCGCCGCGCACGCGGCAATGGATCGCCGGAATCGCGTAGAGCTGCGAGAGCAGCGGCGGGAAGTAGAGCCCCGGGATCGCGGCGCCGAACGCGCCCAAGTAGGCGCCGACGTTTGCGATCGATTCGACCTCGAGCGCCAAGATTCCGCCGTCGCGGTCGAGCGCCAGGCGCGCCCGCGTCACGTGGTCGCGCCCCTGAGCATCGACGGTCAGGTTCTCGAACCGGGTGCCGACCCAGCGCACCGGTCGGCCGACCCGGCGCGAGGCCCAGAGGACGATCGGCTCTTCGGGGTAGTGGTAGATTTTCTGCCCGAACCCGCCGCCGACGTCGGGCGAGACTACCCGGATTTTGTGCTCCGGCACGCGAAGCGAATTCTCGGCGAGCCACATCCGGATGAGGTGCGGATTCTGCGTCGGCGTCCACAACGTGTAACGGTCGGCCGCGGCGTCATAGTCGCCGACGACCGCGCGCGGCTCCAAGGGCGCAGGCGCGAGCCGGTTGTTGATGAGATCGATCGCGGTCACGTGATGCGCGCCGGCGAAGGCGCGGCGCACGGCCTCGGCGTCGCCGACGCTCCGATCGAAGACCTGATTCGAGGCGTGCCGGGTGTGGGCGCGCGGCGCGTCCGGGTCGAGCGCCCGCGCGGTATCGACGATCGCGGGGAGCGGCGCATAACCAACGTCGAGCGCATCGGCGCCGTCGCGCGCCGCCGCCGCGGTCTCGGCGATCACCGCCGCCACCGTGTCCCCGACGTGGCAGACTTCATCCTTGGCGAGTGCCGGCCGCGTCACCTCCACCATCGGCGAGCCGTCGGACGAGACCACGTCCCAGAAGCAGGGGAGATCGCCCAAGCCGTCCCGCTCCCAATCGGCCGCGATCAGGACCGCGAGCACGCCCGGGATGCGGAGCGCCGGTTGGACGTCGATCGCGACGATACGGGCGTGGGCGTGCGGGCTTCGCACGAATTGCGCGTGCGCGGCCTCGGCCGGTGCAATGTCGGCGACGTAGCTGCCGCGGCCGCGGAGCAGCCGCTCGTCCTCGCGCCGGCGAACCGGCTGGCCGATCGCGGCGCTCAACGCTTGGCGTCGGAGAGCCGGGGAACCGAGCCGCCGCTTTCGCTCATCCAGTGCGGCTTACTGGTCGCCTCGGTGCGGACGAATTCCTGGGTCGCGGTCCGCGAATCGGTCCAGATCCGTTGCGGCTTCTCCCAGCGATAGACGCGGGGTTCGGGTAGCGGTGTTGAGCGGTCGACCAGGACGCCGTCCTTCATCACATGCACGATGTTGCGCTTGTCCTGGAGGATCGCGATGTCGGCCAGCGGGTCGCCGCGCACCACCAGGACGTCGGCCAATTTTCCGACTTCGAGCGTGCCGATCTGATCAGCGAGGTTAAGCGCGAACGCCGCGTTCTTGGTCCCGGCCAGGATCGCGTCCATCGCGCGCATGCCACTCGCCGTAGGGGACCGAACTCTGGCCGGAATCGGTGCCGGCCATGATCGGAACCCCGGCGCGGTAGGCCTTGCTCAGATTGGTATGGACGGCGTCGAGTTCGCGTTTCATGTGCTCGACCACGACCGCCGCGGCACCGAGATCGGGTCCCCATTCGACGATGTTGGCAAGGAGCGAGAGGGTCGGGTTGATCGGCGTCCGCCGCTCGACGAACGCGTCGATGGTGTCGTCGGTGATGTAGGAGGCGTGGATGATCCAGTCGAAGCCCGCTTCGCACGCCTCGCGCGCCGCGCGGTTGCCGCGGGCGTGGATCGTGCAGCGTTTGCCCAGACGGTGCGTCATGCCGGCGATCGCCTGGAGATCCTCGGGCGTCAGGCTGCCATAGGAGACATCGGTGTTGCGATGGATATCGCCATCGCCGGCGACCTTGATGATGTCGACGCCGTCCCGCACCTGGCGGCGGACCTCGGCCACCATTTCGTCCTGCGAATTGCAGAGCACCGAGAACGCCGAGGGCGGCTGCTCGACCCAGACCGGGAACACGCCGCCGATGCCGTTATAGGTCGAGAGGTATTGCGAGGCCGCGACCATGCGCGGGCCCTCGATCAGCCCGGCGTTGACGGCGTCGCGGAGCGCGGTCGAGACCCGCCACGTGCCGCCGGGATCGCAGATCGCGGTAACGCCGGCGCGCAGCACTTTCTTGAGGTTGTGCGCCCCGCGGAGCGTGCGGTACTCGGCCGAGGTGTAGATGTTGAGCTCTTCGGCCGAGGTGATGTCGCCGTAGGAGATGTGGACGTGGACGTCGATCAGGCCCGGCATCACGGTCGCGCCGCGGGCGTCGATCGCGACGTAACCGGGATGGTTGTGGTCGGCATAGGCCTTGACCGCGGCCTCGGGGCCGATACGGGCGATGCGATTGCCCTCGACCAGCAGTGCGTGACCCGGCTTCGGCGCCGCGCCGGTCGCATCGAGGATGGTGCCGCCGGAATAAAGATAGACCGCCATCGTCCTTCTCCTCGGTTCGCTGCTTGCGGGGCCGCGTCAGGCCGCGACTTCGTGGCTCTTCCAATAGGTGTCCTTCTTCACGATCAAGCGCTTGGTGTTGAAGGTGTAGAGGTCGCAACCCAACAGGTCGATGCGGGTGCCGTTCTTGTCGCTGCCGGTGACGCGCCATTCCGACACCGCTTTGGTGCCGGCCGACCAGCGGTCGAGCGTCGCCCATTTCATGTCGGGGATGCTGGCGAACCGCTTCTGCAAGAACGACCGGATCTCGTCGCGCCCGAGCAGGCGGGTGCCGAAATACGCGGGTCCGCGCGCGAGCAGCCATTCGCCGTCGGGCGTGAACATGCCGACAATCGCGTCGACGTCGTGCCGGTTGAACGCAGCGCCGACGGAATCGAGAAATTCGCGGCTTAGCAACTCTTCGGCCATTGGGGAGGTCCTCTGGTTGGGCGGTGGGGGCCGCTATCCAGGCGCGGCGCAGCGACCGCCGATCATAGGCGGCAGAAGCGCAGCGTCTACCGGAAATCGGGCGCGGTCCCGAACGCCGGTCATGACAGCGCGCGCTGCCCGCGATCGCGCGCGGGCTCGCGGTCAGGTTTCGATGCCGTAAAGTTTGACGACGTTGTCGGCGGCGATCTTGCGCTGGACCGCGGCCGGAACGTCGCCGAGATAAGCGGCGAGCCGGCCCTTGGTGTCGGGGTACTGGCCGCCCGGATGGGGGAAATCCGAGCCCCACAGCAATTGATCAACCCCGATCTCGTCCCGGAGTCGCATCGCCAGCGGATCGGCGAGGATGCCGAGAAAGATGTTGTCGCGGACGTACTCGTCCGCGGTGCGTTTGGGCGTCGGCAGCAAGCCGAAACGCGCCATGCGCGCGACCCGGAATTTGAAATTCGGGATCCAGAACGCGTCATACTCGGAGAGGAAGAGTTTAAGCGCGGGGAAGCGATCCAGCACGCCGCCGAAGATGAACTCGCCCGCCAGCACCGGCGCCGCTTCGTTGAAGATCTCGACGTACGAGCGCGGGAACTCCGGCCGCTCGTCCTTCGAGAGATAGGTGAAGGGGTCGCGGACCGCGCCGGTCACGATATGGAGCGTTACCGGCAGCCGGTGCGCGACCGCCGCCGCCCAGAAGCGGTCGTAGGAAGGATCGCGATAGGGTCGCGCGCCGGCGATCGGATTGGTCGGGACCATGACGCCGCGAAGGCCCAGCGTGCGGACGCGCTCCAACTCGCGCACGCCCCACGCGACGTCGTCGATCGGGACCATCGCGACGCCCAAGAAACGCTTGGGGCTGGCGCGGCAGAAATCGCCGAGCCAGTCGTTGAAGACCTGGCAACAGGCGCGGCGAAGCGCGCCGTCCTCGATCCGCATCATGTAGAGCGCCCAGGTCGCGTTCAGCACCTCGGCGGCGATCCCCTCTTCGTCGAGCATGGCGCCACGCACGCCGGGGTCGCCGCCGGCCGCGATCAGCTTTGCCATCAAGGCATCGCTCGCGCCGGCGACCATCAACTCGTCGACCCTGGCGGTTTCGCGGCCGCAGAAGAAAAAGTCGCCGTCGAGCCCGTCGTAGCGTTTGACCAGCCGCGGCACCCGATCGCCGAAGCGCGGGCCAAGCGCCTTGGTCCAGAGATCGAACGGCTCCATCACGTGCGAATCGGACGAGATGACGAGATCGAGCATGGGCGGGTCCTTGGGCGGCGTCGATGGCCGCGGCTGCCGCGAACGCTAGCGGTCGAACGGCCCGGTTTCAATCGGCGTCACCCCGATTGCCCCCGACCGGCCCGCAGGCGTACGCTTGAGCGCGCAGGAAGCCCGGGACGGCCCCGGCGGCGGGGCGCCCAGACGGCGAGCGGAGGAAGCGATGGCGAGATTGTCGCGTTGGATCGGAAGTGTCGTCGGCATCGCGTTGTTCGCGATCGCGGCGGTGGCAATGCCGGCAGCAGCACAGACCGCATCAGGGCTCGACGACGTCAAGAAACGCGGCACGCTGAAAGTGGGCTGGGCGGTGTGGTTTCCGTACGCGTATGTCGATCCCAATACTAAGAAGGTCACCGGTTTTTCGGTCGATCTGATGGGCGAACTCGCCAGCGCCATGGAGGTCAAGGTCGAGTTCGTCGAGGACAGCTGGGCGACGCTGATCGCCGGGCTGCAGGCCAACAAGTTCGATCTCACGATCCCGATGGGGATCACGCTCAAGCGCGCGCTCGCCGTCACCTACAGCAGGCCGTTCATGCAGTTCCAGGAAGGCTTGATGGTCTTGAAAAAGGACGCCGACAAGTACAAGCATTGGCGCGAGCTCGATAAGGCCGGCATGAAGATCACGACCACGCTCGGCGCGACGCCCGATATCTTCCTCACCAAGGCCTTGACCGGCGCCGAGCTCGTGCGCGCCAAGGACGGCGCCACCAGCCTGAACCAGCTCTTGACCGGCCGCGCCAACGCGTGGGCCAATTCCTACGAGGCGTTCGCCAAGATCTTGAAGGATCGCGACGACGTCGCGGTCGTACCCGGCGCGCCGATGGGCTCGGTCCCGGTCGCGTTCACGGTCCGTCAGGGCGACTACCACTTACGCGACTGGATCAACTACTTCATCGAGGAAGAGTCGAAGACCGGCGCGTTGCTGCGGACGATGAAGAAGCACGGCATGGACGAGACCTATCTGGTCGACCAGGCCTCGGCACCGGCGCCGCGTAACTGAACCGGGCGGCGCGCGCCGGGAGGGCGGTGATGGCCTCGATCGACGCGGCGGTGGATGCCCGGCTCGACGGCGCGCTGCGCGAAACCTTGGCGCCGCTCGGGCGGGCACGCCATGCGCCCGGCGACATCTACGGCTCTCCCGAAATTTACGAGCTCGAGAAGCGCAAGGTCTTCAAGAAGGACTGGCTGTGCGTCGCCCGGGCCGAAGAGGTCGCCAAGGGCGGCGACTATATGACCTTCCGCCTGGTCGACGAACCGGTGGTCGTCGCCCGCGACCACGACGGCACGATCGGCGCCTACGCCAATGTCTGCGCCCACCGCGGCGTCGAGGTCGCGTCTGGCCAGGGCAACGTCAAAGAGTTCAGCTGCCCCTATCATGGCTGGCTCTACGACTTGAAAGGCCGGCTGGTCGGCGCGCCCTACATGAAGGAAGCAGCCGGGTTCGACCCCCAGAGCTGCCGCTTGAAACCGCTCCGGTGCGAGCAGTGGGGCGGCTGGGTGTGGATCAACTTCGACCCGGGCGCGCCGCCGCTTTCCGTCTTCCTCGCAGAGTTCGCGGCCGACGTCGGCTTTCTCCGCATGGAAGACTGCCGCATCGCCCACAAGTTCACGATCGACTGGAAGTGCAACTGGAAGTTTGTGATCGAGAACCTCCAGGACGTCTATCACTTCAAGACGGTGCACGCGCAGACCTTCGCCGAGCGCGTGACCGCCGCCGATCAGTTCAAGTTCCAGTACCGCGCGCGCGGCGGCAACTTCTCGCGCTACCAGGGCCAGTCGTTCACGCCCGACGGCAAGAGCCGGGTCGGACCGATGCCATGGCTCGCGCACGAGCCCGAGGACTTCGCGTGCTTCGGTCTGGTCTCGCCGAATTTCCACATCCTCGGCCGGCGCGACTTCATCCGGCCCTACTTCATGTGGCCGCTCACGCCCTCGACCAGCCGCGCGGTGATCTACCACCTCTTCCCCAAGGAGCATGTCGAGCAGCCGGGCTTCCAGGACAAGGCCCAGGTTTACTACGACTGGTACAAGTCGGTTTACGAAGAGGACCTCCCGGTCGTCCAGACGCTCCAGGACATCACCCGCTCGGACTGGTTCCGCCCGGAGCGGATGTCGAGCATGGAAGCGGCGATCCACCACTTCATCACCGGCCATATCGAACGCCTGATCGCCTGACATCGAACGCTCGATCGCCTGACGCGGCTCGGCGCATCGCGCGCCGCGCCGTTCTCGTGCCATGCTCCGCCTTCGGACCGGGCACCGCTTCGCCCGTGCGCAGGATGGGGGAAGCGATGCAGTACTCGTTCCAATTCAATGCGGTCTGGAACAATTGGCCGTTCCTGCTCGAGGGCGTGTGGCTCACGCTTGCCGTCACCGCCGGCGCGCTCGGCACGAGCCTGATCATGGGCCTCCTGATCTGCATCGGGCGTATGGCACAAGCGCGCTGGATCTCGTACCCGGCGCGGCTTTACATCGAGGTATTCCGCAATACGCCGGCGCTAGTACAGCTGATCTGGGTCTACTACTGCCTGCCGATCCTGACCGGGATCGACTTGAGCGCAGCGGTGTCGTGCACGGTCGCGCTCGCGCTCTATGGCGCCGCCTACAACGCCGAGATCTTCCGCGCCGGCATCGAGAGCATCGAGCGCGGCCAGATCGAAGCCGCGCGATCGCTGGGCCTTACCAAGTTCCGCACCATGACCGAGATCGTACTGCCGCAGGCCATCCGACGCATGGTGCCGCCGCTCGTCAACGAAGGGGTGACGTTGCTCAAGTTTTCGTCGCTGGTATCGGTGCTGGGCGTTGCCGATCTCACCTACCAGGCCCAGGTGCTGGCGACGACGACCTTCCGCCCGATCGAGATCTTCACCGCGATCGCGGTCGTCTATTTCGTGCTGTGCGGCGTCTTGGCAATGGTGGCGCGCCGGGTCGAGCTGCGGATGGGCGGCGGCCAACGCCAGATTGCGGTGCGGTAGGCCTCTCGATTGCGATGCCGCGCCTTCCCTTGGTACCGTGCACGATGTTCCAGCCGATGCGCTCGATCCGGGATCGTTGCCGATGAACCAGCTTCGAGTCCGCGATCTCGGCCCGCTCGAACCGCCGGTGCTGGTCTTCGGCGGCGCCTACAGCAACGCCGAAGCGCTAGACGCGCTCATGGCGGCGGCGGCGCGGCGGGGCATTTCGGCCGATCGGATCGTGTTCACCGGCGACGCGATCGCCTATGCCAGCGACCCGCAGACGGTCGTCGACGCCCTGCGCACAGCCGGCATCGCCGCGATCGCCGGAAATGTCGAGCAGCAGATCGCCGCCGAACAGGACGATTGCGCTTGCGGGTATCGCCCGGGTTCGACTTGCGACCTGCTGTCGCGGCAGTGGTACGAGTATGCGTTTGCGCAGGTCGACGATGCGGCACGCGCTTGGATGCGGGCCCTGCCGGACTGGCTCCGTTTCACGATCGACGGACGACGGTTTGTCGCCGTGCACGGCCTACCCTCGCGCATCAACGGCTATGCTTTCGCATCGACACCGGCGGCGACGCTCGACGCCGAGATCGGCCGAACCGAGGCCGATGCGGTCGTCTGCGGACACAGCGGTATCCCATTCACGCGCGCGATCGGCGCAAAGCTATGGCTGAACGCCGGCGTCGTCGGCATGCCGGCCAACGACGGTACGCCGCGGACATGGTTCGCAACGATCGAACGCGAGCGCGAGGCGCTGACCATCCGGTTCGCGTCGCTCAACTACGACCACGCCGCCGCGGCGCAAAAAATGCGCGCACGCGGACTTCCCGCGGTCTACGCGAGCGCGATCGAGACCGGGCTCTGGCCCGACCTCGACATCTTACCGGCGGCGGAGCGCGAGGCGGCCGGCCGCGCCCTCGCACTCGATCCGCTTCGCTGGAGCGCATCGCTGGAGTTCGCACGGTAAGCGGCGGTACGCAACGATTGAACGCACCCACGCTCCGGGTTTGCGCGCGCTCGGCGCTATTTCCTTCTTGATGCATATCAAGACCGGCCGCGGCCGCCGGTGATTTCGTGGCGCCATGGACGTAACCCGGACCGCGGCGCCGATGACGGCGGCCAAGCTAAAGGCCGTGCTCGGGCGTCACAAAAAATGGGTCGAGAAAACGGCGGGCGGC
>CAMDOQ010000024.1 GCA_945903685.1 Rhizobium sp. Q54
GCTGACCGCAGCGGGGTACGTCGAGGGCGCCGACACGTCGCCGGGCGCGCCCGCCGCGTAGGCTTAAGGACCCGGCGCGTCGACGACCGGCGCCGAGGCGCGTGCGGTCGTGGCCGGATCGAGCGCGGCCATCGCCTCGAACTGGCTGAGGAAAACGCTTCCGGTCAGGTGCGTAAGGAAGGTTGAACGCTTCAAGCGGTCCATCACCGGTCCCTTGACCTCGGCCAGATGGAAGCGGACGCCCGCCGCCGCCGAGCGCTCGACGATGGCCTCAAGGCTTTCGAGCGCGCTCCCATCGATGAAGTTGATCGCCGAGCAGAGCAGCACCAGATCGCGCGTCTCCGGCCGGGTAGCGACGATGTCCAAAAGCCGATCTTCGAGGTAGCGGGTGTTGGCGAAGTAGAGGCTCTCATCGACCCGTACGGCGACGACCGTTGGGCTCGTGACGACGCGGTGACGTTCGACGTTGCGAAAGTGCTCGGTGCCAGGGACTTGGCCGATCACCGCCATGTGCGGCCGGCTCGTTCGCCAAAGGTGAAGGACAAGGGAGACGACCACGCCGGCGAGGATGCCGATTTCGACGCCGATCGACAGCACGGCGAGGATGGTGACGGCCATCGCGGTGAAGTCGGCCTTCGAGTACCGCAACGTGCGCCGGATCGCGCCGACGTCCACGAGCGAGAGCACCGCGACGATGATGGTCGCGGCGAGCACGGCGTTCGGCAGATCGCGGAATAGCGGCGTCGCCAACGCGGTCGTTGCGGCAATCCCGACCGCCGTCAAGGCGCCGGCCAGGGGTGTCGCGGCGCCGGCGTCGAAGTTAACCACCGAACGCGCGAAGCCGCCGCTCACCGGATAGCCCGCGCTCGCCGCGGCCGCGACGTTGGCGGCGCCAAGTGCGATCAGCTCTTGATCGGCGTCGACCCGCTCGCGGCGGCGGGCGGCCAAGGTCCGTGCCACCGATACCGACTCGACGAAGCCGACCAGGCCGATTCGAGCCATAGTGCGGGCGAAAACGGAGGCAAGGTTAGCGGCGGCAGCCCCGGCGGTACCGCGCCCACGGTTTTGACCCCTGCCGCGCCGAGGTCCCCCGCGGCAACGGCCGCGACCGCGAGCGCGACCGCGACGATTGGGCCGGCCTTGACGAGGATGTCCGCGGTCGCAGGGCGGACACTCAGCGCGGTGAGCCAGGACTTCAGGCGAAGCCGGACGACGAAGAGAAAAGCGAGCGCCGCGCCGCCGAGCGCGGCCGTCGTCGCGTTGACGTCGGCGGCATGGCGCGCCAGGTCGCCGGCAATTGCGGGCAGTGTATCGCCGCTGCCGGGGATACCGAGGAGGTGCTTGATCTGGCTCGCGGTGATGACGATGGCGGAGGCGGCGATGAAGCCGGCGATCACCGGATGGCTTAGAAAGTTCGCAAGAAATCCGAGGCGGGCGGCCCCCATCGCGATCAGGATGAGGCCGGACAGCAAGGCAAGCACCAGCGCGGCCTCGACGGCTCGCGCGGGATCGCCACCCGCGACCTTGCCGATCGCGGCTGCCGTCATGAGCGAGATCACGGCGACCGGCCCGACGGCGAGCGTCCGGCTCGACCCGAAGAGGGCATAGACTACCAAGGGGACGATGCTGGCGTAGAGTCCCACCACCGGCGGCAGACCGGCGAGCAGGGCATACGCCAGGCTCTGCGGGATCAGCATCACGGTGACGATGACGGCGGCCAGCAGGTCGCTCGCGAACGCTGCCCGGCCGTAACCGCGTCCCCACGCTAAGATCGGCAGCCAGCGGGCGAGACCGGTCGGCCGGCGCACGCCGCTAGAGCGCATCGATCGGGATCTTGAGGTAAGAGACGCCGTTCGCTTCGGGCGGCGGCATATGGCCGGTGCGCATGTTGACCTGAACCGAAGGCAGGATCAGGCGCGGCATCGCCAGCGCCGCATCGCGCGCCTTGCGCAGGCGGACGAAATCCTCCTCGCTCGTACGGTCGTTGAGATGGACGTTGCCGGCGCGCTCGGCTGCGACGGTCGTTTCCCAGCGAAAGTCGCTCCGGCCGGGAGCGCCATAGTCGTGGCACATGAAGAGCCGCGTGTCGGCAGGGAGCGCGTAAATGCGCCGGATCGAGTGAAACAGGGTCGCGGCGTCGCCGCCGGGAAAGTCGCAGCGCGCGGTACCGTAGTCGGGCATGAAGAGCGTGTCGCCGACGAAGGCGGCGTCGCCGATCACATACGTCATGCAGGCGGGGGTGTGGCCCGGCGTGTGGAGCGCACGCGCGGCGATCTGTCCGACCAGGAACGTTTCGTTGTCGACGAAGAGGTGGTCGAACTGCCGGCCGTCGCGTTGAAATTCCGGCTCGAAATTGAACAAGCGCCCGAACGTCTCTTGAACCTCCTGGATGCGCGCGCCGATCGCCGTGCGCCCGCCGAGTTGCGCCTGAAGATAGGGCGCCGCCGTCAAATGGTCGGCGTGGACGTGCGTTTCGAGCAGCCATTCGACACGGAGGCCGCGCTCGCGAACGAACGCGATCAGCCGGTCGGCCGAGGCGCGGCCCGTGCGGCCCGCCGCCGGATCGTAGTCGAGGACCGAATCGATCGCCGCCGCGCGGCCGGTGCCAGGGTCGACGACGACATAGCTCACGGTATTGGTGGCATCGTCGAAAAACGCGTGAACCTCAGGGGCGTTTGACATGGGCGCTCCTTTCGTCGGCGTAAGAGCGATCGCTTACGAGGTCGCGGGGCGCGCCCGCGTGCTGCGGACGAACCGCACGGCCGCCATGCCGATCAGCAACGCGATCACGAAGACGAGCGTGCCGCGGTTGAGCGCGGCGAGCGAAGCGATCGCCGGTCCCGGGCAATAGCCGGCGAGGCCCCAACCGATCCCAAACAGGGCGGCGCCGCCCACCAGTTCGCGATCGATGGCGGTCGCGGCGGGCAGCGAGAAGCGCGGCGCCAGGACCGGCGCGGGTCGCTTGAGAACGACGCGGTAGCCGATGAAAGTGACGATCACCGCGCCGGCCAGCACGAACGCGAGCGCAGGGTTCCACGCGCCGGCGACATCGAGGAAGCCAAGCACGACGGCCGGGTCGGTCATGCCCGAGACGGCGAGGCCGATCCCGAACACCAGTCCGGCGATCAAGCCGGCGATGATCTGCGTCATGTCAGTTCCCTCCGATCAGGTGGCGGACGACGAAGACGGTCGCCATGGCGATAAGCGTGAAGGTGATGGTTGCCGTGATCGAGCGCGTCGAGAGCCGGGCCATGCCGCAGACGCCATGCCCGCTGGTGCAGCCATTGCCGAGCGTGGTGCCGGCGCCGACCAGGAGGCCGGCGAGCGCGAGCACCGGGTAGCTCGAGACCGGCGCACCGATACCCGAGGAACCGGTTGCCGCAAGAACGGCGAGCGGACCCGCGACCAAGCCGATCAGGAAGGCGGCGCGAAAGCCGCGATCCTCGGCCGGGGCCGGCGGTAGCAACCCGCCCAATATTCCGCTGATGCCCGCGATGCGGCCGGTCAATCCCATGAGCAGGACGGCGGCCGCGCCGATCAGCGCGCCGCCAAGTAGGGCCGGGTAGAACGCTTCCATCGTAACCTCCGTCATGCGCGCGCGGCGGTATCGCCGCAGTAGGTGTCGTAGAGGAACTGGAGCAATTTCGCGACGTCGCTCCGGCTCAGGGTGTACCAGACGGTCTGGCCCTGACGCCGGGTCCGCACCAAGCCTTCGCGGCGCAGCAGGGCGAGCTGCTGCGAGACGGCCGCTTCACGCATATCGACCAGCGCCGCGAGTTCGCCGACCGAACGCTCGACGGCGGTCAACTGGCAGAGCAGTATCAGGCGCTTGGGGTGAGCCAGCGTCCTCATGAGCGCGCTCACCTTGAGCGCCTGACGGTTCATCGCCCTTATATTCATAACTTCATATATTTGAATATACGGGGGCGAAAATCAAGCCCGAGTTCGAAGAGTGCGGCCCTGCCGCCGATATCATCGTCGTTCACGAGCGGATCGCGAACGCAACACGCCGCGCCGAGCACGAAGTGGGCCGGGGGCGGCGGTCTGGCCGGTCTTGTCGGCTACGCGGAAGCCCCGTCGAACGCGACACAGACTTTGCCGAAGTGAATGCCGCGTTCGAGGTAGGCGAGCGCGGCAGGCAGCTCCTCGAACCTGAACACGCGGTCGACCACCGGCTTCAGCCGGTGCTGCTCGGCAGCCCGCAGCAGCGCCTCGAAGTCGGCGCGGTGGCCGCTCGCGATCCCCTGGATGCGCGTCGTCAGCGTCGCGATCAGAAGCGCGAACGGGTCGGCCTGACGTTGCCGCTCGAACTCAGGCACCAGGGTCGGGTCCAGGGCGTGGCCCGAGAGGTAGCCGATCCGCGAGATCTGCCCGCCCCAGCGCACCGCCAGCATTGACTGGACGAGCGTCGCGGCGCCACCGACCTCGATCACGTTAGCGACGCCGCGGCCGCCGGTATAGTCGCGAACGAGCGCGCCCCAAGCGGGGGTGGTCCGGTAGTTGATGAGGCGATCGGCGCCGAGCGCCTGCGCGTGCGCGAGTTTGGCGTCGCTGCTCGAGATCACGATGACGTTGGCGCCGAACAGTTTGGCCAATTGGAGCGCAAAGACGGCGACGCCGCCGGTACCCTGGACCAGCACCCAATCGCCGGCGCGCACGGTGCCGAGACCGGTCAGCGCCATCCAGGCTGTGACTCCGGCGACCGTGAAGGTCGCGGCCTCGACGTCGGAAAGGTAGGCCGGAATCTTGACGACGCCGTCCTCCGGGAACGCGGCGTACTCGGCCGCGACGCCGTCGAGCGGGCCGCCGAGAAGCGAATCGAAAACGCCGGGCTCGGGATCTCCGGCCAGCCATTTCTGAACCAGGATCGGCGCAGCGCGGTCGCCGACCGCAACCCGGGTCACGCCGGGCCCGACCGCGACCACCGCACCGACCCCGTCTGAGAGCGGCACCAGCGGCAAAGGCTGCGCCGGGTTATAGGCGCCAGTCACCATGCGGAGATCGCGGTAGTTGAGCGCCGCGGCGCGCATCCGGAGCAGGACCTCACCCGGCTGCGGCACGGGCGTCGGCCGCTCAGCGAGCTTGAGGTGCTCGAACCCGAACCCGCCCTCGATGACGTAGGCCCGCATCGCCGCCGGCGACCGCGTCCTTAGCCGCGTCCGACGAACGGCATCGCGGTCGCCATCACCGTCAGGAACAGCACGTTGGCGTCGAGCGGCAGCTTCGCCATGTAGACCACCGCGTCGGCGACGTGACGAACGTCCATGGTCGGCTCGGCGGCGACGGTGCCGTTCGCTTGCGGGACGCCGTGCGGCATCCGCGCGGTCAGGTCGGTCGCGGCGTTGCCGATGTCGATCTGGCCGCACGCGATGTCGTACTTGCGACCGTCGAGGGCGGTCGACTTGGTCAAACCGGTCAGCGCGTGTTTGGTCGCGGTATAGGGTGCCGAGTTGGGCCGCGGCGTATGCGCCGAGATCGAGCCGTTGTTGATGATGCGCCCGCCGCGGGGGCGTTGCGCTTTCATGATGCGGAACGCGTGCTGGGTGCAGAGAAAGACGCCGGTCAGGTTAGCGTCGACCACGGCGCGCCACTGCTCATACGTCAGGTCCTCGAGCGGCACCGGCGGGGCGCCCATACCGGCGTTGTTGAACAAGACATCGAGGCGGCCGAACACGTCCTGGGTCTTCGCAAACAAGCGGTCGACCGCAGCCGGGTCGCCGACGTCGGTCGGTACGGCGAGCACCCGCACGCCGTAGCCGGCGGCGGTTTCGGCAACCGTTGCCAGCAGTGCTGGACGGCGGCCTGCGAGCACGACGTCGAACCCCGCTGCCATCAGACCGAGCGCGGCCGCTTTACCGATGCCGCTCCCGGCGCCGGTAACGAGGGCGACGCGGCCTGGTTCGGTCATGGCTTAGCGACGAAGGGGTAACGCCGGACGCCCGGAGATCAGGGACGATGGCGGCGGCGCCAGCCGAGCAGCGGCCCGACCAGCAAGTAGTAGGCGAAGAACGCGAGCAGTGCGGTCGGCACGTCGGTCAAGACCGCGATCAAGATGGGGATCGCAAGCTCCCAGTAGGGCCGGCGCGGGCCGAAATACAGGCGCGGGACATCCGGGTAGGGAAGGGTCGAGACCATCGCCGCGGCGAGCACGATGGCAGCGATCGCGATGACCGGGCCGGTCCCGAAAAACAGCACGACCGAAGCGATCGACATCGCCGCTCCGGGCGCCGGCATCCCTTCGAAATAACGGGTCTTGCGCGGTTGGCCGGGCTCGGTTGGTACCGGCGGGGCGCCGACCGCCTTGCCGGTGAAGCGGGCGAGCCGCAGGATGGCGGCGGCGACGAAGGTGAAAGCGCCGGCCAAGGCGAACCAAGGGCCCGGCCATATCTCGGGCGCGGTGCCGGCGACCGCGACCATGACCGCCGGCGCGACGCCGAAGCTCACCGTGTCGCACAGGCTATCGAGCGCGGCCCCGAACGGGCTGGTGGCGTGGAACTTGCGCGCCACCCGGCCGTCCAACATGTCGCAGACCCACGCCGCAAAGATCAACGCCGCGGCGGTGACCATGGTCGACGCAGTGACAGGCTCGGCGCGGACCATGACGATGATCGCCGTGAACCCGCAGGCCGCGTTTGCGAGCGTAAGCAGGGCCGCCGCGATACGGCCAAGCCGGACCGGACGCGACGGGGTCGATTCTGTCAGGGTCATCAGGAGGTTGCTGTTTCCAATCCGGGCGAACGGCCGGGCGCGAATCGCGCCGTCTGCGAGCGGTTCATGCCATCCCGACGTGCCGACCAAGATTAAACCCGTTCGGGGCCCCCGCCAAGACCCAGGGGGTCGGCGTTAACGAAGTGGGGACACTCGCCGCAAGCGAAGCGCTTGGCGGGTTCCCGGTTATCGCTCGGCGGACTTGGGATCGAGCGCGCTCGCTAACTGGCGCAACTCGGCGAGCTTGCCCTCGACGTCGGCGCGGAGCTGTTCATAATCCTCGAGCGGGATCACGGCGTAGCGGCGTCCGCGAAAGGACACGATCTCGACTTGGGGGTCGGTCGTCGGTCCGTGGACCGGCAGTTTGGGAGCCGTCGCGCTCATGTTTCATCGCTACGCCACCGCAGCCGGATCGACAAGCTAGGGCGTTGCATTAGGGGTATAGGCCGGGCCTCTAGCCGCTTAGCCACCTCTCCCGAGTTAGACAGCTCAAAGTCTCAAAGCCGAAAGGTCTACAACCAGGGGCTGAAGCCGCTTACCTTATTCGCCCATCAACCGGAAAAGCTGTACTCCAGGTTCCAAGCGTCGACGTTTCGATTGCCGAGCGTCCCTTCGTTCTGCGACAAACGCGAACCTACCGCTGCCCGTATGACCAAGAGATCCCCTCCCCGAACCGAGACGACCGCAAAGCGCCGCGGCGCGCGTTATGTGGTCGCAACCGATGTCGGCGGCACCTGCACCGACACGATCGTGTTCGCGGTCGGCGAACCCGTGCACATCGGAAAGTCGCTCTCGACTCCGCCCAACTTCGCCGACGGAGTCTTCGACTCGATCAAGTCGGCCGCCGACGCCATGGGCGTTTCGGTCGGCCAATTGCTGGCCGACACCGCGCTTTTCGTTCATGGCTCGACCGTGGTCGACAATACGTTGCTCACCCGCGACGGCGCCAAGACCGGGCTCCTGCTGACCGAAGGTTTCGAGGACACGCTCCACGTGACCCGGGGCGCCTACGGCCGCTGGGGCGGATTGACCGAAGATCGCATCAAGCACCCGGTCAAGACCGACCGTCCGGCGCCGCTGGTCGACCTGGACTGCGTACGCGGGATTCCCGAGCGGGTCGACTATAAGGGCGCGGTCTTGCGGCCGCTCGACGAGGAAGCGGTCGCGCGCGCGATCGCGGCGCTGGTCGAGCGCGGCTGCCGCGCACTCGCGGTGAGCTTCCTGTGGTCGTTCCATAACGCCGAGCACGAGGAGCGCGTCGCGGCGATCGCTAAACGGGTCGCGCCCGATCTCTATGTCAGTGTGTCGAGCGCGATCGCGCCGGTGCCGGGAGAGTACGAGCGCACCTCGACCGCCGTCATCAACGCCTACGCCGGCCGGATCGCGCGCGACTATGTCAACCGTTTGACCGAGTTGCTCGCCGAGCGCGGCTACAACGGGACCACGCTCATCATGCAAGGCTATGGTGGGCTGTTGCCCGCAGCCGAAGCGGCCGACCGCTCGGTCGGCATGATCGAATGCGGCCCCGCTGCCGGGGTGATCGGCAGCCGGTACCTGGGCGATCTCATGGGCGACCGCGACGTGATCGCCGCCGACATGGGCGGCACCACCTTCAAGGTCGGCGTGATCCAGGCGGGCGAGCTCGAATATGCGCGCGAGCCGATGGTCGACCGCTTCCACTACATCGCGCCCAAAATCGACGTCGTCTCGATCGGCGCGGGCGGCGGTTCGATCGTCGCCCTCGACCCCCGCACCAAAGTGCCGCGGGTCGGGCCGCGTTCGGCCGGGGCGCGGCCGGGCCCGATCTGCTACGGGCAAGGCGGGACCGAGCCGACGTTGACCGATGTGCTGGCGCTGATCGGCTACATGGACCCTGAGATTTTCCTGGGCGGCACCATGCGCCTCGACATCGAGGCCGCGCGCAAGGCGTTCGCCGCCCGGATCGCCCGGCCGATGGGGATGAAGCCCGACGAAGCCGCGTTCGGTATCTACCGGATCGCCGCCGCCCAGATCACCGACCTGATCCGCGAGATCACGGTCGAGCGCGGCCTCGATCCGCGCGACTTCACGCTGCACGCGTTCGGCGGCACCTGCGGGCTCCTGTGCGGGTTGTTCGGCGAGGAGCTCGCGGTCAAGCGCGTGGTCGTGCCCTATACCGCCGCGGTCAACTGTGCCTTCGGCCTGGTCGCAGCCGACGTCGTCCACGAGTATTCGGTGACGACGACGCTGCCGGTGCCGAGCCCGGCTCAAGCGATCGAAGCCATCTACGCGCCGCTTGTCGCGCGCGCCCACGCGCAGTTCAAGGCCGAGGACATCGGCCGCGAGCGCATCCGCTTCGATCGCGCGATCGACCTCCGCTACCGTCGCCAGGTCCACGAGGTGACCACCCCCCTCCGCGCCGACGTCAAGCTCACCGATCGCGCGGTGGCGCGCCTGGTCGAGGATTTCGAGGCGCTCTACCAGCGCAAGTTCGGGAAAGGATCCGCCTACCGCGAGGCCGGCATGGAAATGACTATGTTCCGCCTTTCGGCGCGCGCGCTGATGACGCGACCCCAACTCGAAAAGCGGCGGAGCGCCGGCGCCAGCCCGAAGGCCGCGCACATGGGCAAGCGCCGCGTCTTCGTCGCCGCGAAAGATGGTTTCTCCCCGGCCGACATCTACGATTTCGAGCGGCTCGAATCCGGCAACGTCGTCAAAGGCCCGGCCGTCATTCATACGCCGATCACCACCATCGTCGTCCAGGCCGGCCAGATCGGCCGCATCGACGGCTATCGCAACACCATCATCGAGTTCAACTGAGCGAGGCGCGCCATGGACCCGATCACCTTCGAAATCATCCGCCATCGCCTTTACCGCGTGGTCGAGGAAGCGGTCATCACCTTGAAGCACGTGTCGGGGAGCGCGATCACCAACGAAGGCCACGACCTCATGGTCTCGCTCTACCGCGCCGACGGCTCGCTCCTGATGGGCGGCGTCGGCTTTCTCCACCACCTGACCAGCGCGGCCGAAGCCTGCAAGCACATCATCCGCACGTTTGCGGGCAACATCCAAGAAGGCGACGTTTTCCTGCTGAACGACCCTTACACCGCCGCGCTTCATACGTCGGACATCTACCTCGTCCATCCGATCCACCACAAAAAAAAGCTGGTGGCGTGGAGCGCGTGCTTTGTTCACGTCTACGATATCGGCGCCATGAACCCGGGCGGCTTCAGCCCCGAGTCGCGCGACATCTACACCGAGGGTTTCTCTTCGCCCGGCATCAAGCTGGTCGAGAAGGGCGCGGTCCGGAAAGACGTGATGGCGCTCCTGCTCAACATGGTGCGTTCGCCCGAGATGGTGGCGCTCGACATCTCCTCGATGATCGCCTGCGGCAACGTCGCCCGCGAGCGCATGCTGGCCTTGATCGACAAGTACGGCTTCAAGACCGTCGATCAGGCGTGCCGGTCGCTGATCGATCAGTCGGAGACGCTGCTCCGCGCCCGGCTCAAGGAACTCCCCGACGGACGCTGGGAAGCGCGCCAGTTCTTGGATGTCCAGGGTGAGGTCTACCGCGTGACGCTGGCGATGACCAAGAAGAAGGACACACTCACCTTCGACTTCACCGGTTCGAGCCCGCAATCGCCTTACGGCGTCAACTGCTCGTACTGGGCCGGATGGGGCGCGCTGTTCGCGCCTATATTCCCGCTGCTCTGCTACGACATCACCTGGAACGAGGGCATGATCCGGCCGATCACGATGATCGCGCCCGAGGGCACGATCGTGAACGCCAAGCGGCCGGCGCCGGTCTCGATCGCGACTGTCGGCGCCATTCAGTCGGTCAACAACGTCGCCTGCACCTGCATCGCCAAGATGCTGTCGGCGAGCGAGAAGTACAAGGACGAGGCGACCGCCGTCTGGCACGGCAGTCACGTCGCGATCTTCCTGTTCGGCAAGAACCAGAAGGGCGGCGAATCGATCGGTATCATGACCGAGACCTTCGGCGGTGCCGGCGGCGCTCGCGCTTTCGCCGACGGCATCGACCTGGGCGGTGAAATCCCGAACCCGATTTCGCGCATGGCGAACGTCGAGACGGTCGAAGCCAACTTCCCGATCCGCTATCTGTTCCGTCGCCGTACCCAGGATTCGGGCGGGGCCGGCCGCTTCCGCGGCGGCGCCGGGGGCGAGTACGCGATCGTGCCGCACGACGCGCCCGACGGCGGCATCCACTTCGTCGTCTCGGGCAAGGGCATCCAGTACCCGATGAGCGAGGGTTTGGGCGGTGGCTATCCGGCGAGCCCGTGCAGCTACCAGTGGGTCCACAACAACGAGGCGGATCGCGCCCGCAACGTCGATGCCAAGTTCGCACAGAGCGTCGATGAAATGCCCGGCCGCAAAGAGCCGATCTCGTGGGGCGTGTTCCCGCTGATGGGCGAGGATTCGCTCTTCGTCCGCTGGAACGGCGGGGGCGGCTACGGCGATCCGCTGGTGCGCGATCCGGCCGCGGTGCTGGCGGACGTGCAGGCGCGGGTGGTGTCGCGCGAGATCGCCGACCGGATCTACGGCGTCGTTCTGAACGGCGAAGCAAGCGCCGTCGATGAGCCGGCGACCCGGGCACAGCGCAAAGCTTTGCGCGCAGCGCGCTTCGCCAAGGCGGCCGAATGACGCGGCCGCTTTCGGCGACGCTCGACCGCCGCGAGAGCGCCGGCACGCGTTCAATCTGCTGCACGGCGTGCGGCCACGCCCTCGCCGCCGCCGGCCACCCGTGGAAACCCGCGGCGACGGTTCGCGAACGGCCGATGGCCGGAATCGCCGGCGCCCCATATTCGACCGGACCCAGGGTCCAGCTTCGCGAGTTTTTCTGCCCCGGCTGCGCCGCGTTGCTCGATACCGAAACCGCGCTCCCCGGCGATCCATTCCTCACCGACATCGTTCGCGCGTGACGCCCGATGCATGACGTCCAGATCCGCCCGGAGATCGTCGAGCGCGTCTTGAAGCGGCGCGGCCGTTACCACGTGTTCGACGCGCTCGATCCGGCCGCGACCGCGTTCGTGATCATCGACATGCAGAACACCTTCGTCGCCCCGGGCGCGCCGGCCGAAGTGCCGGCAGCGCGCGGCATCGCCGATGACATCAACCGCCTAACGGCGGCGCTGCGCCCGCTCGGAGTCAAGGTGATCTGGGTCACTCAGGCCAACACCCACGACGCGACCGGAAGCGACTGGGACATGTTCTTCGAGAACTTCGTCGCCGCCGACGTTCGCCGCCGCACGATCGAGAGCCTCGCGCCCGATCGCGAGGGGCAGAAGATCTGGCACGCGCTTGCGGTCGACCCGTCCGACCTGCGGCTCACCAAGAACCGTTACAGTGCGCTGATCCCCGGTTCCTCACCGCTCGAGCGCGTACTGCGGAGCCACCGGATCGAGAACATCCTGATCGGCGGCACCAAGACCAACGTCTGCTGCGAGGCGACCGCGCGCGACGCCATGATGATGGACTTCCGCGTCGTCATGGTCGCCGATTGCTGCGCCGCGCTCTCGGACGACGAGCACCGCGCGACCCTCGAGACTTTCATCCAGCAGTTCGGCGACGTGATGACGGCGGCCGAAGTGCTGGCGGTTCTCGGACCCAAGCCGGGCGAGCGCCGCTCGTAACCCCCACCGCGCTAGCGGCGGCGCTTCGCTTTGCGCGTCGATCGCTTCGCGTTGCGGGTCGATCGCTTCGCGTTGCGCGTCGATCGTTTCGCTTTCGCGGCCGGTCGTTTCGCGCGGGCCGGGCCGCGGCGCTTCTGGACCGGCTTGCGGGCCGGTCGCCCCGGCCGAGCGGCCGGAACGGCTTCCGCCAACGCCACGGTCGGTGCTGCCCACGACACCGTCGTCACCTGGGTAGCGGCCTCGGCGAAGCGCGGCAGGTGGCCGAGCGAGAGCCTGGCCGCGTGCGCTTTCCGGTGCATCCGCCGCATGCCGTCGAGATAGGGCTTCGAGCCTTCGCGCATCGCGCTCACATGGTCGCGGAGGAACCGTTCGGCCGCCTCGCGAATCTCGCCCTTGATCGCGTCTTCGTCGATCAGCGTGAGCTTGCGATCGCGCATCACGATCCGGCCGTTGACGATCGAGTGGCGCACCGCCTCGGACGTCACCGAATAAGCGACATGCTTGACCGGATCCGAGAGCGGGATGAAACCCCAATGGTCGCGATCGAGCAGGATCAGATCGGCTCGCTTCCCGACCTCTAAGCTCCCGACCTCGCGCTCCATGAGTCCGGTGCGCGCGCCGCCCAGGGTCGCCATGCGGAAGACTTCGGCCGCGCTCACCCACTCGTCGTAGTCGGTGCTCCCCAGCGTATGCATGATGGCGCCGGCGTGGATGCACTCGACCATATCGACACCGTCGGCGGTGCAGACGCCATCGGTGCCGAGGCCGATCGCGATCCCGGCGTCGAGCTGCTTGCGGATCGGCGCCACGCCGGCGCCGGTCTTTAGGTTCGAGAGCGGGTTGTGGACCATCGCCGTCCCGGCTTCGGCCATCATCGCGATGTCGCGCTCATTCACCCAGATCGCGTGCACCAGCGTCAGGCGGTCGGTCAGCAGGCCGAGTTCGGCGAAGTACTCGACGAAGGTCATGCCGTATTCTTCGCGCGCCTGGATCGCCTGGAGCTTGGTTTCGAGGCAGTGGCTGTGGAGCGGGATGCCGCGCTCCTTTGAAATGCGGTCGACCTCGCGCAGGAGATCGGGGGTGCAGCGTTGCGGCCCGCACGGCGCGATGATGACGCGGATACGCCCGTCGTGGCCGTTCCAGTTCTTGTAGTGGTGCTCGAACAGGTCGATCTGCGCCTTGGTCGTGGTCATCGGCAGCGCATCGAGCGCCGCCTGCTCGCGCGGCTCGAACATCTTGCCGACCCACGGCAGGCTGCCGCGGAACGACTTGTCCCACATGTCGACCGCCGACCAGGCGCGGATGCCGATGTCAGCGTAGGCGCGGATCGCCCCGTGCTGGGCTTCGAGCGTGCCGGGCGGATGGACGAAGTCGTCCTGGACCGTGGTCGCGCCGCCGCGGATCGCGAGGATCGCCGCGAGCATGGTGCGCAGATATTGCTCACGCTCGGACAAGAGCGGGAAGCCGAACGGCGAATAGGCCTGCATCAGCCAGGGCTCGAGCGGGACATTACCGTAGACCGCCTGCTGGAAGCCTTCTTCGGAATGGATGTGGGCGTCGATCAGGCCGGGCATGGCGATGAGCCCGCGCCCGTCGATTAGGTTCGCGCCGGGTGCCGCCGCCGCCGCGCGCCCGGCGCCCGGCCCGATCGCGCGGATGCGATCGCCTTCGATCACGATGTCCGCGCGGTCGTGGCGGCGGTCGCCGGCATCGCCGGTCACGACATGGGCATCGGTGATGATGAGGCTCATCGGTACTCCCCTCCGGATGGAACGTCGGCCGACTCTGACCATGGATCGCGGCCCGCTCAAGCGCGGCGTTGATCGACCCCAAGCCGGCGTTCAGGGCTCAGCGGCGGCGCGCGACGAAAGCCTGTTCGAGAACCCACGCGTCGCGGGTCATGGCAGTCGCATTTGGCCATTGACAATCATGTTGTCGATATGCATATTGACAATAACATTGTCAATATGAGCCCCGCACCATGAACCCGACCGCGTTTGAAACGATGCTCCGCGCCAACGCCGAGTTGCTGCAATATGCGGCGTTTGCCGGCGCCCTCGTCATCTTGGGGGTGCTCGAAGTCGCCGTCGCGGCGCGGCGCGATGCGGAACGGCGCCGGCGCTGGCCGTCCAATGTCGGCCTCACCGTCATCAACATCCTCGTTCTCGGCGCACTGCCGCTCAGCGCCATCGCGGTCGCCGACGCCGCGGCGCGCCACGGTCTTGGCCTCCTCAACCATCCGTCGGTGCCGTGGACGGCCCAGATCGGGCTCGGGCTCCTGCTCCGCAGCTTGATCGGCTACGGCGTCCACGTCGCCATGCACAAGACGCCGTTCCTCTGGCGCATCCACCGCATCCACCATACCGACACCCGGATCGACGTGACCACGACCGTGCGCGTCCACCCGCTCGAGTTCGCGATCGGGATGGCGGTAGTGACGGCATTGACCCCGGGGCTCGGGCTCGCGGCGGCGGCGCTCATGCTCTACGAACTCCTCGATGCGGCGATGGCGGCGTTCACCCACGCCAACATTCGGATGCCGCCCGCGCTTGAGCGCGCGATCAAGCTCGTGCTCGTGACCCCGGCGATGCACCGGCTCCACCATTCGGCGTGGCAGCCCGAGACCGACAGTAACTACAGCGCGACCTTTTCGTGGTGGGATCGGATGTTCGGGACCTTCCGCGACCGCCCGGCGGATGAACTCGCGTCGGTCCGGCTCGGCCTCGACGATGCCGACCGCTCGCGCGCCGACTCGCTCGGCTGGCTGCTCTGGCAGCCGTTCGCGCCGCGCACGGCGATCGACGGCAGCGCGCCGGCCGATGCCGTGCGCGCGCGGTGAGGGCGGCGCATGACTGCAGCCAGAAAAGCCGAAGCCGTCACCCGCGAGATTCGCGCCTGCTTCAACCGCATGGCGGCGCTCGGGGACCGGCTGCACCGGGACCTCGGTGTCACCACCGCGATGCGCGCCGTGATGGAAACGCTCGCCGAGCACGGCGAGCAGACGGTACCGGCGATCGCGCGTACGAAGAGCGTGACGCGCCAGCACATCCAGGTCCTATTGAACCGCCTCGTCGCGGCCAAACTCGCGGCGACGCGGCCCAATCCGGCCGACAAACGCTCGCCGCTCGCCGGGCTGACTGACGCGGGCCGTACGCTCTTCGCCCGCATGCGCGAGCGCGAGAAAGCGGTATTCGCCGATCTCACCCGTGCACTCGGCGACGCCGATCTCGACGCGACGCTCGCCGCGCTCGCCGCGCTCCGTACTTTTCTTGACCGGGCTTTGGAAAAAGGAGAAGCCGATGTCCGAACCGACCGCACCCGATAGCAAACGCCCGCACCGCTGGGGTCACGCCCTCTTGACCGCGACCGTCGTCATCCTGCTGGGAAGCGCCGCGCTGCGCTGGGGATGGAACACGGTAGCAGTCGACCTGTTCCAGGCGCCGGCGATCACGTTCAAGCACGCGCTCGCGTTCGAGGCGGCGATCGCTGCGCTGGTGGCGGTGCCGTTCCTGATCGCACGCGGCTCTGAACCGCGGCGTTCGCATCGGCGCAGGCTAGTCGCGGCGGGCAAGCGGTCGTAGGCGATCGACGAGCTCATCCGCGGTCTGCACGCCTTCGGCCGCGATCGCGACGCCGGCCGCGGCGAGTCCGTTCGCGGTCCAGGTGTTGCAGGTATTGAAAAGATGAAAGCGGCCGGTCGCCGGGTAGAAGCGGCTGAAGGGATAGAGGCCGGGCGCGTTGGCCGTGGCGCGCGCCGCGCCGCCGCGATCGAAGCTCGAACCGAGGAAGGCGATGAGCTGCGCCAGCCCGGCATCGGTCAATGCGACCGCGAGCACGGTCGCGCTCGGAAACACCTCGGCCGGAGGACCCCAGAGCCCGCTCACATGCAGCACCGCCGGGCCGGGCAGCGCCGCGCCGAGCGCCAAACCGATGGTCGGGTGCCGCGCCGGGTAATATTCAGCATCGCCCCAACCGAACGCGACATAGGCGGCATCCGGGAAATCCGCTGCTTCGGGAATCGCGTCGGGCGGCAGGTCGGCGCGCGCCACGACAATGCCGCTGTGCCAGCCATTCGAGGTGACGAAGATCAGCCGCTCAGCGGCCGCCCAGCTGGGCGGGTCGGCGCCCAGGAACCCGAGCAGGAACAGCAGCGCGAGCGCCAAGACGCGTGCGGGTCGAACCGCCGTTGGCCGCGGCAGGCGCCGGGTGCGGGACATTGGCGTCAGGCGACATCCGTTGACCTGCGATTCACATGCAACCATCATCATCGCGTGTCAACGCCGATCCAAATTCGCAACGTTCTCGACGGCCGTATCCGCCAACGCAAGGCGTGCGCCGCGATGGCCGGCCCATCTCATTAGGTGATAAGGAGCCGCCGGCCATGCCCCCGCATTTTGCACCGCCACTTCAGACCAGTGGATGGCTCAATTCCAACAAGCCCCTCGACGTTCCCGACTTCCGAGGCCGCGTCCTCATCATCGAAGCCTTCCAGATGCTTTGCCCGGGTTGCGTCTCGCACGGACTGCCGCAAGCACAGCGCATCGCCGAGGCGTTCCCCAACGAGCAAGTCGCAGTTATCGGTCTCCACACCGTCTTCGAACATCACGAAGCGCAGGGAACGCGCGCAGCGCTTGCCGCATTTGCCCATGAGTATCGTCTGAACTTTCCGATCGGCATCGACCAGCAGGATGGCCGTCTGCCCGTGACGATGACCGCCTACAACATGAAGGGGACGCCGACGCTCGTGGTAATCGACCGCAGCGGCTTTCTCCGATTTCAGCGCTTCGGTCACGTCGATGACCTGATCCTTGGCAGCATCATCGGCACGCTCTTGGCGGAGCCTCTCCCGACCCAAGAACCTGAGGAAGAACGCCAGACCGATCGCTGATTTCGACGTGCTGGCCCAGGCGGCTGATGGGGTGCCAGATCAAACGCTCTCCCTGCTTCAGACCTTGAAACAGTGTTCGCGGTGCCACTTCAGGAAGCGCGGATGCGGCCGGTCTGCGGCACGTCGTGGCGACGTGGCGCAGCCATTCTTGTTGATCAAAGATCGTACGCTGCCGACATCATTGATCTGACGGGAAACGAGAATCTCAAGATCGTCCGAGAGGCTTATGAGACCGCGATCGAACATCCAATGTGCAGTCCCCGATAAGGCGATGCCGTTTCGAAGCATGTCGGGGCCATTGTGCTGCACCGGTTGAATATGAGCGGCGTCGACCTCCGCCCTTCCGCGACCGTTGATGATCTTCAAGCTGGTAATCGCGCACCGCTGGTCATATGCACGAAGAACGATCTTGCGGAAAACCCGATCGCGCAAGATGCGCGACGTCAACTGGTGGACCCTGTCTCTGGGTTGCGGGACGACATACGGCGTTGGGCTGTCGTCGAGATCCGAAACTGGTTCTGAATCGTCGACGCGCGGAAGCAGCGGCTCCCGGTCGTCAAGACCCAATTCGATGATCCGGTAGAAGTCCTGCGGCGATATGGGACGCACCGCTGACTGCGCGCGCCCCGATAACTTGCCAACCTCGTTCGCCAGTCCACGTTCGATCGGGCCGCCCGTTTCCCTGAACGGGACTGGGTGCGAAAATTCGAGGTAAGAGCCGGGTTCGATAAGCCCTAGGTACCTGCCGGTAGCCTTAGGATCGGAGACAATCTGCTGGACTCGCGCGATCGCAAAATAGCCGCGCGTGCCAGTCACCTTTGAAGGCTCAAGGTAAATAATCCAATCGCCAACGCTCTTCTCGGCCCGGCGTAGATACTGCTTCGGAAACTGATAACGCTCGGCCGGGCTGTCGTCGTAGATTGAGTCCGCCCGATACATGAAAACGCAGAAGCTCATGTCGGAAACCTCTACCTACCAGAACCCCTGTCTACAACACCCGGGCAGTCGTTTCTGGCGCCACGCCAAATCCTCCTAAACGCGCGGCTCGAGACCGGCTGGCGGAGGGAAAAAGGCGAACTTTCTTTTTGTAGGTGTAGCCCAGGAAATGCGAGCTCGCTACGGCAGCCAATGTTGCCGTCGTTGATAGTCGCAGGCCTATGGCGCACGGAGTCTCAAGGACAAGCCACTTTGCTCAGCCACTGCGCGCAGCCTTGGCTTGCGGCCAGGCAAGGGTGCAGCCGAGTTGCCGCGCGAGCCGCGCTGCGGCCTCGCGTGCGGCGCGTGCCTTCGAACGGGATCCGGCTCCGGGCTCGACCCACACACGGTCGACACGCAGGAGGTTCGCGTCGCGGTCGGTCGCAAGATCGAGCCTCGCTACCAACGCCTCGCCTTCAAGAACCGGCATGGTGTAGTACCCGTGGACACGACGAGCGGCGGGCACGAAGGCCTCGAATCGATAGTCGAAACCGAAAAGTTCGGCGGTGCGTGATCGCTCGCGAATCAGCGGATCGAATGGCGCGAGCAGTCGTGGCGCGGCAACCGGCGCCACGGCCGCAGCGGCACGGTTCCAGTCGGGTCGCGCATAGCCAGGCCTCGGGTTGCGACCGAGGCGCTCAAGTCGGACGGGCACGATTTCGCCGCGCTTTGCCGCGCCCAAACACCATTCGGCGGCCTCGGCGGGAGTAATCGCCCATAGAAAACGTGCGATCTCGCGCGGCGTCGCCGCTCCGAGCCGGGCGAGGGCTTCGCGGCACGCCCATGCGATAAGTTCGTCTTGCGGCCGGGGCTCGGGAAGCAAGCCAAGCACGCGGTGTGCGAGGTCATAGACTTTTTCGAACCCGCGTCGCGCGTGGATCGCCACCTCTCCCGCGCGCCAGAGGTGCTCGAGCGCCGACTTATGCGGCGACCAGTCCCACCAACCTGCGCCCGCCCGCTTCGGCCGCGGGAAATCGCGTGTTGTGAGCGGCCCGCGGGTCTCGAGCGCCGCCCGGACCTCGTCGAATACCCGGCGCCAATCGGGGCCGATGCGCCGGTCGATCCATCCGGTACTGGCGTGCCGTGCGCGGCGGCTTGCGAACCGGTGGGTCCACCAAGGCAGCCAGTCGCTTCGGATGATGCTGGCGTCGTGGGTCCAGTGCTCGAAGAGCTGCCGCGTGCGCTCGGTGTGGTGCACAAGATGCGCTGGCTTGTAGGCATCGAGTCTGCTGTGCAGGATCAGATGATGCGCGCGGTCGACCGTGTTGATGCTGTCTACCTGCACGAATCCCAGGTGTTTTACGATCGCGAGAACGCGCGCCGGGGTGGCATTGCGCGGCGCGCGGTCGAGGGCGCACCCCGCAAGCAAGAGTCGCCTTGCTGCAGCGACGGGAACGAGCGGCACCGGATGCGCAGGCGTATCGAAAGCAGCCATCCCTACCTGCTGGCCGGCACGGGGAGTGGCAGGTAGGGTCCGCGTATGTCCCCGATATCTTTCAAGCGGCATCGCTTTCCGTCCGAGATCATCCAGCACGCAGTCTGCCTCTATGCCCGGTTCACGCTGTCGTTGCGCGATGGCGAGGATCTGCTGGCCGAACGCTTCCTGGTTCAGCCACGACGCCGCACCAAATCAGCGAGACGATTGCTCCGAAAGCTACTGAAGAAGCAGGGATTCGCGCCAACGCGCATCACCACGGACAAACTCAAATCCTATGCCGCCGCCATTCGTGAAGAACGGCTGTTCGCGGTTCACGATCAGGGATTACGAGCGAACAATCGAGCCGAGAACTCCCACCAGCCGGTGCGACGCCGAGAACGAAAACAGCAGCGGTTCAAGTCGCCGGGGTCAGCCCAACGGTTCCTGGCGATCCACGCGGCCGTCTACAACGCTTCCTACGTCCAACGCCATCTTCTGAAGCGCCGCTTCTTCAAACAGTTTCGGGCTGACGCCTTCGCTGTATGGAAGCAGAGCTGGCTTGTTGCCTGACCGTCGTTACCAATGGATTTTCGTCGCCGGCTGCAGTTAACGTGTCAATGCCGCCCTTCCTTACGAGAAGCTATTCTTTCCAATTCTTCGCTTGCATGGTGACGGCGCCGCGATCCCACCGGTTGACCTCATCGACGAGTTGGTTGGTGTAGGCCGATGCCGGATCGAACGATGCCGGAAGTTCACCCTGATCCTTCATCTGGCCAACCACCACCTCCCACTGCCGCGGCAGGTTCTCACCGTACTTGTCCGTACCGCTCAGGACGTAGGAGTCGAATCGAGACAGGAAAATCGATCTGGCGTCCTGTAGGAGCTTCGCTTCGTCGCCGCCCTTGGGTCTGCTTTCCGGGTACGTCTTCCAATGCAGCTTGATTGCCGCATCCGGATTGGCCAGGCCGAAATGGACCGACTTCGCGATACCGCGTGCGACCTTGATCACGACGTTCGGCTTATCAGCGATCATCTGTTCACGCGTAGCCAAGACCAAGCCGAATAGGTCATTGAAGTAGCTTGGCTCCAGATAGGTGAATTCCATACCGAGGTTTTCGATCGAAGCCACGGCCGTGTCGAACGATAAGTAGGCCGCAGCGTCTCCGCGATCGAGCGCAAGCTTCGCTTGAGCCCCAAAACCAATCGCGATCAGCTTCACATCCCTGTTGAAGTCCAGCCCGACCTCCTTGAAGGCGGATTCGGCAAACGCTGACGGACGCATCGAGGTCAAGCCAACGGTTTTCCCCTTCAGGTCGCGAATCGAAGTGATTCCGCTTGTCTTGGGCGTCACGAAACGAACCACCTGTCCGTCGTCAGATGATTTGGCTCAGATTGCGGGTCCGATTAGCGGAGTGCCTGGCTCGTCCTGGTGTTGATGTTAAGCGGCGATCTTGCGGTGCTGCAAGCGCCGATGTTCGATGGTCTGTCGCTTGATCCTTTCGCGCTGTTTGA
>CAMDOQ010000025.1 GCA_945903685.1 Rhizobium sp. Q54
TAGTTACGAGAATGACCCTCGCAGCCGCCGATCGTTATCCCCAGGCTTCACCGGTACTTACCCACCGGGCTGTCAACCGCGGTCGCGCTCGCCAACGGGGCCTGCGGCGAGGACTAAGCGCGCCGTCGCTGGCTCGATCGCCGCCTGCAACTCCTGCATGAACCGGGCGCGGTCGAGCCCGGGCGGGATTGCCGGCAGGAACTCGATCACGATGGTACCAGGCCGTTTGACGAAGCGCCGGCGCGGCCAATAGATGCCGGAATTGACCGCAACCGGCACCGCGGGAAGCCCAAGCTCACGATAGAGTGCCGCGACGCCGGGCTGGTAGTCGGGCGGCGCTTCGACGGCGCGGCGGGTGCCTTCGGGGAAGATTACGATCGGTTGGCCGCGCGCGGCGCAGGCCTTGGCGGCACGGATCAACCGGCGGATCGCATTCATGCCGCGGGCGCGATCGATCCCGATCATGCCGCTCCGGAGCGGATACCAGCCGAATACCGGAATCCAGAAGAGCTCGCGCTTCATCACCATCGCCGGATTGTCGAGCAGGCAGTGGAACGCGAACGTGTCCCATGCCGACTGGTGCTTGGCCGCGATCAGCGCGGCACCGGTCGGGATATGGGCGCGGCCGCGCACCTCGACGCGGATGCAGGCAAGGACCCGCAGCAGCCAGGCGAGGCCGCCTGCCCACAGCCGCTGCACCGCGACCGAGGCCGGGCGCGGCAGCGCCAGTGTCGGCAGACCGGCGACGCTGACCAGCGCGGTCCAGACGAAGAACGCGACGTTGAAGGCGAACGAGCGCAAGTGGATCACGACGCGGGCTCCGTGCGCGGGGGCGCCAGGCGCAGCCGCGCCAGCGCGAACAGGTATTTGGTGTACTCGCCGGCGATCAGTTCGGCAGTACCAGGCCACTCCCACCAGCGGTCGATCTTGACCCGCTCGGGGAACACCGGATGGGGGATCAGTCCGATCCCGGGCATCAGCCGTTCGAACTCGACCACACTGCGCGGCATGTGGTAACCGCCGGTGACGAGGCGAAGCGAGCGGAAGCCCTCGGCCTCCATCCATACCGCGGTCTCGAGCGCGTTTCCGGCCGTATCGCGTGCTTCGCGGCCGATCACGACGCAGCACTCGAACAGCGTGCCGACTGGACCGGCGCGACCGCGGATTTCGGCCCGCGAGGTCGGTTTGCCGACGCCGGAGATAAACAGCTTCTTGGCACGGCCTTGGGCCAGAATCGCGAACCCGGCGTCGAGCCGCTCCGAGCCGCCGGTCAGCACGACGACGGCGTCGGTCGCGGTCGCCGTATCGAGCGGCTGGCGGTCGAGCGCGCTCGCGAACCACAGAAAGCCGCCGAGCCACAGGAAGGCGAGCGCCACCGCGCCGATCGCAAGGCCGCGGGCGAGTTGACCGACCGTCATCGGGACCCGAGCAAGAGAGCGACCGCGGCGGCGAGGTCGTCGACGATCGCGACCGGCTCGAGCGTCGGCACGAGGCCGTGGGCGGCGAAACCGGCGCCTTTGCCGGTCTTGACCAGGATGCGCCGGCAGCCGGCCGCGCAGGCCGCCTCGAGGTCCTTGACGTCGTCTCCGATCATTGCGGTCTCGGCCGGACCGGCGGCGTGCGCGGCCATCGCTTCGAGCAGCATGCCGGGAGCGGGTTTGCGCCGCACCGTCGCCGCCCACGGCGGGTCGGGGCAGACGATCACGCCGTCGAGTTGGGCGCCCTCGGCGGCGAGCAGCGCGCGCAAACGGTCGTGGATGCGTTCGAGGCCCACCATGTCGATCAGGCCGCGGCCGACAGCGGATTGATTGGTAACGATCACGGCGCGTCGGCCGGCCGCGTTCAAGCGTCGGATCGCAAGTCCTGCGCCGGGGACGAGTTCGACATCGCCGGGGTCGGTGATGTAGTGCGGGCGCTCGACGTTGACGACACCGTCACGATCGAGGAGGACGAGCTTGGTCACGGCATCCGTCGCAACGCGCGCACCACCGTGACGCGGGCGGTCGCCATCGCGATCAAAGCAGTCGCGACTGGCAGCAGGGCGAGCGCGAGGAGGGCGCGGAGATCGGGCGCGAAGGTGAGCCAGGGCAGCAGCTCGAGATCGGCAAGCCCGCTCCCCAGCAGCGCGAGCGCCAGCGCGGCAAGGCCGAGCCCGTAAAGGGCGCCGCGCACGCCGAGCCACAGCGCGTGGGTCTGGAATTCCTTGGCGATATAGTCGTCGCGCGCACCGATCAGGTGCAGGACTTCGATGGTGTTTCGGTGCACGGCCAGCCCGGCGCGAGTCGCGAACACGACGATGATCGCGGCGGCGGCGCCGACCAGGACGACGACCGCCATCGCGATCGCCTGGACCGCGGCGGCGAGTTTGACCAGTCGCGTCAGCCATTCGCCATGGTCTTCGACGATGGCGCCGGGTGCCGCTGCCTGCAGTCGTTGCGCGAGGTCTGCCCGATCGAACGGTGCGCCGGCAACGCGGACGACGTCGATCACGGTCGGTAGCGGCAGCCCGAGCTGGGCGCGGCCTAACCAAGGCTCGAGCAAGCGTTCGACTTCGCTTACCGGTAACGGGGTCGCGCGCTCAATCCCGGGCGTCGCCCGCAGGAGTGCGAGTGCGGCCTCGACGCGCTGCCCGGTGGCGGCGCTTGCAGTGGCCGGACCACCGGTCGGAATCTGCACGGTTACCGTGTCCTTGAGGTCGGCGCGCCAGCGCTCCATCGCGCCGTCGAGCGCAAACGCGACCGCGAGTGCCAGCGCGGCCAGGAACACCATCAGGCCGACGACCAGCGGCAAATAGCGCTCGGAGCGTTCGCGTTCGAAGGGAACAGCCGCGCGGCGCCAGTTCATGGCTCCGCTCGCGCCCGACCGCGCGCCGACACGGTGCGGGTCGGGCCGATTCGCTTGAGCTCGCCGCGCTCGAGCCGGAGCACAGGGTGATGCTTGTAGCGGCTCACCAGGCTTTGGTCGTGGGTGGCGATCAGGACCGTGGTACCGAGTTTGTTGAGCTCCTCGAACAGGTGGAGGATGCGGATGCCCTGTTCGGGATCGATATTGCCGGTCGGCTCGTCGGCCAACAGCACGCTCGGCCGTCCGATCACGGCGCGGGCGATCGCGACCCGTTGCTTTTCGCCGTCCGACATGGTCGGCGGATAGGCTTCGTCCTGCCCGCCCAGCCCCACCCACGCCAGCAGCTCGCCGACGTGCCCTTCGACCTCCTTGCGTTTGGCGCCCTTGATGCGGAGCGGCAGCGCGACGTTGTCGATCGCGGTGAAATGATCGAGCAGGCGGAAGTTCTGGAACACGATCCCGATCCGGCGGCGAAGCGTCGTCAGCTCATCGCGGGGCAGCGCCTGGACGTCCCGCCCGAACAACGCGATTCGGCCGCGGGTCGGGCGTAGGGCAAGGTAAATCAGCTTAAGCAGCGATGACTTTCCCGCCCCGCTCGGCCCGGTCAGGAAATGGAACGAACCCTCGGGCAGGTGGAAATCGATGCTGCGCAGAATTTCCGGCCCGCTGCCGTAGCGAAGCCCGACGTTCTCGAATCGAACCACGTCGACGCGCCTCTCGGACCCCCGCTATCTCGCTTCGCCGGCAACAGTCGCACGCGTGCCGAGGGCCGTCCACCCCCCGGCCGCCGCCAGCGGCTTGTTCTCGGAATTGGGCCGGCCTATATATGGGGCCGCTCGCGCGCCCGACCCGATGATCATCACTTGCCCCAACTGCGAGACCCGCTTCAACGTTAATCCGGCGGCGCTGGTTCCTGACGGACGCGCCGTCAAATGTATGCGTTGCAGCCATACGTGGACCGAGCGGCCGCCGCAGGAGGCGCGTCCGCGCCTGGCGGCTGCGGCGGCGCCGGCGGCGGCCGTCGAGCGCACGCTCCGCGTCGAGGACCTGCCCAAAACCGACGACGACGTCGACGACGTTCCCGATTTTGGCGAACGGCAGGTTGCGGTTCAGCGCAAGCGCCGCGCGGCCGCGGCCGCGGCTCGCCCGGGCGCCGCGCCGAACACCCTCCAGGAAGGCCGCCGCTCCTCGGTTGGGCAGCTGATCGCGGCCGTGCTCGTGGTCGTGGTCGTCGCCGCGCTGATCGGCAGCGGTTTCTTCGTGCGTGACTCGGTGGTGGCGCTTTGGCCGCCGGCCGGCGCGCTCTACGAGCGGGTCGGCTTCGCCACCGCAAAGCCCGGCGACGGGCTCGAGATCCGCAACATCAAGTCGACCCAGAAGGTCGAAAACGACAAACCGGCGATCGCCATTACCGGGGAAATTGCCAACCGTACCCAGCAGCCGATCGAGATCCCCGGCTTGCGCGGCGCCCTGCTCGACGTTCGCGAGCGCGAGGTGTTCGTGTGGACCTTCACTGCCGGCCCCGCCATGCTCGAGCCCGGCAAGACTATCGAGTTCGACACTGTGGTCAGCGAGCCGCCGTCCGCGGCGCGCCGAATCGCGATCGCCTTTTTCGAAGAAAAGAAAAAGTAACCGGCGGCGACGCGGAGCCCGTGGCGAGCGTTCGACCCCTGTTTTCGGCCGCGGCGATCGCCGCCCGCCTCGAAACGATGGCCGGCGAGATTGCGACCGCGATGCCGGCCGAGATCGTCGTCGCCGCGGTGCTCAAGGGCAGCTTTATGTTCGCCGCCGACTTAGTGCGCGCCCTCAACCGGGTCGGGGTCGCGACCACCGTCGACTTCATGCGCGTGTCGAGTTACGGCGAGAGCACGCGATCGAGCGGCGACGTCCGCATTCGCTTCGACCTCGAAGTCGCGCTTGCCGGCCGTGCCGTGCTGATCGTCGACGACATCCTCGATACCGGGCGCACGCTCGCGTTCGTGCGCGAGCTCTTGAGCGGCCGCGGCGCGATCCTGGTCAAGACCTGCTGCCTGCTCGACAAGCCGTCGCGCCGCGAGGCCGCGATCGCCGCCGACTTCGTCGGATTCGCTTGCCCCAATCTGTTCGTGGTCGGCTACGGCCTCGACTTCGGCGACCGCTACCGCGAGCTGCCCTATGTCGGTGTGCTCGAGGGCTAGAACCGCTTGAGCAAGCGGTCGATATAGTCGAGCTCGATGCGCGAGCGCGAGCGCTCGGCCGAGCGGCGATAGAGTTCTTCGAGGATATCGCGAGCCCGCTGGACATCCGCTTTTTCCGGAATCTTGACCCGGCTATCGTCGACCGCGCTGCCGCGGTCGTTCATCCGCCCGAACGGATCGCGCGCCGCTTCGGGGTCGATGTCGCCCATCTCGTAGTCGCCGTCCATAAGGTCGCCCTGCGCCATCAGCGAGCGCATGACCTGCGAGGCGCCGTCGCGCAATAAATCGAGGGCGTTGGCTTGCGGTCCGACCGCTTCGCCCGGACGCTCCCGCCCCAGCGCACCCTGAGCGTCGCGCATCTGCCGCTCGGCGCGACCCATGCTGTTGGGGATCTGGATGCCCGATTCGCCAAGTTGGCGCATGATTTCGCCGAGCATGCGGCGGAGTTCGCTCTGCTTGCGCGACATGCCGTCGAACGACTCGCCGCGTTCCGGACGCCCGCCCTGTTGCGAGCGGAAAGTCTGGTCGAGCAACTGTTGCTGCTGCTTGAGCAGATCGTTCAACCCCTTCATCGCCTGCTGGCCGCCCTGCTGCCGTTGGTTTGGCATGATGCCGGCGCGCAGGTTTTCGAGCATCTGCTGCAGTTGCGACAGCAGCTGCCGCGCGGCGTCGCGTGCGCCCATCTTGGAGAGCTCTTGGGCGCGCTTGAGCATCTCCTTGAGATCCATCTCCTGGAGCTGGGTGGCGTTCTGGTCGAGCGGGTTCATCTCGCCACGCTCGGCCTGGCGCATGGCGTGCTCCATCAGCGCTTGGAGATATTTCTCCATCGCCTGGCGGAGCTCCTCCATTAGCTTTTCGATCTCAGCGTCGGGGGCGTTGCGCGCGAGCGCATCCATCAACGCCTGTTGGGCTTCGCGCAGCTGCTGCTGAGCGAGTGAGGTGTTGCCGTCCTCGAGCCGGGTCGCGGTGTCCCACAACAGGTCCTGGACTTTCTTGAGGCCGTCTTCGGTTTGGTCGTATTTGAGCCGCGCCCGTGCCGTCTGCATGGCGAGGTGCGCGGTCGCGTCGCCGTTGTATTTTTCCGGCATCAGCGAGAGCGCATTGAGCGCGGTGGCGACCTTGTCGCGCTTACCCGGCTCGTGCGCGAGAATCTTGCGCTGCTCGATCAGCGCGCGCGCGATCGGGTGCAAGAATTGGCGTTCCGGCAGCGTGAATTCGACGATCTCGCTGACGCCGCTCTGGCCCGCCGCGTCGGTCGCGACCAGGTGAAGCTTGACCTTGAGCCCGGCCCACGGGTGCGCGGTCAGGTCATGGAAGCTCTTCTCCGCTGCCTTCTTCAGACGGCTGCCAGCGAGCGGCAAATCGAGCTCGATCGTTTCCTCGCTGGTCTCGCGCCCGATCATCGCCTTGATCGATGCGAGGCCGTAGTCGTCGCTCGCCTTGTAGGCGAGCTCGATCGCGCGCCGCGCGGTCGTCTTGGGTTTGTCGGCGAAGGCGATCGCCGGCGGTTGGTCCGGGATCACGGTCATGCGCCACGCGGCGATTTCGACGCCGCCGCGCACGATGGCGAGGCGCGCGCCGCGCGCGATCTTGATCTCGGCCTGGAAGTGAATCTGGTCGACCGCATCGAACGCAGTCTCGGCCTTGTCGATGGCTACTGCCGGCACGACGCGACCGCCGGAGAGGCGCGCGACGAAGGTCGAGCCGGTCGGCACTTCGATCAGGCGTGTGCCGGCAGCCTCGCCGCGTTTGTCGGGCGAGGTCAGGAACAACGGCGGGAACCCGGTGTACTCGGGCGGCGTGATCCAAGCCTCGAAGCTGGTCGGCATTGCGTCGCCAGCGGCGAAATCGGGAATGATGCCGCTTTCGAGCCGCGATCCGAAATCGCGGCCGCCGGTAACAAGTCCGATCGCGAGCAGCAGGCCGACCGCGGCGCGGAGCGCGCGCGGGTCGTGGCGGGAGAGGTCGAGGCGCGGCCAGCCGATCTTGAGCCGGCCGGCCTTCGCCAACATGGCGCGGCGGTGCTCGCGCCACAGCAATTGGCTGACCGGATCGTCGATGCCGCTCGCCTGGCGGTCGGCAAGCGCGGTGAGCGGGCGATGGACGAGGAGGCTCGCTTGTTCGATCCGGCGCTCGCCCTCGGCGTCGCTCGGGACTTTGAGCCGGCGCGCGCCGCGCCAGGCGGTCCAAACGAGGGCGGCCATGAATCCGACCAGCGCCAGCCCGTGCAGCCAAACCGGGATCGCCGACCACAGGTCGAGCAGGGAGAGCGCGGCGAACAAAGCCGCGATGGTCGCCGCCGACCATAACGCGGCGGCGGTCCGCTCCCACGCCAGCGCGAGCCGCGCCAGAACGCGTCGGCGCGCGAGCCGAATTTCGAAGCCGGGGTCGATGGTCTTGCTCGGGTCGTCGGTCATCGCGATCCCTCGTGGCGGCGATCGCGTACCGAGGCAGGAGCGGCTTCGGCCAGCCAGTCCGGCAAGCGTTCCGACGCGAGCATCGCTTCATATGTCGGCCGCGGACGCACCACGGCAAACGTGTCGCCCTTGACCGCAACTTCCGGAATAAGAAGACGGCTATTGTAGGTCGACGCCATCACCGCACCATATGCTCCAGCCGTGGTAAACGCGAGTAAATCGTTCGTGCGGAGCGGCGGCAGCGGCCGTTCGAGCGTGAACGTATCGCCCGATTCGCAGACCGGGCCGACCACGTCGGCGGGCGCGAGCGGCGCGCGCGCCGCCGGCTCGGTGACCGGCACGATGCCGTGCCAGGCATCGTAGAGCGCGGGGCGAATGAGGTCGTTCATCGCGGCATCGACGATCACAAACCTGCGTTCCTCCGATTCTTTGATATAGAGCACCCGCGCCACCAGGATACCGGCGTTGCCGGCGATCAACCGGCCGGGTTCGAACATCAGATGGCAGCCCAGATTGCCGAGGATGCGCCGCGCGAGCCCGGTGTATTCGGCCGGCGCCGCGGGCGCTTCGGCGGCGTAAGGGATGCCGAGGCCGCCGCCGACATCGAGGCGGCGGATGTCGTGGCCGTCGGCGCGGAGCGCGAGGACATAGTCGCGGAGCTTGACGAAGGTCTCCTCGAACGGTGCGAGGTCCAGGATCTGCGAACCGATGTGGGCGGCGATGCCGACGACCGCCACGCCCTTGAGGCCGCGAGCCTGGCCGTAGACGGCGCGCGCCTGGGCCCACGGAATCCCGAATTTGTTTTGTTTGGTGCCAGTCGTGATCTTGGCGTGGGTGCCGGCCGCGACCTCGGGGTTGACGCGGATCGCGATCGGCGCGACCCGGCCGCGGCCGCGCGCCACCTTGTCGAGCGCGTGCAGTTCGGGCTCGGACTCGACATTGAACTGGAAGATGCCGGCATCGAGCGCCGCGGCCATTTCGGCTTCGGTCTTGCCGACGCCCGAAAAGACGATCGCGTCCGCGGCGATCCCGGCGGTGCGGGCGCGGCGCAGTTCGCCTTCCGAGACGATGTCGGCGCCGGCGCCGAGCCGCGCCAGGGTTCTGACCACGGCTAAATTCCCGTTCGCCTTGAGCGCGTAATAGATACGGGCGTCGAGCCCGGACAAACCGGCGGCGAACACGGTGTAATGGCGCTCGAGCGTCGCCGTCGAATAGCAGTAGAACGGCGTGCCGATCGCTTGCGCGATGCGCGCGACCGGCACGTCCTCGGCGTGGAGCGCGCCGTCGCGATAGGCGAAGTGATGCATGGCAGCCCCGGTTACCCGCTCGCCGGCTTCTTGGTTTCTTCCTTGGCGCCCGGCGGCGGCTCGAGCGGCCCGCGCTTTCCGCACGCGGCGGTGCCAAGCGCGAGCAAAGCCACGGTCATGAGCACGATGAGTGCGCGCATCAGCCGACCGTGCGTCGAGCACGCCGGACGGCGGCACGGACGCGCCGGGGCGCGGTGCCGCCTAAGCTCCCGCGGCTCGCGAGCGAGGCTTCGATCGAGAGCACCCGGTAAACGCGGCGGTCGATCTTGGGTTCGATCGCGCGCAGATCGGCGAGCGTGAGCTCAGCGAGCGCGACCCCGCGTTTGGCAGCGACCGCGACGATCCGCCCGGTCGCCTCGTGCGCTTGCCGGAACGGCAGCTTGAGCGCCCTGACCAGCCAGTCGGCCAAATCGGTCGCGGTCGCGTAGTCGGCTTCCGCCATCCGCCGCATTGCCCGCGCGTCCGCCTTCATGTCGGCGACCATGCCGGCGGTGGCGGCAAGCGCGATGCCCAGCGTGTCGGCGGCCTCGAACACCGGCACCTTGTCCTCCTGCATGTCCTTGCCGTAGGCGAGCGGCAGTCCCTTGAGCGCGACCAACAGCGACTGCAGGTTTCCGAACAGCCGCCCGCTCTTCGCGCGCACCAACTCGGCCGCATCCGGGTTGCGTTTTTGCGGCATGATCGAGGACCCGGTGGTGAACGCGTCCGAAAGCTTGATGAAGGCGAAGCCGGGGCTCGTCCACAGCACGATTTCTTCGGCCAGTCGCGACAGATGGACGCCGGCGATCGCCGCCAGCGCCAGGAACTCGAGCGCGAAGTCGCGATCCGATACCGCATCGATCGAGTTCGCCATCGGCCGATCGAAGCCGAGCGCGCGCGCGGTCCGCGCGCGGTCGATCGGATACGAGGTACCGGCGAGCGCCGCGGCGCCGAGCGGACTTTCGTTCAAGCGCGCGCGGCAGTCGCGGGCGCGGGCGCGATCGCGCCCGAACATCTCGACGTAAGCCAGCAAATGGTGGCCGAACGTCACCGGCTGCGCGACCTGCAGATGGGTGAAGCCCGGCATCGGCGTCGCCGCGTGACGCTCGGCCTGCGCGACGAGCGCCCGTTGCAGCGCCTGGAACTCACCGTCCAGGCGGTCGAGGCGGTTCCGGATCCACAAGCGAAAATCGGTCGCGACCTGATCGTTGCGCGAACGTGCGGTGTGGAGCCGCCCGGCCGCCGGCCCGATCAACACCTGCAGCCGCGCCTCGACGTGCATGTGAATGTCCTCGAGCCGCCGCTCGTACCGAAACCGGCCGGACGCGATCTCGCGCTCGACCCGGTCCAGGCCTTTCAAGATCTTGTGACCGTCGGCGCGGGCGATAATCCCCTGCGCCATCAGCATGCTACAGTGCGCGCGCGATCCCGCGATGTCCTCGGCGTAGAGGCGCCGGTCAACGTCGATCGAGGCGTTGATTTCGGCCATGATCGCGGCCGGTCCGGCGGCGAAGCGGCCGCCCCACAACCGGTTGCGATCGGCGCGAGGGCGAGAGCGGCGGGACTTGGCGGGCATGGCGGGTTGGCGATGTCGAACAAAGATCAGGTGGCGAAAGGTCCGGCCGTCCGTATCGGGATGAAGCGCTCGCTCTATTACGTCGGGCTGACCGTCGTCGCTGTGGTGCTGGTCGGCTACCTGCTCGTCCACGGCGGGCTTACGCCGCCGCACAAGGGAAGCGTCGATCGGGCCGCGCAAGCGCTCGTGACCGGACAGGTCGTGAACTTTACTCTGGCCGATGCGGCCAAGCCAGCGCCGGAGGTGAGCTTTGCCGATGCCGCCGACGCGCGCCGCACCTTGACCGACTTCAAGGGTAAGGTCGTGCTCCTCAACTTCTGGGCGACCTGGTGCGGTCCGTGCGTGCGCGAGATGCCGGCGCTCGCCAAGTTGAACGCCGAATTGGGCGGGCCCGACTTCGCGGTGATCGCGCTCGCGGGCGATCGCCAGGGCTTGCCGGTGGTGCAGGATTTCTACCGGAAACACGCGCTCGAGGGGTTGCCGATCTACGTTGATCCCTCGAACGTCGCGCCGCGTAAGTTTCAGGTCGTCGGCCTCCCGACCACCGTTCTGGTGGGCCGCGACGGCCGCGAACTCGGACGCCTGGTTGGCCCCGCCGAGTGGGATTCCGAGGACGCGAAGAAGCTGATCCGCCACTTCATCGCCAAGGGCGCCCCGTAGCTACGCCGACTGCGCCGGTGGCGGGCGCACGGTCGCGGCGAAGACGAGCGCGGCCCCTACCGTGATCGCGGCCAGCACGTCGAAGGTCGCGGCGTAGCCGATCCGGCCCAGCAGGAACCCGGCCGCGATCGGACCCATCGCCTCGCCGACGTCCCAGATCGTCCCGAACACGCCCATCGCCGCGCCCAAGCGGTGGCGTTTGACGAGGTCGGCCACCAGCGCGTTGGTGGCCGGGGTCACCAGCGCGACGCCAAGACCCAACAGTGCAGAGAAGCCGAGCAGCGCGGGTAGGCCCTCGCTTCGGAACAGAAGCGGCAACGCCGCCGCACAGGCGATCAGACCCACGACGATGACGGGCTTTCGGCCGATGCGGTCCGAGAGCCGGCCGGTCAACGGCTTAGCCGCCAGCGCAACCGCGACTTGGGCCGCGAGCGGGAGCGCGATCTCGGCATCGTTGAGGCCCAGGCTCTTGGCGTAGAGCGGGAGGAATCCCAGGAACGCACCGAAGCCCAGGTACATCGCGGCTTCAACCGAGGCGGCAATGATGACCGGGGGCGTGCGGAAGATTTCGGCGATCCCGGCGGCGAAGCGCTGGGCGCGCGTTTGCCCCGATTCGTCGGTGACTGCCGGCTCGGCCGGCGGTTCCGGCAAAAGCGCGATCAGCACCATGGTGGCGAGCCCGAGCGCGGCGACCGTGAGATAAACCGCGTCGTAGCTCGCGGTCCAAAACAGGAGGAGCCCGCCGGCGAGCGGTCCGGCCGCGGCGCCGGTATCGCTTGCCGCACTGAAGAGCCCAAGCCTGGCACCGCGGTTGGCAGCGGCGAGGCTCGCGACGTACGCGGCCGCTACGGGTGAGAAAATTGCGGTCGCGGCGCCATGGACGAAGCGGAGGCCCAAGAGGCTCCAAGGCTCGGTAATCAGCGGGTAGGCGAACGGTGGCAGCGCGAAGAACAACGCTCCCAGCAGCATCATGCGTTTGCGCCCCCAAACATCCGAGAGCGCGCCAGCCGGAAGTTTGAAGAAGATACCGGTCACGGTCGACGCGCCGACGATCAGGCCCAAGAGCTCGGGCGCGGCGCCCAAGTCCTCGGCGAAACGCGGCAGCACCGGGCTCCGCGCCATCTGGTAGCCAAGCCGCGACACCAGGCTCGCGGCGACGATGCCGACGAAGGCGTTGGCAATCATGGCACGATTGCCGCAGCCGCGAGATCGTCGAAGTGGGTGACGCTGTCGGCTTTGGTCCAAAGGCCGACCCGGCCGGGCCCGGCGAGCGTCGCGTCGTCCTGCTCGAACAATCGCTCGCCGTTGAAGAAGACCGCGAACCGAGTGCCAACGACGACCAGCCCGAGTGCATGCCATATCGCGCTCGCGACCTTGAGGTCGCGGCCGCCGATTTGCTCGCGTTTGCCGCCGATGACGCGGTAGAGGCGGACATTGTCCTCGAGCGCATTGGCGCGGGCGACGTAATAACGATCGGCGTCGTCGGCGCGGACGACGATCCCGCCGGCCTGATCGACTACACCCGCGACCGGTTTCAGGCGTACCGCGACCGCCACGTCGGCGGCCGCAAAGCCGTCGACGAGGCAGAGCGGGAATCGATAGCTTGTCGCATCGGTACTGGTTTGGGCGAGCGCGTGGGGCGGGCTCGGCGCGGTTGGATCGACGCACACCCGCCACCGGCCGGGGCCGCCGCGGCCGGTGCGAAGCTCGGTGAAACCGATGGGCGGCGCCTCGGCGATCGGGCGATCGTCGAATGTAATCGTGCGGATGGGGCCGTGCGCGCGTCCTTCGAGGAGCGGCACCAAGATCGGCGGAACGGTCGAAGCGTCGGGCATCGGTCACCTCCTGCCGGCGCAGTTCGCGCCGGATCCCGGCAGGGCTTGGACGGGTGACCGTCTTTCGAATCGCCGGGCGTCTGCCGTGCCCGACTGCGACCTTAGTCTAGCACGAACGGAGCGCCGCGGTACGGGGGCCGGGACTTAAGAGGTTGCATAAGGAAGGGAGGGGGCTGGAGGCCCGGCCCCGGGGAAAGGTGGTGGACCATGAAGGTTTTCGATACGCTCGATTTCGCGCGCCGCTTGAAGGATGCTGGCGTTCCGGCGTCCAAGCCGAAGCGCACGCCCAGGTGATCGCCGACATGGTGTTGACCGACGTCGCGACCAAGGCCGACCTCGACCAGGTGAAGCGTGAGTTGCTGCAGGCGATGGACTTCAGGTTCACCGCTTCCGACCAGAAGATCGAGCGCTTGCGCGATCAACTGACGCTCCGTTTGGGTGCGCTGATCGTGGTCGGGGTGAGCGCCCTCGCCGCGCTGCAGCGGCTCGGTTAGCGGGGCGCCGCCCGACCGCACGCCCAGGTGATCGCCGACATGGTGTTGACCGACGTCGCGACCAAGGCCGACCTCAACCAGGTGAAGCGTGAGTTGCTGCAGGCGATCGACTTCAGGTTCGCCGCGGCCGATCAGAAGAACGAGGCGCGCTTTGCGGCAATCGAGGCGCGATTCGGAATCTCCGACCAGAAGATCGAACGGCTACGCGATCAACTGACGCTCCGCTTGGGCGCCTTGATCGTGGTCGGGGTGAGCGCCCTCGCGGCGCTGCAGCGTCTGGTCTAACGCAGGCGCGGTCGTCAGCGGGTCGGTTTGGGCTTCTCGCCTGTGTAGTCGTAGAAACCTTTTCCGGTCTTGCGCCCAAGCCACCCGGCCTCGACGTACTTCGCCAGCAGCGGGCACGGCCGGTATTTCGAATCGGCGAAACCATCGTGCATCACCTGCATGACGGCGAGGCACGTGTCCAAGCCGATGTAGTCGGCCAGTTCCAATGGTCCCAACGGATGGTTGGCGCCGAGCTTCAGGGCCGCGTCGATCGATTCGATCGAACCGACGCCTTCATAGAGCGCGTAAATCGCTTCGTTGATCATCGGCACCAGCACGCGATTGGCGATGAACGCCGGATAGTCTTGCGCAGTGACCGGGGTCTTGCCGAGCCGCTTGGCGAGGTCGTGGATGGCGGCGTAGGTCGCGTCCGCGGTAGCGAGGCCACGGATCAACTCGACCAGCGCCATCAGCGGCACCGGATTGAAGAAGTGCATTCCGATGAAGCGCTCGGGCCGGTCGGTCGCGGCGGCGAGGCGGGTGATCGAGATCGACGACGTGTTGGTCGCGAGCAGAGCGTCCGGCCTGAGTAGGGGGCAGAGTTCGGCGAAAATCTTTTTCTTGATCGATTCATTCTCGGTCGCGGCCTCGATCACGAGGTCGGCGCCGCCGAGCGCCGCGAGCGTGCCCGCGGTTGCGAGCCGCTTCAGGGCCGCTGTCTTGGCGTCTTCGGTGACCTTGCCCCGTTGGACCTGGCGCGCGAGGTTCCCTTCGATCGTCTTCACGGCCTTGTCGAGCTGCGCCGGCGCGACGTCCACCATGACGACGTCCAGACCCGCCAGCGCCGCGACGTGGGCGATGCCGTTCCCCATTTGGCCGGCGCCGACGACGCCGAGTTTCTGGATCATGGATTCCTCCGGTTCGCGATCGCCCCGCCCGTTCCGGGAAGAGGCCGGGGACGGTCAGCCCCGCCGCGGCAGCCCGAGCTTGGCGAGCTCGGCGTCGAATTCGGGTACCGCCTTGAACAGGTCGGCGACCAGCCCGTAGTCGGCGATCTGGAAGATCGGCGCCTCTTCGTCCTTGTTGATAGCGGCGATGACCTTCGAGTCCTTCATGCCGGCCAAGTGCTGGATCGCGCCCGAGATGCCGACCGCGAGATAAAGTTCGGGCGCCACGATCTTGCCGGTCTGGCCGACCTGAAAGTCATTTGGCACGAACCCGGCGTCGACGGCGGCGCGGCTGGCGCCGACGGCGGCGCCCAGTTTGTCGGCGACCGACTCGAGGATCTTGAAGTTATCGCCGTTCTGCATACCGCGGCCGCCCGAGATGATGATCTGGGCCGAGGTGAGTTCGGGCCGCTCGAGCTTGGAAAGCTCGTGGCCGACGAACACGGCGAGCCCGGGGTCGGCGGTCGCCGCTACCGGCTCGATCGTGCCGGACCCGCCTTCCGGGGGCGCCGGGTCGAACGCGGTACCGCGCACGGTGATGACCTTGATCGCGTCGGCGGATTTGACGGTCGCCATCGCGTTCCCGGCGTAGATCGGCCGGACGAAGGTATCGGCGTCGATGATCTCGACGATGTCGGAAATCTGTTGGACATCGAGGAGCGCCGCCACCCGCGGCAGCACGTTCTTGCCGAACGTGGTCGCCGGCGCGAGCAGTGCGGCGTAGCCCTTGGCGAGCCCGGCCGCGAGCGGCGCCAAGGTTTCGGCCATCGGGTGGGCGTAGCGCGGATCGTCGGCGAACTTGACTATGGCCACGCCCTTGACCTTGGCGGCGGCTTCGGCGGCGGCGCGGCAGCCGCTGCCGGCAACCAGGACGTGAACCTCGGAATCGAGCTTGGCTGCGGCCGCGATCGCGTTGCGGGTCGCGTCTTTGAGCTTGGCGCCGTCGTGCTCGGCGAAAACCAGGACCGCCATCAGAACACCTTGGCTTCGTTGTGGAGCTTGTCGACCAGTTCCTGAACCGTTTTCACTTTGACGCCGCCCTTGCGCTTGACCGGTTCCTCCACTTTAAGCGTTGTCAGCCGCGGCGCCGGGTCGACGCCCAACTCGGCTGGCGTCGTTTCGGCGATCAGCTTCTTCTTCGCCTTCATGATGTTGGGGAGCGAGGCGTAGCGCGGCTGGTTGAGCCGCAAGTCGGTGGTGACGATCGCCGGCAGATCGAGGAGTACGGTTTCGAGCCCGCCGTCGATCTCGCGCGTGACTGTGATTTTGCCCGCGGCAAGCGCGAGCTTCGAGGCGAAGGTGCCCTGCGGCCAGCCCAGCAGGCCGGCCAGCATCTGGCCGGTCTGGTTGCAATCGTCATCGATCGCCTGTTTGCCCATGATGACGAGCTGCGGGTTCTCCTTGGCGACGATCGCCTTCAGGAGCTTGGCGACCGCGAGCGGCTGCAGCTCGACGTCGGTCTTGACGTGGATACCGCGGTCGGCACCCATCGCGAGCGCGGTGCGGATCGTTTCCTGGCACGCCTGGCCGCCCATCGACACCGCGACGATCTCGGTCGCGACCTTGGCTTCGAACAGGCGAATCGCTTCCTCGACCGCGATCTCGTCGAACGGGTTCATCGCCATCTTGACGTTGGCGAGCTCGACGCCGGTCTTGTCGGCTTTGACCCGGATCTTGACGTTGGCATCGACCACGCGCTTGATCGGGACCAGGACTTTCATCAGCTTCCTTTACGCGAAAAACATCGACGGCGCGGGCCTGGCCCGCGAAACGGGGCGCAACCTAAGGCGCCGGTCCGGGGCTGTCAACGAAGGGCGGCGACGCCCGCGTCGTTGGAACTCAGCGATTGGCGCCGGGACGCCACAGCACGTCCTTGGCGCCGTCCTCGTTCAAGTGCCGGCTCATGACGAACAGGTGGTCGGAGAGCCGGTTGACGAAGGTGATGGCGAGCGGGTTGATGGCGGTGCGCTCGGCGAGCAGGGTGATGTCGCGCTCGGCGCGGCGCGCCACGGTGCGGGCGAGGTGGAGATGGGCGGCGGCGGCCGTCCCGCCCGGTAGCACGAACGAGTTCAAGGGTTTGAGGTTGGCGTTCATGGCATCGATCTCGCGCTCGAGGCGGTTGATCTGCGCCTGCGTGATGCGGAGCGCCTTGCCGCTCGAAAAGTCCTCACCCGGCGTTGCGAGATCGGCGCCGAGGTCGAAGAGATCGTCCTGGATCCGGGCGAGCATCGCATCGGCTTCGCCCGCGGTATGAAGCCGCGCCAGCCCAACGGCGGCGTTGGTCTCATCGATCGTGCCGTAGGCGGCGACGCGCGGGTCGTGCTTCTTGACGCGATCGCCGCCGGCGAGCGAGGTCTCGCCCTTGTCGCCGCCGCGCGTGTAGATCTTGGTGAGCTTGACCATCGCCTTCGCCTGTCAGCGCGTCGCCAGGTAGTAGGCGAGGATTAGCAGGATCGCCGCGCCCTGGGTCGCGACCCGCGCCCGCATCACATAGTTGCCGTATTTCTTGTTGAACTCGCCACCCCGGAACATCGAGACCAGTCCGACGCCCAAGACCGCGAGCACCGCGACCAACGCGATAGCGATCAGGACTTCGAGGACGGCGATCATGGGCGCGATCTTATGGCGAGCTACTGGGCTTGTCGCCACGCTTACCGAGCGCGTCGACTATCCGTTAGGCAGGTTTCTTTCGCCGCCGGCCGCCCGATGGATTAGGCACCTTGCGGGCTTTCATCGTGGCCGCTACGGAAGCGGTCGCGGTCGACGAGCGGGCAATTCCGACGGTGCTGGCGCCGTCGGCAGCGTCGCCGTCGTGCCGACCGTCTCGTAGGGGCGGGGTCGCTACGCGAGAAAGTTGATTTCGACGGTGACGCCGTTCGGGTCCTCGATGAAGACCTGGCGCATGCCGGTGGTAGGGACAACGCGCTCGCGGAACGGCACGGTGTTGGCATTCAGGTTCTTGACGAAGCGAGGGTAGTCGGAACCGCGGAACGCGACGTGGTCGATCGAGCCGGAGCCCCGCGGCCGAGTCTGGCCGAGCGCCATCAGATGCACGACCGGGTCGGGACCGGCATAGAGCCAGGCGCCGGGGAAGGCGAAGTTCGGGCGGTAGCCGCGCGTCAAGCCGACGATCTTCTCGTAGAACCGAGCCGTGACTTCGAAATCGTCGGTCACGATGTTGTAGTGCTCGAGCTTGTCGACCAGCGGCGGCAACGCCCGCGTCTTGCGCGGCCGCGCCGTGCGCGCGGCCCGCCGGTTCGGGCTCTTCTTCGCTTTCGGCATGGCGTTACTCCGCGGCATTGGCGAGACGGTTGGGAAGGCGGTTCAGGTACTCGACCACGCGCTCGGCCGGCATCACATCGGCGTACTTGGCGTGCATGTCGTAGAGCGCCTGCTCGTGCGCCGGCGGCCAGCGGTCGGCGACGCCATCGGCGACCACCACCGGCCGGAAGCCGTATTGGATCGCGTCGACCGCTGTCGCGCGCACGCAGCCCGAGGTCGAGATGCCGGTGATGATGACGGTGTCGATCTGTTGCGAAGCCAGCCGCGAGAAGAGGTCGGTGCCGAAGAACGAGGACGCGTATTTCTTCATCAAGAGTGCGTCGCCCTTATCGGGCCGGAACTCGAGCCGGGGGTCGATCTCGACCGCCGGGCTTCCGGCGCGAAGCTCCTGCGCTCCTTTGAGCTTCAGGCCCCAGATGCCGGCGTCCTTCAGGTTGGGATCGTCGTACCAGACCGTCGTGAAGAAGAGCGGCACTCCCTTGGGCCGCGCCGCGCGGATGATTCGGTTGTTGGCCTCGATCTGCGCGTCGAACGGGCACGCGAACTTGTAAGGCTTGGTGGTGAAGGCGCGCGAGATGTCGACGGCGATGAATGCCGGGCGTTCGCCGAACCCGATCGCCTCGCCGTAGCCGGCGCGCTTCATCGCGTCGTCTTGAACCCCGTGCGTCTCGGTCTCGGGCATTGCGGGCTCCGTCGGAAAGAAGCGGAGCCCGTACCCTAGGCGGCGTGCTCTCGCCCGTAAACCCCTAGGCTTGCCAGAACGGCTTCGCGGCTTCCGCCCGCGCTTGCCAGGCCTCGAGCCCGATGTCGTCCAAGAGGTACTGGTCGAGCTCGGCCAACGCGCGCCGCATGCGCGCCCGCTGTTGCCCGGCCGCCATCGTGGCGAAGGGCCGCGTGAGCGCCGCCCATAACTTCGTTCCAACTTCGCGCCGCCCTCCGGCCACGGCCGGCGGCCATTCAAGCGTTGAATTTATTAGCATTTCTATCTAACTCCTGTTTCGAGTCCATGGTTGTAATCACTAATTAATTGGATTATTATTGGTAGTTCACAAACCATGCTTTCTGCACTATTCGATAGTTTTTCTATACAATGCGTCGACGCCTCCCATCCCTGAACGGCTTGAAGGCGTTCGAGGCCGCCGCCCGTCACGAAAGCTTCACCCGTGCCGCGGCCGAGCTCTACGTGACGCCCGGTGCAGTCAGCCAGCAGGTCAAGGGCCTCGAGGACGAGCTCGGCCTGAAGCTCTTCACCCGCGCCCGCCAGCGCTTGCACTTGACCGAAGCGGGACGCGGTTACCTCGAGGTCGTGCGTGACGCCATGGACCGCCTGGCCGAAGGCACCGAGCGCCTGCGCGCGCGCGAAACCGCGGGCGTCCTCAACGTCACGACCTCGCCCAACTTCGCCGCCAAGTGGCTGGTGCATCGCTTGGGCCGGTTCGCCGCGCGCCACCCCGAGATCGACTTGCGCGTCAGCGCCTCGCTCCAGCACGTCGACTTCGCCCGCGACGACTTCGACATGGCGATCCGCCACGGCGACGGACGCTGGTCCGGGCTCGACGCGGTCAAGCTCTGCGCCGAAAGGCTGTTCCCGGTGGCGGCGCCCGGCTATGTCCGCGCCACCGGCGGCCTGGCATCGCCTGCCGACTTGGCGCGCGCGCGGCTGCTCCACACCAACGACACGCGCGACTGGCAAACCTGGCTCGCCGCCGCCGGCGCCGCCCACCTCGATGCCGCCAAAGGCCCGGTCTTCAACCAGGCCAGCATGGCGATCGACGCCGCGATCGACGGGCAGGGCATCGCGCTCGGGCGTTCGGCGCTGGTTGCCTGGGACCTCCTGGCCGGGCGGCTGGTCAAGCCGTTCCCGCTCGCGCTCAAGGTCGACTACGCCTACTGGATCGTCGCCCCACGCGCGACCGCGGCCAAGCCCAAGATCGCGACCTTCCGCGCCTGGCTCGTGGCCGAAGCCGCCGGCGATGCCGAGCGGCTCCGCGCCGCACCAGCGGCCTGAGCGCGAAGATGGGTGTTGCCTGGCCGCAGGGCAATTTCGTCTTTGACTCCCCCCGAAGGTGGTTCGCCTGCGCTTGAACCGCCCGGTTCGGCCCCCTACACTCGCCTCCGCCATGAGTGCCGCGCCCCCCGCGATGAAGTCCCAGATTCGCGCCCAGAACGACTTGGGCGGCGAACCGGCCGGGCCGGTCGCCCCCGACGCGCACGAGCCGACGCTGTTCGAGAAACGGGTCGATGCGGTGTTCCGGCTGCTGGTCGAGCCGCCGGTCTCGCTTTTCACCGTCGACGCGCAGCGGCGCGTCTTCGAGACCGTGCCGGCGGAGGTCTACAAGACCTACAAGTATTACGAGCTGTGGCTCGAATCGATCCGCCTGCTCTTGATCGAGAAGGGCGTTCTCTCCCAGGCCGAGATCGATGCCAAGATCGCCGCGCTCGATCGCGCCACCGCGCCCGCTGCCGTGCAGCGCTGACTCCGAGGCTCCCGATGTCGCTCCGCGAAGGCCAGACCGTCCACGTCAAGACCATGGTGCCGACCGGCCACTGCCGCACGCCCTATTACCTTCGCGGCAAGACCGGGACGATCGAGGCCAATTTGGGCGCATTCTTGAACCCGGAGGAGCTCGCTTACCACAAGAGCGGCTTGCCGAAGAAAGTCCTCTATCGCGTCCGCTTCGACCAAAAGCACCTGTGGCCGCGCTACCCGGTCACGCGCGACACCCTGGTCGCCGACATCTACGAGCACTGGCTCGAACCGGCGAGCGGTACCGCCAAGAAAAGCGCGGCGCCCGAGGCGGGCGTCACCGCCAAGCCCAAGAAAGCGAAACCGAAAGCGAAAGCTGCGCTTCCGAAACGCGCCGCCGCCAAGGCCAAGCCGAAAACCAAGCGTCGCGTCGCCAAACCTAAACGCCGCACCGCCCAGACTAAGCGTCGTGCCGCGAAAACCGGAACCGGACGCCGCGCCCGAACCCGCGCCAATGCCAGGCGTACCGCGCCCGGGCGCCGGCGATGAGCGGGGCCCGGTTGCCGGCGATGAGTAGCCACGACGCACACGCGCACGCGCACGACCATCCGCATTTCGCCGGCCGCGACCCGCACGCCGCGGTCGAGGATGCGGCGACGCCGTCTCGCTTCCTGCTGCTCGAGCAGGCGATCCGCGAGCTTCTGATCGAGAAGGGCGTGCTCACGGCGGATGCGATCCGCCG
>CAMDOQ010000026.1 GCA_945903685.1 Rhizobium sp. Q54
ACGAGCGGCCCTTTACTTTTTTGGCGGAACCCGCTGCGCCGCTCGCGATCGCGCGCCGGCACCGCGCCGGCGTTAACCCCGGCAAGTCGGACGCGCTCAGGAAGATTTGCAGGTAAGCGTTTAGCCTGAAACGAAGGGGCCGCGTCAGCGGCCCTCGGCCTTGCGAGCGCGGGTCGACTTAAGCCGCCGCGGTGGTCGCGACGCCCTTTTCGGTCAGGTACTGCTGCAACTCGCCGTTCGCGAACATCTCGCGGATGATGTCGCAGCCGCCGACGAATTCGCCCTTGATGTAGAGTTGCGGGATCGTTGGCCAGTTCGAGAATTCCTTGATGGCCTGACGAAGGCTCGGATCCTGGAGCACGTCGTGGCTTTTGAATTTGACGCCTAAGCGCGTCAGGATTTCGATCACGGCGGCGGAGAAGCCGCACTGCGGAAACACCGGGCTGCCTTTCATGTAAAGGACGACCGGGCTCTCGCTCAGGTCCTGCTTGATGCGATCGGTAACTTGGGTCTCGCTCATCGTCGTTCTCCCGTTCTCTCTAATCCTGTGCCCGGCTCCAGTCCGGTCGTCAAGCGTCGTCGGGGACCGCGGTCTGCAGCGCCAACGCGTGGAGGGCGTCCCCCATCCGGCCGCGCAGCGCCTGGTACACCATCTGGTGCTGCTGGACCCGGGTCTTGCCCTTGAATGCCGCCGCTATCACGTGGGCGGCGTAGTGGTCGCCATCGCCGCGTAAATCCTCGATCGTCACCCGCGCCCCGGGAATGCCGTCCTTGATCAGCTGTTCGATTTCAGCGGCATCCATCGCCATGCCGAGGAATCTCCCTATGGTTCCCGTCAGTCGGACAGCGCGGACATGTAAGCCGGAAACCAGCTTTCGTGGGCCGCGCGCAAGTCGTGCAACGATATGCGCTCGACCCCATCGAGTGTCAAATCGTTTCCGCCCGTGATGCCGAGCCGGAGCGCCGGAACCCCGGCCGCATGGGCCTCGGCGAGAATCGCGGCGGCGACCGCCGGGACGCAGGTGGCGATGTAGCGCGCCTGATCCTCACCGAACCAGAACGCCGGACCGGCGGTCGCGGGCGATGTGCCGATGGCGGCGCCGACGTCCCCGGCGAGTGCCATCTCAGCGAGCGCGACCAATAGACCGCCGTCGGCGATATCGTGGCAGGCGGTGAGACGCCGGGCATGAATCAGGCCGCGGACGAAGTCGCCGTTCCGCCGTTCAGCGGCGAGATCGACCGGCGGCGGTTGGCCGACATCGCTGCCGGCCAGGTTGCGTGCATAGAGCGAGCAGCCGAGGTGTCCGGCGGTCGCGCCGACCAGGAGGATCGCGTCGTTCGCGGCGCGGAACGCCGCGCGCACCATGCGATTGGCCTCGGCGAGCAGGCCGACGCCGCCTACTTGCGGCGTTGGCTTGATCGCGACCCCGGAGGTTTCGTTGTAGAGCGAGACGTTCCCCGACACGACCGGGAAGTCGAGCGCGCGGCAGGCCTCGGCCATGCCGGTCACGCAGCCCACGAACTCGCCCATGATCTCCGGCCGCTCGGGGCTGCCGAAATTGAGGCAATCGGTGATGGCGAGCGGTTTGGCGCCGACCGCGGTCAGGTTGCGCCAGCACTCGGCGACCGCCTGGCGCCCGCCCATCTCCGGGTCGGCGTAGCAGTAGCGCGGCGTGCAGTCGCTCGAGAGCGCGAGCGCCTTGCGCGTGCCGTGGACGCGGACAACCGCGGCATCGCCACCCGGACGCGCTACCGTATCGGCCATCACCATGTGGTCGTACTGCTCCCAGATCCAGCGCCGCGCGCTCAAGTCGGGCGAGCCGAGCAGGGCGAGCAAGGCGGGGCCGAGCGCGCTCGTTTCCGGCAGCGCCGGGACCGGCGGCCGATTGCGCGCGATCGGCGTCCACGGCCGATCGTAGAGCGGCGGCTTGTCGGCCAACGGCTCGACCGGTAGATCGAGCACGGTTGCGCCGTCGAAGGTGGCGACGATGCGGCCGGTGTCGGTGACGCGACCGATTACGGCGACGTCCAGCTCCCATTTGCGGAACACCGCCTCGGCCTCGGCCTCGCGACCCTTGGCGATCACCATCAGCATGCGCTCCTGGCTTTCCGAGAGCATGATCTCGTAGGGCGTCATGGCGCGCTCACGGGTCGGTACCGCCGAGAGATCGAGCTCGATCCCGACGCCGCCGCGCGCCGCCATCTCGCACGACGACGAGGTGAGGCCGGCGGCGCCCATATCCTGAATCGCAACGATGACATCGGTCGCCATCAACTCGATGCAGGCCTCGAGCAGGAGCTTTTCGGTAAAGGGATCGCCGACCTGTACGGTCGGGCGTTTCTCTTCCGATTTATCGTCGAACTCGGCGGAGGCCATGGTGGCGCCATGGATGCCGTCGCGCCCAGTCTTGGAGCCGACATAGACGACAGGGTTGCCGATGCCGGCGGCGCGCGCATAGAAGATGCGATCGGCCCGCGCCAATCCGACCGTCATCGCGTTGACCAGGATATTGCCGTTGTAGGACGGATCGAACGTACATTCGCCGCCGACCGTCGGCACGCCGACGCAGTTGCCGTAGCTGCCGATGCCGGCGACGACGCCGGCGACCAGGTGGCGCATCTTGGGCGCATCTTGGGCGCCGAAGCGAAGCGCGTTCAAGTTGGCGATCGGGCGTGCGCCCATGGTGAAGACGTCGCGCAAGATGCCGCCGACCCCGGTCGCCGCACCCTGAAACGGCTCGATGAACGAGGGATGGTTATGGCTCTCCATCTTGAACACGACCGCGTCGCCGTCGCCGATATCGATGACGCCGGCATTCTCCCCCGGCCCGCAGATTACCCACGGCGCGGCGGTCGGAAACTGGCGCAACCACTTCTTCGACGACTTGTAGGAGCAGTGCTCGCTCCACATCACCGAAAACACGCCGAGTTCGACCAAATTAGGCGCGCGCCCGATCGCGGCCACGATACGGTCGTATTCCTCAGGCTTGAGACCATGCTGGGCGATCACCGCGGGCGTGATCGCGGTCGCGCCAGGAGAGGTCGTCACGACGGGTCCGTCGCGGCGGTCACGAGTGGAGAGTGGGCGGCGGTCACGACAGTGCAGCGACCAGGCTGTCGAACAGCGCCCGCCCGTCGTTCCCGCCGAGCGCGGGATCGGCGGCGCGCTCGGGGTGCGGCATCAGGCCGAGCACGTTCTTGTCGCGATTGAAAACGCCGGCGATGTGATCGAGCGAGCCGTTCGGGTTGGCGTCGGGGGTGAGCGCGCCGGCGCGGTCGCAGTAGCGGAACGCGATCTGGTCGTGATCCAAGAGCGCCCGATGGGTCGCGTCATCGGCAAAATAGTTGCCGTCGTGGTGGGCGATCGGGATCGTCACGACCTCGCCGTCGTCGTACTGCTGGGTGAAAGGCGTGTACGGATTCTCGACCCGCAGGTGAACGTCGCGGCACGCGAACCGGAGACTTTTGTTTCGGAGCAGCACGCCCGGCAGCAATCCGCACTCGGTCGCGATCTGAAAGCCGTTGCAAACCGCGAGCACGGCGACCCCGTCGGCGGCACGTTTGATCACCTCGCGCATTACCGGCGAATGCGCCGCCATCGCACCGGCGCGCAGGTAGTCGCCGTAGGAGAACCCGCCCGGCACTACGATCAGATCGAGCGCCGGCAGCGCGGTATCGCGGTGCCAGATCATCTGCGGCTCGCGGCCCAAGCTCTGACGCAGCGCCACCTCGATGTCGCGATCGCAGTTGGAGCCGGGGAAAACGATCACCGCCGCTTTCATGGAGCGTCGATATCGACCCGATAGTTCTCGATCACCGGATTGGCGAGCAGCTTGGCGCACATGTCCTTGACCGAACGCTCGGCTGCGGCGCGGTCGCTGCCGGCCAGGTCGATTTCGATGTACTTGCCCTGGCGCACCGCGTCGATGCCGCTGAAGCCCAAGCCCTGCAAAGCGTTGGCGATCGCCTTCCCTTGCGGGTCGTGGACGCCGGCCTTGAAGGTAACGTGGATGCGCGCTTTCACGCTCGGGCGTCCCGCTCGCGTCTACCGTCCGCTATTCGACCAAACGGGGCCGGTTCTTGAGGGCCTCGATCTCGTTGTCGCGGATTACCTTCAGCCGCCGCGCTACCTCGACATACGCCTCGGGCACGTTGCCGAGGTCGCGGCGGAACCGGTCCTTGTCGAGCTTCTCGTTGGTTTCGATGTCCCAAAGCCGACAATTGTCGGGGCTGATCTCATCGGCCAGGACGACGCGGACCTGATCGTTCTCGTAGAGCCGGCCGAACTCGAGCTTGAAGTCGATCAGCCGGATGCCGATGCCGAGGAACAGACCGCACAGGAAGTCGTTCACCCGGAGCGTGAGCTGGACGATTTCGTCCATTTCGTGCGGATGCGCCCAGTTGAACGCGGTGATGTGCTCCTCGGTGATCATCGGGTCGTTGAGTTCGTCATTCTTGTAGAAGTACTCGATGATCGAGCGTGGCAGCGCGGTGCCCTCGGCCATGCCGAGGCGCTGCGCCAGCGAGCCGGCGACGACGTTGCGGACCACGACCTCGACCGGAATGATTTCGACCTCTTTCAAGAGTTGCTCGCGCATATTTAGGCGGCGCACGAAATGGGTCGGCACGCCGATCTCGGCAAGCTTGATCATCAGGTACTCGGAAATCCGGTTGTTGAGGACGCCTTTGCCCTCGATGGTGCCTTTCTTCTTGGCGTTGAACGCGGTCGCGTCGTCCTTGAAGTAGCAAACGACGGTCCCGGGCTCGGGACCTTCGAACAGGACTTTTGCTTTCCCTTCGTAGATCTGTCGGCGGCGGGCCATGGAATTTCCGGATGTAAGGGGCAGGTGCTGTCCACCTTAGGGTGCACGCGCTAGGGCGGCACTTTATCCGAAACAGCGACGTGAAACAATGGAACGCGGTGCGGTAAGCCGCGCTGTGCCGAGGTTTTCCACAGCTTTTGTTCGCTTGATTCGGTCGCGCCGAGCCGCTATTTCCTTGCCACCGCCACACACCAACCTCAGGGGAGCTCTTCGGGCATGGCCACGTTCAAGGATCGCCAAACGGGTGAAGAAGCCAAGTTCGCCCGCACCGCCGAGCTTGACTTCAAGATCACCGCCCGGCGCAACAAGCTCCTCGGATTGTGGGTCGCCGAGAAGATCGGCGTCACCGGCCCGGCTGCCGATACCTACGCAAAAGATGTAGTTCAAGCCGACTTTAGCGAGCCCGGCAGCGAGGACGTGTTTCGCAAGGTGTGGGCCGACCTGCAGAAAGCCAAGGCTGACGTCTCCGAGCATCAGGTCCGCCGCGAAATGGACCGCCTCAAGGAAGTGGCCGCAGGACAAATCCAGTCCGAAGCCGCCAAGTAATCGGCGCCGTCGCACTCGACCGGCCTTTGCGCTAGACTTGCGGTCACGGACTCCCGGAAGAGGAGAACCGCGGGCAGGGTCGGTGTTGGGGATCGAATCGCCGCGCTCACGTGCCATTTCAATATTTCCGTAAACGTTCGCCGCAGCCTACGACGCAGCTAACGCTGCCGTTCGCGCCGCCGGCCCCGCCTAAGGTTGCGCGCAAACTCGGCACCGTGGCGGCAGTCGCCGCGACGTGGGGGCTCGAGGAGCGTTTGGCGCGGTCGGCTACGATCGGGCGCGCCTATGCCGCTTGCCTGTCCGGTACCGTCGAAGTCAGCCGGCGGGCCAAGGTCTCGGCGGGTGTCGCCTACGTCAACGAGCGGCGGATCGTGCTCAACGCCGCCTTGTTTGCGCCCGGGCGTGAGGCCGATCGCAACGCGACCTTCCTTCACGAGTGCGCCCATATCTTGGCCGACGTGCGCTACCAGCGGAACTGTCGCCACAGCGCCGGATGGCGGCGGGTGATGGAGATGCTGGGCGAGCCGCCGGCGGCCCACCATTCCATCGACTATCTCTCGCACGCTGCGCACGCGGTATTGACCTGGACCTGCGTCGGCTGCGGTCTCGACTATCATTTCGTGCGCACGCCTCGGCGGCGAATCGAGGAGTGCCATTGCCGGCGCTGCGGCCCGGCCCTCGGGCGGCTCCGTGTTCGTCGTGGACCCGGCTCGGTGTAAGGACAGGCGATGCGCTTTGCCGTAATGGGTGCTGGCGCGATTGGCGGCTATCTGGCCGCCCGACTCGCCGCCGCCGGCAACGACATCGCTTGCATCGCGCGCGGCGCGCACCTCGAGGCGCTGCGGACGCGCGGGCTCACGCTCAAGAGTCCGCTCGGCGACGTGACGGTACCGGCGATTGCGGCGGTTGCCGATCCGGCCGCGCTCGCCCCGGTCGATGCCGTGCTGTTCACGGTCAAGCTCTACGATGCGGCCGACGCCGCCCGCGCGCTGCTTCCGCTGCTCGCACCCGATACGCCGGTCATTACTTTTCAGAACGGCGTTTCCGGGTCCGAGATCGCCGCCGCTGCGGTCGGTACCGCGCGCGCAGTCGCCGGCTCGGCCTCGATCCCTGGCGTCGCGGTGACGGCGCCGGGTGTGGTCGAGCACATCAGCACCAAGGCGCGGTTCGTGTTCGGGTGGAGCGATGGCCGCGCCGATCCCATGCTCGACCGGATTGCCGCGATCTTCCGTGCGGCCACGATCGAGGCCGACGCCTCGCGCCGCATTTCGAGCGAGCTGTGGCAGAAGTTCGTGATGCTGGCGGCAACCAGCGGGGTCGCGACGGCCGCACGGACGACGATCGGCGCGCTCGCCGGCGACCCGGATGTGATGGCGCTTGCCGGCGCGGCGATGCGCGAAGCCGAAGCGGTCGCGCGCGCCCGTGGCATCGACTTGCCGGCTGACATCGTCGCGACCGGCCTGGCCTCGCTTGCAAAACTACCGCCCGCGCAAAAGCCGTCGATGCTGCACGACCTCGAGGCCGGGCGCCGGCTCGAGGTTGCGTGGCTTTCGGGCGCGTTGGTGGCGATGGGCCGCGCGGCCGGCGTGCCGACGCCGACCCACGCCGCGCTCTACGCGCTCTTGAAACCGCATGCCGCTGGCCGGCGCTAACGCGCTTGCCAGGTAGCTCGGGTTATCGGGGCCGGCGCAGTGGGTTAACGCTGGCCGACGTAACGCGTTATTGCGGGCCGAACACGCGCGTGAAGATGTGATCGACGTGCTTGGTGTGGTAGCCCAAGTCGAACTGGGCCGCGAGCGTCGCCCGCTCGATCGATCCGGCGATCTCGGGGTCGGCCGCCAATAGGTCGAGGAAACTCGTCCCGTCTGCCATCGCCTGCATCGCATTGCGCTGCACAGCGGCGTACGCCGCCTCGCGGCTCATGCCCGCGTGCGTCAGCGCCAACAGGACGCGCTGCGAGTGGATGATGCCTTGCAGCGCTTCGAGGTTCTCAAGCATGCGCTTGGTGTTGACGACCAGGTTTTCGACCAAGCCGCCGAGGCGATTGAGCGCGAAATCGAGGGCAATGGTCGCATCGGGCGCGATGATGCGCTCGACCGAGGAGTGCGAGATGTCGCGCTCGTGCCACAGCACGACATTCTCGAGCGCCGGGATGACCGCTGCCCGAACCACGCGCGCGAGGCCGGTCAGATTCTCGGAGAGTACCGGGTTGCGCTTGTGCGGCATCGCCGAGGAGCCCTTTTGACCGGGCGCGAAATACTCCTCCGCCTCGCGCACCTCGGTGCGCTGCAAGTGCCGGATCTCGGTCGCCAGCCGCTCGATTGAACTCGCGACCACGGCCAGCGTCGCGAAATAGGCGGCGTGGCGATCGCGCGGGATCACCTGCGTTGAGACCGGTTCCTCGGCAAGGCCGAGTTGGCGTGCGACGTAGGCCTGGACTGCAGGGTCGACGTTGGCAAACGTGCCGACCGCGCCCGAGATCGCGCAGGTGCCGACCTCGCGCTTGGCATCCTCGAGCCGGCGCTTGGCTCGGGTGAACTCGGCGTAGGCATAGGCGAGTTTGAGCCCGAACGTGGTCGGCTCGGCGTGGATGCCGTGCGAACGGCCGACGCAGAGCGTGAGTTTGTGGAGCAGCGCTTTCTTCTTGAGCGCGGTCCGAACCTTATCGACCCCGGCGATCAAGAGATCGGCGGCGCGGACGAGTTGGAGCGCGAACGCGGTGTCGATAACGTCGGACGAGGTCATGCCCTGGTGGACGAAGCGCGCCTCGTCGCCGACGTACTCGGCGACGTTGGTCAGGAAGGCGATGACGTCGTGTTTAACCTCGGCCTCGATCTCGTCGATGCGCTGGACGTCGAAGCGACCGCGCGCGCGCAGGGCTGCGGCAACCCCCTTCGGGATCGTGCCTAGCCGCTCCTGCGCCTCGCAGGCGAGCGTCTCGATCTCGAGCCAGATCGCAAAGCGAGACTCAGGCGCCCAGATCTGGGCCATTTCGGCGCGGGTGTAGCGTGGGATCATTGCTCGGTGTTCGCTGGCAGATAGGCCGGTTTTATAGCACAGCGCCGATCGTACCCAAGCGCCGGCGTAGGTAGCGGCGTAGTCAGCGCGGGCCGAACACCGAGCGGATCATTTCGGTGAACTGGCTCTCGTCGCGCGCCAGGTCGAACGGTACCAGCTTGACCGCGTTGAGCCGGGCGTAGGCGTCGGTGCGCGCTGCTGGCAGGGCTGGGATTTCGTTGTGGGCGGCAAGTAGCGCCTGCGCTTCGGCGCCGAGCAGATAGTCGACCCATGACTTGGCGGCGTTCGGATGGGGTGCCCGGGCGGCGATGCCGACGCTGATGCCGCTCACATAAGCCGGATCGAGCACGCCCCAATCGACCGGCGCGCCTTTGGCCTTGAGCGGCTCGGTGAAATTGGGCTGGGCAGCGATCTGCAGCGCGATCTCGCCGGCGAGCAGCATTTCGCGTACCTGCAGATACTGGCCATAGCGCGGCTTGAGACCGGCGATCCCGGTCATGTACGTGCGGCCGCAGTCCTCGCCAAGCTCGCTCCACACCTGCATCACCCAACCGCGGGAGCCGCCGCGCTGCATCGGGTCCTGGAGTCCAACTTTCCCTTGCCACTTCGGGTCCGCGAGGTCGGCCCAGGTTCGCGGCAGGTCCGCTACCTTCACCAGTTTGGTGTTGTAGGCGTAGGTCACGACCGCGAGCGCGAACGTCGACCATTCGCCGTCGGGGCCGTGAATGGCGGCGGGATAACCGGCGAGCGCCGGCGACTTGTAGGGCTGTATCAGGCCTTTGCCGCGCCATTGAAAGAAGCGGAAGTCGACCGTCTGCACGACGTCGGCTGCGTTTCGGCCGGCGGCGTTCTCGGTTTCGAACCGTTGCGCGATCTGGCCGCCGTCGCCGCGGAAGAAGTCGACCGCGATCTCGGGATGTTTGCGCCTGAACCCATCGACCAGCGTCTGCTGCAGTTCGATCGTCGTCAGGGTGTAGATCTGGAGTTTGCCCTCGCGCTTGGCGAGATCGGCGACGCTTTGCGCGGCGACCGGCGCCCCGATCAAGGCGGCGAGCGCAACGACGGCCGCGGCGGCCCGGCGATTGACGGCGGTTGACATCGAAGCCCTCCCTCTCGACGCTCGCGGGGAATAGTCGTCCCGGCAGCGGAGGGGGTCAATGGCGAGCATCAAGCGCATGGACGCGGGCGATCCGGAAATCGCGTGGCTGGATGCGACCTCGCTTCTCCGCTGCTACCGCGCCCGCACCCTCTCGCCGGTCGAGGTCGCGCGCGTCGCGCTCGCGCGAATCGAGCGCGTCAATCCGCACCTCAACGCGTTCTGTTTCCTCGATCCCGACACCACGCTCGCCGCGGCGCGCGAGTCCGAGGCGCGCTGGTTCAGGGGTGAGCCGGTCGGCCGCATCGATGGAGTACCGGTCACGGTCAAGGACGCCATCCTGACGCGGGGGTGGCCGACGCGCCGCGCCTCGATGACGATTTCAACTGCCGGCCCGTGGCTCGAGGACGCGCCATGCGTCGCGCGGCTTCGTGAGGAGGGCGCGGTGCTGCTCGGCAAGACCACTGCCTCGGAGTTCAGCCATAAGAGCGTTACCAACAGCCCGCTTTACGGGATCACCCGCAATCCGTGGAACCCGGCGCTTACGCCCGGCGGGTCGAGCGGCGGCGCCGCTGTCGCGGCGGCGCTCGGGTTGGGCGCTCTCCATATCGGCGGCGACGGCGGCGGCTCGGTCCGCAATCCGGCTGCGTTCTGCGGCGTCATCGGCTTGAAGCCCGACAACATGCGGATTCCGTTCTACCCCCATAGCGGCCCCGGCACGATCGGCGCGATCGGGCCGCTCGCTCGCTCGGTCGCCGACCTCGCGCTGGCGCTCGCGGTCATGGCGCGGCCCGACCGGCGCGACTGGTGGGCGATGCCGCCCACTCCGGTAGCGCTCGATGCGGCGGCGGGGTCCATCCGCGGCCTCAGGATCGCCTACAGCCGGAACCTGGGTTACGCCCGGGTCGAGCCCGAGATCGAGCGCCTCGTGGCGGCGGCGGTTAGCGACCTCGCGGCGTTGGGCGCGGTCGTCGCGGAAGCAGACCCGGGTTTCGCCGATCCGTTCGAAGCGTTTCAGACCATGTCGATCGCGCGTTACGGGGCGATGATCGGCCGTCTCCCGCCGGCAGAGCGGGCACTGGTCGATCCGTCGTTGATCCAATGGTGGGAGCGGAGCCAACGGCTCACCGCCGCCGATCTGGTCGCGGCCGAGAACGAGCGCGCCGCGCTCGGACAGAAGATGGCGGCGTTTCATCGGCGCTTCGATCTTCTGGTAACGCCGCAGTTGCCGGTGCCGGCGTTCGAGGCCGATCGCGACTGGCCGGAAAGCCGCGGCTACGCCGCCGGCGAGGACTGGAAGGTTTTCAGCTATCCCTTCAACTGGTCGCAGCAACCGGCGCTGAGCGTACCGGTCGGGCTGACGAGCGAAGGTCTGCCGGTCTCGATGCAAATCGTCGGACCGCGCTACCGCGAGGATCTCGTTCTTTGCGCCGCCGCGGCCTACGGGGATGGACGCGCGTCCCTGCGGCCGCCCGCGCTCTAGGAGCGGCCGGCCCATTTGAACAGCAGAAGGCCGCTAGCGACGATGGCGCCGCCGCCGAGCGCGGCCAAGAGGTCGGGGACCTCGCCCCAGCCGACGTAGCCGACGATCAGGGCCCACACCAGCATCAGGTACTTGTAAGGGACGAGCGTCGCGGCTTCGGTGTGCCGGAACGCCTCGACAATCAGCCAGTGCGCGAAGAACACGAACAGCCCGATCCCGCCGATGATGCCGAATGCGACGAGGTCGAGCGCGATCCAGCCGAACGGCAACGTCGCGAGACCGGCGAGCGTTACGGCGAGCGTGGTGTAAAAGAGGATCGAGGTCGGCGAATCGGTGGCGCTCAGCCGCCGCGTGACCAGATCGGCCAGCGCGCTCGTGAACGCGGCAGCGAGGGGAAACAGCGCCGCCCATTGAATGCCGGCCGCGCTCGGACGCAGCATCAAGATCACGCCCGCGAACCCGACCAGAACCGCAATCCACCGCCGCCAGCCGACCCGCTCGCCCAAGAACACCGGCGCCATCGCCGTTACCAGCACCGGTCCCAGGAACGAAATCGCGTTGGCCTCGGCCAGCGGCAGGCGCCACAGCGCTTCGATGAAAAGGAACGTGCCCGCCACGAAACACGCGCCGCGTACGAGCTGGTCGCGATGGTTGTAGGCGCGGACCATCTTCAATCCGCCGCGCGCCATTGCCAGCACGCCGACGCAGGCGAGCGTGCAGCAGCCGCGGATGAACATGATTTCGCCGATCGGCGTTGCTGGCGAGATCAACTTGATCGAGGCATCGACGCCGGCCAGCACCATGCCGCCGGCGATCAGGAGGCCGATCCCGAAAGCGGGCGAGCGGGTCGAGGCGGGTTGCGGGGTCATCGGAACGGGAAGCGGCGCGCGGGGACTGGTCCGTCGCCCGCGGCGGGCGGCGCTTAGGCGTTGCGGAGCACGCGGCCCGGGTAGCGGCCCGGAATCGGCAAGTCCTTCCCGCCCCGGCGGACGAGCGTGCCATTGACGATCACGGCTTCGATCCCGGACGCCTCGCAGACGATGCGGTCGCCGCCGGCCGGAAGGTCGTAGACGCGCTTGAGCGGGGTCGCGGCGATCGTTGCCGGATCGAACACGACGATGTCGGCGGCGAGCCCGACCGCGAGCCGGCCGCGATCCTTGAAGCCGGCGACATCGGCCGGGCGGCCAGTCAGCATGTAGACCGCCTGTTCGAGCGCGAGCGTTCCGGTCTCGCGCACCCAGTGCTGGAGGATGTGGGTCGAATAATGGGCATTGCAAAGCTGACTCGCGTGCGCGCCGGCGTCGGAGAAGGCGACGACGCCGCACGGGTCCTTCAGAATCTCACCGACCTCGGCGTCGACGAAGTTGAGGATCGCGAGGCGAAACTTGGCCTTGAGGTCGCTATCGGCGGCGAGGTCGAGGGCGAGATCGATCGGGTCGACGCCCTGCTCAGCCGCCACCTGAGCGAGCGGGCGTTCATTGAACTCGGACGCGTGCGGCACCGAGACGATGGTGGTGCGTTCGATCCAACCGGCGAGCGAAGCATCGATGCCGTCGGGAGCGTCGGCCTTGAACGCGCGCCGCAGCGCCGGGTCGCGATAGGCCGCGATCTTGCCGGTGCGATCGAGCGCTTTGGTTGCAGCGAGGTACGGCCGCCGCTCGAACGGCAGCGGCACGTCGAAGTCGAACTCGAATTCGAGCGGCAGCGGGGAAAACTGCGGGAAGACGCGCAGGCCCCGCGCCTGAGTCGCGTGCGCGTCGGCCAGATACTTGCGGTGCGAACCCGGTCCGGTGAGGCCGCCCAGGATTCCGGTCCAGGTGAAGGTGAGATCGCGCCGGCCGGCTAAGTCGTTGAAGCGTTCGAGGTATTCGAGCTTGCCGATCGAGGCTTGCATCAGACCGGGGCCGCCGTCGCGAAAGGCGCCGGCTAACGCGTCGATCTCGTCGAAGTCGGCCAAGCGGCTTGGGATCGGATGGCCGTCGTAGGCGAACTGCCCGAGCGAGAGCGAGGTGGTGAATCCATACGCGCCGGCATCGCGCGCGGTGCGGACGAGGCGCGCCATGGCGGCGACTTCATCGGCGGTAGCGCGGCGGCGGACCGCGTCCTCGCCCATCGCGTTCAGACGCACGGCGGTGTGGCCGACGGAGGCGGCGATATTGATGAGCGCGCCGCGCTGCTCGATCGCGTCGAGATAGGCGGCGAAGTCGTGGAGCGGAAAGTCGAGGCCGACCCCGGCCCGCAAGGCGGCTAGACTCATGCCCTCGACCCGTTCGAGCGTGCGCAAGACGAGGTCGCGGTGTTCGGGCCGGGTCGGCGCAACCGAGAACCCGCAGTTTCCCATCAAGACGGTGGTGATGCCGTGCCAGGGGGAGATCGCCAAGCTCGGGTCCCACGCAATCTGGGCGTCGTAGTGGGTGTGGAGGTCGATGAAGCCCGGCGTTACCGCGCGGCCCCGTGCATCGATGGTGGTCGCAGCCGCGCTGGCGACGGCCCCGAGCGCCGCGATCTTGCCGTCCTTGACCGCGACGTCGCCGACGTATCCGGGCTGGCCGGTCCCATCGATGACGGTGCCGCCCGTGATCTTGAGATCGAACATAAGCCGTCCCTCTGCGACCGGAGGCTAAGCTAGCACGAACGAAAACGCCGGAGGCGCGGGTACGCCTCCGGCGTCGTCGAACGGCGCCGCTCTAGCGGTTGACCACGAACCACTTCTGGATGTTCTGGTCGAACCAAGCCTTATCGCGGTTGACCCATAGTTTATTGGGGTCCATCGGCTCCATCTTGGCGGTGTTGAGGCGAGCGAAGCCGCCCGGCCGCGATTCCGGCCGCGCCGGAATCTTGCCAGCGGCGGCGATGATCTTCTGCGCGTCGTCGGTCAGCATGAAGTCGACGAACAGCTTGGCCGCATTCGGGTTGGGAGCCTTGGCGTTGGCCTGGATCGTGAGGCCGACGAAGAACATCGGCTCGGGCGTTGCCCATTCGATCTTGGCGCCCTTGAGTTTCAGCGGCTCGGTGAAGTCGGGATAGGCGGCGAGCTGGATGTGGATTTCGCCGCCGACCAACGCCTCGCGAACCGGGAGGTACGCACCGTAGCGCGCGATCTGCTTGCCCATCGCGTCCATGAACGGCGCCCATTTCTCTTCGCCCATCACCTTATGCATGCGCGCGACCCAAGCATGAGCGCCGCCGGCCCCGGCCTTGGGGTCCTGCATACCGATCTTGCCCTTCCATTTGGGATCCAGGAGGTCGGCCCATGTCTTCGGCGCCTCGCCGACTTTGACGAGATCGGTGTTGTAGGCAAAGGCGACGACGTTGAGGCCGTAGTTGTACCAGTAGCCCGAAGTCGGTTGGATGCCGGGCGGGTAGGCCTTGGCGACCGGGGAGTCGATCTTCAGGAGTTCGTTCTTGCCTTCCATGATCTCGCTGCGGTCGGCGGTCAGCATGATTGCATCGGCGACATGGCGGCCCGCCGCTGCTTCGGCCTCGAGCCGCTGGTACATGGCGGACGAGTCGGATCGGAAATAGTCGAAGGCGACACCGGGAAACTGCTTCTTGAAGGCGTCCCCCAGCTGCTGCAGGAGCTCGGCGGTGTCGACGCCGTAGAGCGTGACCTTGCCTTCTTTCTTGGCGGCTTCGTGGCGCGCGGCGAGCGTCGGATCCATCGACTGCGCGGCAGTCGGCGCCGCGCCGAGGGCAACGGCACCGAGCGCCGCGAGTGCCGCGAGCGCCGTTACGCTTTTGTTGAACGTGGGATTCATGAGCCCTTCCTCCCTGATTTATGGCGGCATTCTACTGCGGTCGGCGCCCGGTTAGCGAGTCGTTGGAGTCGGGCGCTCGTGCTACGGTTCCCGCCAGGGACCGGGGGGGATGCGATGGCAACGTTTTTCCGCTGCGGCCGGCTGTTCACCGGGCTCGACGACGAGGCGACGCGCGATCAAACGATGATCGTCCGCGACGGGATCATCGCCTCGATCGGCCCGACCGCTGCCGCGCCCAAGCCGGCCTCCGGCGACACCGTCGTCGACCATGGCCGCCATTTCGTGATGCCGGGCCTGATCGATGGTCACACCCACTTGGGCTCGGGTAACGCTATGACCGAAGAGGACATGGACATTTACGCGCCGCTCGAGTTCCGCGCGCTCCGTACCATGATTAATGCCCAGCGCCTGTTCGGTGCGGGTTATACCGGCGCGATCGACGGCGGCTGTGCTGGTCGGGTCGCGCTCGCGGTCCGGAACGCGATCAACAGCGGTATGTTCGAAGGCCCGCGGCTGATCTGCTCGGGCGGCTTCCTCACCACCCGGCTGGGAGCGCCCGACCTCTATCCCAACTGGTTCAAGAACCCCTATTCGCTCCGCGAACTCGTCACCACCATGGATGGCGCGATCGAATCGATCCGTGCCCAGGTCAAGGACGGCGTCGATTTCATCAAGCTCGGGTTCGATGGCCGCCAGCGCAATTTCAAAGGCGGCCTCGCCGCCTGCTTCTCGGAAAGCGAAGCCAAGCGGCTGATCGACGAATGCCACCGCCTCGGCAAGTGGGTCAAAGTCCACGCCAAGGGCACCGAGGGCATGATCTACGCCGCCCGCGCCGGCGCCCAAGTCATCTGCCACGCCGCCGACATCACCGACGAAGTCGTCGACGAAGTCTTGAAGGCGGGGGCAATCCTCTGCCCCGAGCTCACGATCATCTACACGTTCACCTGCTTCACCCAGCCGACCGATTCCTATTTCGACTTCATCGCCTACGGCAAAGGCGAATGGGACCGCACCATCGCCTCGATGCGGAAAGCGCACGCCGCCGGCATCCCGATCCTGGCCGGGAGCGATTCGGGTTACGCCTGCTGCCCGGCCGGCGAGTGGCACGCGCTCGAGATCAAGCTCCTGGTCGACCACGCCGGGCTGACCCCGGGCCAAGGCCTGCGCGCCGGGACCTCGCTCATGAGCCCGTTGTTCGGCGAAGGCTGCAAGACCGGGACCTTCGCGCCCGGCTTTTTCGCCGATGCGGTCGCATTCGAGGGCGATCCCCTGGCCAACATCGACGTGATTCTCGACAAGAGCAGGGTGCGCGGCGTCTATCGCGGGGGTGAGCGGGTGACGACCAAGGCGCCGCCGATCAACCCGCGCACCGAGACCGAGTTCTCGTATCGAATGTGGCAGCGGATCTACGATCAGAAGACGGTCGCGAAGCTCGCGGCCGAAGATCGGATCGGCGTGCGCTAGGCAGGAGGGACCGAATGGTGCACCATTTCCGCTGCGGCACGCTGTTCACCGCGTGCGACGACCATGCGCGCCGCGATCACACCGTCATCGCCGATCGCGGCGTCATCGCCTATGTCGGGCCGACCGCGACTGCGCCCCGACCGGCGGCCGGCGATCGCGTGGTCGATCACGCCCGCCACTTCGTGATGCCGGGCCTGATCGACGGGCATACGCATATCGGCGCCGGCAACGCCAATACCGAGGAGGACGTCGACCTTTATTCGCCGCTCGAGTTCCGGGCGCTTCGCATGATGGTCAACCTACAGCGCATGTTCGATGCCGGCTACACCGGCGTCGCCGACGGCGCCACCACCGGGCGGGTCGCGGTCTCGTGCCGGAACGCGATCAACGCCGGCCTCTTCAAAGGCCCGCGCATGATCTGCTCGGGTCCCTTCATCGCCAACCGTACCGGCTACCCCGACCTTTATCCGTCGTGGTTCCTGAACCCGGTCGCGGTCCGTACGCTGGTGCGCTCGCTCGACGAGGCGATCGAGACCATTCGCTTTCAGGTCAAGGACGGGGTCGACTTCATCAAGATCTGCATGGATGGCCGCACCCGGAACTTCGACGGCAAGGTAGCGTCGAGCTTCAGCGAGGCTGACACGCGCCGGATGGTCGAAGAAGCGAATCGCCTGGGCAAGTGGGTCAAGGTCCACGCCAAGGGCGCGGAGGGCGCGACGTTTGCGGCGCGCGCCGGCGCCCGCGTCATCTGCCACGGCGCTGCGCTCGATCAGCGTGCGATCGACGCCGTGCTCGAAGCCGGCGCGATCCTTTGCCCCGAGCTCACCATCATCCACAACTTCACGGTTTTTACCCAGCCGACCGATTCGATCAACGACCTGACGTACATCGGCCATGCCGAGTGGGAATCGACGGTCGATTCGATGCGCCGTGCCCGCGCTGCCGGCGCGCGGATTCTGGCCGGGAGCGACTCCGGCTTCGCCTGCTGCCCGGCCGGCGAGTGGCACGCGCTCGAGATCAAGCTCTTGGTCGAGCATGTCGGTATGACGCCGGCCGAAGGGATTCGCGCCGGGACTTCCGTCAATGGCGAGCTATTCGAGGGCGTTGCCAAGATCGGACGGATCGAACCGGGCTACGCCGCCGATCTGGTCGCGTTCGACGGCGATCCGTTGGCGGACATCGGCATCCTCCTCGAAAAGCCCAAGATCATGGGGCTCTACATGGCGGGCGAACGGGTGACGACCAAGGCGCCGCCGATCAACATGCGGACCGAGACCGACTTCGCCTATCGCATGTGGCAGAATATCTACGACCGCAAGCGCGTCGCGGCGATGGCAGCCGAGGGCCGTATCCGCGCGCTCTGACCAGGAACACGCTCCGCTCGCTCCCTCCCCCGGCATGCAGGGGGAGGGTAGGGAGGGGGTGGCGCCACCAAAAAGAAACGCGCGCTAGTTCCAGCCGGTCTTCGGCTGGTATTTACCGGTCGCGATCTTGGGCGGCCACACTAGCTGCGGCTCGCCGTTCTGAATCTGCGAGATGCCCGGTTGGGTTGAAGCGTTGTTCTGCTTCTCGAACCGGATCGGACCAGCGATCGTTTCGAAGGTGCCGGTCGCGATCGTCTCGCGTAGCTTCTCTCGGTCGAGGCCGACCTTGGCCACCGCCTGCTCCATGATCTCGCAGGTGAGGTAGGAGATTACGGTATCGCCATAGTCGGGAATCTCGTTCCAACGTTTTTTGTAGGCGTCATAGAACGGCTTGGCACGCGGCCATTCCTTCACGTTCGGGCTCCAGAACGCGATCGTGGTGAACCCGTTGAGCGTCTTGCCGTACTTGTTGATGATGAACGGAATGTGCGGTGCGATCAGCAGGAACTGAAGCGGAGCCTTGATGTCGATCTCGCGCGCCTTGTCGATGTAGAGGATGCTGTCGCCGGGGTAGGAATAACCGATCACGGCATCGACGTTGGCTGCTTTGATGCTCTGCGCCATCGTCGTTACGTCCTTGATGTCGGGCGGGTACTCCTGATTGACGCCGAGCTTGATGCCCTTCTCGCTAAGGAGCGGCAGCGTGAACTTCTTGTACTCGAGGTTAACCGGGAGCTGCAGCGTCAGCAGCGCGGCGTTCTTGACGCCGACGTTTTGCATAAAGTCGACGATCACCGGCACGAACAAATCAGGTGCCGGCCACGTCCAGAACATGTAACGGCCGCCCATTTCGCGGATGTTGGCCGAGGAAGCGGTATTGCCGATTGTCGGTATCCGGTTCTTCTCGACCACCGCGGTCATCGCGATGTGAAGCGGGGTCGCGTAGGGCGTGAAGATCAGGTCGACCTTGTCGTCGTTGATGAGCTTCTCGTAGATCTGCGGGATCTTGCCGCTGTCGGACTGATCGTCGTAAATCACGTACTCGACTTGGCGTTTTTCCTTGCCGCCGATGTCGAGCCCGCCGCGCGCGTTCACTTGCTCGCGCCACAGCTCATAGGCTTGGATTTGCACGTTGGTGGCGACAGCGAGGAAGCCGGACTTCGAAATCGACCAGCCGATCCTGACTTTCTTCTCTTGCGCGTCGGCGCTCGCGGCCGAGCCCAAGAGCAAGGCCGCCACTCCTAACGCGATGGCGAAACGGGTATTCATGGGTGTCCTCCGTTGACGGTTTGCTCATGCCGCCGCACCGGCGGCATGTACGAACGAACGTACTAACCAAAACACGGACACGGTCTTGTGCCGAAAGCGCCGCTGCGATCCCGATAGTCTATGCCTGCCGCCGGCGCTTTGCCAGCGGCGCTCAGACGCGCCGCTTTGTCGCCGCCAGGCGAATGATGCGCTCGGTTTCCGACCACAGTCGGAAGCGGCCGAGATCGTCGAGCGCGGTCCAGGCGACGGCCGCGGCATCGTCGCCGGCCACCGCCTCGCCGGCGCACCACTCGGCCAGGATGTCGACCAAGGTGTAGTGGTATTGGGGGCGGCCGTCCTCGTTGCGCGTGATCGAATCGACGACGTCGATCAGGGCGATCGCGTCGACGGTGAGGCCTGTCTCCTCGTGCACCTCGCGCACGCCGGCCTCGAATACCGTTTCGCCCACTTGCTGCAACCCGCCGGGCAGGCTCCACTGGCCCTGGCGCGGCGGTTTGCCGCGTTTGATCAACAGCACGTCGGTGCCTTTGAAGACGACGGCGCCGACGCCGATATACGGCCGGCTCGGGTAGCGCCGATCGTCGGCCGGAGCGTCAGGGCTCGCGCGGTCGTCCATCGCCCGGTTATAGCAATATTCCGCCCCACCGCTGGACGATCGTCTAAATTGCTGTAATATCGAGAAAAAATGAGATCGCTCCGGCGGGGACCACCATGCCAAAAAGGAACGTCTGGTTGACGTATAAAGAGCGCATCGGCTCGCTGTCCGATCGCTTGGTCAAAGCCCAGAAACCGATCCGTATCCTCAACGCGATCAACTGGGACGACCAAGTCGAGGAGAATTTCTTCAAGGGCAAGTTCAAGAAGCTGCCCAAGGTCGACGCCGACTACTACCGCGACAAGAACGCGCTCAATTTCGATCCCGAGACCAAGATCGAGGAAATCGACCAGATCAAGCGCGACACCGCTGAGGCGGTCGGCGCCGACGACGACCTGGGCCGCATCATCATCCGGAACTGCGGCGAGTATCAGGACGCGGTCCGCATGCTGGTCGCGCGCGGCACGCCCGACTTTCACAAGTACTCGCGCATCCTCTACGGCAGCCCCAAAGACCATTTCATTGACGAAGAGACGACCGCGGTGCAGTTGGGCCGCCTGATGTACAAGATGCTCTCGGGCGTCTCGGATTCGCAGCTCGGCGCTTCGCACCCCAAGGACATCACCGCCGATCAGTTGGTCGATCAGCTCCAGGGCCGGTTCGACGGGTATTTCCACGACCACGAGGTCCATGTCTCGCTGGACGACGGCATCGTCTCCGATGCCGCCGCGGGGTCGGACTACGTCAAGGTCCGGCGCGGCGGCATGTTCTCGTCCCGCGATCGCGACATCCTCGAAGTCCACGAGGGCTGGGTCCACATCGGCACGACGCTCTCGGGCTCGAAGCAGCGGATCGCGACCTGGCTCGGCAAGGGCCCGCCCTGCTGCACGCACATCCAGGAAGGTCTCGCGGTGCTGATGGAGATTTTCCACTTCGCGATGACGTTGGATCGCGCGCGTAAGATCAACAACCGCATCATCGCCTGCGACAAGGCCGAGGATGGCGCCGATTTCCTCGACGTCTGCGAGTTCTATCGCACCGAGGGCTATAGCGAGCAGGACTGCTACACCCACGCGCACCGCATCTTCCGCGGCAGCATGGTGACGGGCGGCGCGCCGTTCACCAAGGACACCGTCTACGCGCGCGGCTTCATCATGGTCTACAACTTCCTGCGTACGGCGATCCGGTTCGGGCGGGCCGAGGTGATCCCGTTCCTGTTCGTCGGCAAAATCACGCTCGAAGACGTGCCGGTGCTCTATCGCCAGTACCAGGCCGGCGTCATCGATGCGCCGCTCTACCTGCCGCCGCAGTTCAGGGACCTGAACGGGCTCGCCGTATGGATGGCGTACTCGAACTTCCTGAACCGCATCGATCTGAAGAAGGTCCAGAAGTACTACCAGGACTTGTTGGCGTCCTAGCCGCACCGTCTGATTAGATCAGCAGCAGGAGCTTA
>CAMDOQ010000027.1 GCA_945903685.1 Rhizobium sp. Q54
AAGAGATGGGGGCGATCGGGCGCAGCGAGCACATGGAGATCGGGCCCTACGTCGAACAGGCTCTCTCGTCCGAGCTTTCCGGCAACCTGGTTGATATCTGCCCGGTCGGTGCGCTGACGCTCAAGCCCTATGCCTTTGCCGCGCGCCCCTGGGAACTCAAGAAAACCGAAACCATCGACGTCCACGATGCCGTCGGCTCGAACGTCCGGATCGACGCCCGCGGCCGCGAAGTGATGCGGGTGCTGCCGCGCCTTCATGAAGACATCAACGAAGAATGGATTTCGGACAAGACCCGCGCCGCCGTCGATGGCTTGATGCGCCAGCGCCTCGACCGCCCTTATGTGCGCCGCGACGGGCGGCTCCAGCCGGCGAGCTGGAGCGAGGCTTTTGCCGAGATCGCTGGGCGATTGAAGGGCGTCGCCGGAGCGCGCATCGCCGCGATCGCCGGCGACCTCGTCGATGCCGAGGCGATGTTCGCGCTTAAGCTCTTGATGGACGGGCTGGGTTCGCCCAACCGCGACTGCCGGCAGGACGGCGCCTACCTCGATCCGAGGGTGCGCGCGAGTTATCTCTTCAATACCGGGATCGCCGGGATCGAACAGGCCGACGTGCTGCTCCTGATCGGCAGCAACCCGCGGCTCGAGGCGGCGCTCGTCAACGCCCGCATCCGTAAGCGCTACTTAAGGGGCGGCTTCAAGATCGGCCTGATCGGGCCCCACGCCGACCTTTCGTATCGTTACGAACATTTGGGTGCCGGCCCCGACACGCTGCGCGAAATCGCCGATGGGCGGCATTCGTTCGCGGCGACCCTCAAAGCGGCCACGAAGCCGATGCTGATTGCAAGCCAAGGCGCGCTCGCCCGGAACGATGGCGCGCAAGTGCTGGGGCTCGCGCGCCGGGTCGCGGAGAGTGCAGGCCTCGTCAAGGATGGCTGGAACGGCTTTAACGTGCTTCACACCGCGGCCGCCCGTATCGCCGGCCTCGATCTCGGCTTCGTGCCTGGCCCGGCGGGGCTCGACACGCGCGGCATCATCGCCGCTGCGGGTGGCGGCGGACTCGACTGCCTGTTCCTTCTCGGCGCCGACGAGATCGACATGAAGGCGCTCGGCCGCACCTTCGTCGTCTACCAGGGCCATCACGGCGATGTCGGCGCGAATCGCGCGGACGTCGTCCTGCCCGGCGCCGCCTATACCGAGAAGGACGGCACTTACGTCAATACCGAGGGCCGCGCCCAAAGCGCGATCCGCGCCGTATTTCCGCCGGGGGATGCGCGCGAAGACTGGGCAATCCTGCGCGCGCTCTCGGACGCGCTGGCAGGGCAGGGGCTGGGGCGGGTCCTGCCGTTCGACAGTTTGACGGCGTTGCATCGTCAGATGGTATCGGCGACGCCCACGTTGGGCCGCATCGATCAGGTCGAGCGCGCGCCCTGGGGGGCGGCGTTCGGTGTCGATGGCGCGACCGAGCCGCAGCCGTTCGCGATCCCGGTCGGCGATTACTTCATGACCAATCCGATCTGCCGCGCGTCGGCGACCATGGCCGAATGCAGCGCCGCACGGGCCCACGCCAAGGGAGCGACCGGCACCCATGGTTAGCTTCTGGGACGGTTACCTGTGGCCGGGGATCGTCATTGTCGCGCAATGCGTCGCGCTGATCGTTCCCCTTCTGATTGCGGTCGCGTATTTGACGCTATTCGAGCGTAAGGTCATGGCGGCGATGATGCTGCGGCGCGGACCCAACGTGGTTGGCGCGTTCGGTTTGCTGCAGCCCTTCGCCGACGGCCTCAAATTCCTGGTCAAGGAAACGGTGATTCCGGCCGGCGCCAACAAGGTCGTCTTCCTGATCGCCCCGATGTTGACGTTCGTGCTCGCCATGATCGCGTGGGCGGTGATCCCAGTGAGCGCCGGCGTCGTGCTCTCCGACATCAACGTCGGCGTGCTTTATTTATTCGCGATCTCTTCGCTCGGCGTTTACGGCATCATCATGGCCGGGTGGGCGTCGAACTCGCGCTACGCGTTCTTGGGCGCACTCCGCTCGTCGGCGCAGATGGTGAGCTACGAAGTCTCGATGGGCTTCATCATCATCACCGTGCTGCTGTGCGTCGGTTCGCTCAACATGTCGAAGATCGTCGAGGCCCAGCGCGATCTGTGGTTTGCGATCCCGCTGTTCCCGATGTTCGTGATTTTCTTCATCTCGACGCTGGCCGAGACCAATCGCCATCCCTTCGACCTGCCCGAAGCCGAATCCGAGCTGGTCGCCGGCTACCAGATCGAGTACTCGGCGTTCGCGTTCGCGCTCTTCATGTTGGGCGAGTACGCCAACATGATCCTGATGAGCGCCTTCACCGCGATCCTGTTCCTCGGCGGCTGGCTGCCGCCGCTCGATATCGCGCCATTCAACTGGATTCCGGGCTTCGTCTGGTTCGCGATCAAGATCGTGATCCTTTTGTTCGTGTTCATCTGGGTACGCGCCACGCTGCCGCGTTACCGCTACGACCAACTGATGCGGATCGGCTGGAAGTTCTTCCTGCCGCTGTCGCTGCTATGGGTGGTCCTGACCGCGAGCGCGATCGTCGCCTTCGGCTGGTATCCGAGCAAAGCGTGAGGCAACGGAGCTGACCATGGCTTTCCTCGACCGCGCCGCCCGCACCATGTTCCTCTCGGAAATCCTGGCCGGCATGAGCCTCACCTTCCGCTACATGTTCCGGAAGAAGCCGACGCTCAACTATCCGTTCGAGAAGGGGCCGCTGAGTCCGCGCTTTCGCGGCGAGCACGCGCTCCGGCGTTACGCCAATGGCGAGGAACGCTGCATCGCGTGCAAGCTTTGCGAAGCGATTTGCCCGGCTCAGGCCATCACGATCGAAGCGGAGCCTCGCGCCGATGGCAGCCGCCGCACCACCCGCTACGACATCGATATGGTGAAGTGCATCTATTGCGGCTTCTGCCAGGAGGCGTGCCCGGTCGATGCGATCGTCGAGGGTCCAAACTTCGAGTATGCCACCGAGAGCCGCGCCGAGTTGCTCTACAACAAAGAGAAGCTACTGCAGAACGGCGACCGCTGGGAGCGCGAGATCGCGGCCAACCTGACCGCCGACGCGCCGTATCGGTGAGACGATGCGCTCGAACCTCGATTCGTTTTCGTCATCGCCAGGCCGACCGCGGGGCGAGCGCCCATGATCATCCCCGAAATCGCGTTCTATTTGTTTTCGGTGGTCGCGATCGCCTCGGCGTTCATGGTGGTGGCCGCGCGCAATCCGGTGCACTCGGTGCTGTTCCTGATCCTTACTTTCTTCAACGCCGCAGGGTTGTTCGTGCTGCTCGGCGCCGAATTCCTGGCGATGATCCTGGTCATCGTCTACGTCGGCGCAGTTGCGGTCTTGTTCCTGTTCGTGGTCATGATGCTCGACATCAACTTCGTCGAACTGCGCCAAGGTTTCCTGCAGTACATGCCGGTCGGCGTCGCGATCGGCATCGTCCTCCTGATCGAGCTCGTGTTCGTGCTCGGCACCTGGGTGATCGTGCCCGAAGCCAAGGTGTTCGCCGAAGCGCCGCCGCCGGCGAACGTCACCAACACCCATGCCCTCGGCCAGATTCTCTACACTGAGTACGTCTATCTGTTCCAAGCCGCCGGCCTGGTGCTGCTGGTGGCGATGGTCGGCGCGATCGTGTTGACGCTGCGCACCCGCGAAGGCGTCCGCCGTCAGTCGGCCTTCGCTCAAACCCACCGCCGACGCGAGGACGCGATCGAGATCAAGAAAGTGTTGCCGGGGCAGGGGGCGTAAGATGGCGGTGGGACTCGGCCATTACCTGACGGTCGCGGCGATCCTGTTCACAATCGGCGTGTTCGGGATTTTCCTCAACCGCAAGAACGTGATCGTGATCCTGATGTCGATCGAGCTCATCCTGCTCGCGGTCAACATCAACCTGGTCGCGTTCTCGGCGTTCTTGAACGACTTGGTCGGCCAGGTGTTCGCGATGTTCATCCTGACCGTGGCCGCGGCCGAAGCGGCGATCGGGCTGGCCATCCTCGTCGTCTATTTCCGCAACCGCGGCACCATCGCGGTTGAGGACGTCAACCTGATGAAAGGCTGATCTGCGCGATGTTGTACGCGGCCATCGTCTTCCTGCCGCTCTTGGGCGCGATCGCCGCCGGCCTGTTCGGCCGTTTGATCGGCGTGCGCGCCTCGCAGCTCGTCACCTGTCTCGCCCTCACGCTCTCGGGTGTGCTGGCGACCTACGGCCTCTACGAGACCGCTGTGGTCGGCCCCGACAAGCAGCAGATCGTGTTGTTCACCTGGATCGTGTCGGGCGATTTCGACGTTTCGTGGACCCTCAGGATCGACACCCTGACCGCGGTCATGCTGTTCACGGTCACGGTGATCTCGTCGATCATCCACTGGTACTCGATCGGCTACATGGCGCACGACCCGCATATCCCGCGGTTCTTCGCCTATCTTTCGCTCTTCACCTTCGCCATGCTGATGCTGGTGACGGCCGACAATTTCCTCCAGCTCTATTTCGGCTGGGAGGGGGTCGGGCTGTGCTCGTACTTCTTGATCGGGTTCTGGTACGACCGCCCGAGCGCCAATGCCGCTGCGATCAAGGCCTTCGTCGTCAACCGCGTCGGCGATTTCGGCTTCGCGCTTGGCATCATGGCGGTGTTCTTCACCTTCAATTCGATCAATTTCGACACCGTGTTTGCCGGCGCTCCAGCCGTTGCCGGCAAGACCTTCGAGTTCTTGGGTGCGGAGTACGACATCCTGACCGTGACGACGCTGTTGCTGTTCATCGGCGCAATGGGCAAGTCCGCGCAGGTGCCGCTCCACACCTGGCTCCCGGACGCGATGGAGGGTCCAACCCCGGTCTCGGCCCTGATCCATGCCGCCACCATGGTCACGGCCGGTGTCTTCCTGGTCGCGCGCTGCTCGCCCTTGTTCGAGTACGCGCCGACGACCTTGGCTTTCGTCACCGTGATCGGCGCCTTCACCGCGTTCTTCGCGGCGACCGTCGGCCTCGTCCAAAACGACATCAAACGGGTCATCGCCTACTCGACCTGCAGCCAGCTGGGGTACATGTTCTTCGCCTGCGGCGTCGGCGCCTATTCGGTCGCGATCTTCCACCTCTTCACCCACGCTTTCTTCAAGGCGCTGCTGTTCCTGGGCTCGGGCTCGGTGATCCACGGCTTTTCCGACGAGCAGGACATGCGCCGGATGGGCGGCGTCTGGCGCAAGATGCCGGTGACCTACGCGGTGATGTGGGTGGGATCGCTCGCGCTCGCCGGGGTCCCGTTCTTCGCCGGCTACTACTCCAAGGACCTGATCATCGAGAGCGCGTTCGCGGCCGGTACCGAGGTCGGGTATCTCGCGTTCTACCTGGGCGTCGGCGCCGCGCTCCTCACCGCGTTCTATTCATGGCGGCTCTTGTTCATGACCTTCCACGGGCCGACCCGCGCCCATCACGAGGTCTATGAGCACGTCCACGAGTCGCCCAAGATCATGACCGTGCCGCTCTTGCTGCTCGCGGTCGGCGCGCTGTTCGCCGGCGTCGCCGGGTATGACGCCTTCGTCGGCGATGGCCGCGCCGCGTTCTGGCGCGAAGCGATCCTGGTGCTGCCGGGCCGCGACGTGATCGAGGCCGCGCACCACGTGCCGCTCTGGGTCAAGCTGCTGCCGATCGCGATCGCGTTGGCCGGCATCGCGCTCGCCTGGCAGTTCTACATCCGCCGCACCGAGCTGCCGGGCGCGCTCGCCAAGACCCACGCCGACCTCTACACGTTCCTGCTCAACAAGTGGTATTTCGACGAGCTTTATGACGCGATCTTCGTGCGCCCGACCAAGTTCTTGGGCCGCCTGCTGTGGCACGGCGGCGACGGCCGCATCATCGACGGATTCGGCCCCAACGGTATCGCCCAGGTCGTGATCCAGCTCGCGCGCCGCGCCAGCCTGCTGCAAACCGGCTATCTCTACCACTACGCGTTCGCCATGCTGATCGGCGTCGCCGTGTTGGTGACCTGGCTCTTCACCCGGACCGGCGGAGGCGCGCCATGAGTTGGCCGCTGCTCTCGCTCACGACCTTCCTGCCGCTGGTCGGGGTCGTCTTCCTGCTGCTGATCAACGGCGAGAAGGAAGTGGTTGAGCGCAACGCGCGCTGGGTGGCGCTGTGGACCACGATCGCGACGTTTGCGATCTCGCTCCTGCTCTGGATCAACTTCGATCCGACCACGCCCGAGTTCCAGTTCGTCGAAAAGGCGCCGTGGATCGCCGAAGGCGTTAACTACCACATGGGCGTTGACGGCATTTCGATGCTGTTCGTCATCCTGACCACGTTCCTGATGCCGATCTGCATCCTCGCGAGCTGGAAAGCGATCGAAACCCGGGTGCGGGAGTACATGATCGCGTTCCTGGTCATGGAAACGATGATGGTCGGCGTGTTCTGCGCGCTCGACTTCGTCGTGTTCTACGTGTTCTTCGAGGGCGGCCTGATCCCGATGTTCCTGATCATCGGCGTGTGGGGTGGGGCGCGCCGGGTCTATTCGACCTTCAAGTTCTTCCTCTACACCTTGATCGGTTCCGTTCTGCTCCTGGTTGCCCTGATCTATCTCTACCTCCAGACCGGCACCACCGACATCCCGACGCTGATGAAGGCCGGGCTCGATCCTGACGTCCAGCGGTGGCTGTGGCTTGCGTTCATGGCGTCCTTCGCGGTCAAGGTGCCGATGTGGCCGGTTCACACCTGGCTGCCGGACGCCCATGTCGAAGCGCCGACCGCCGGCTCGGTCATTCTCGCCGGGGTGCTGCTGAAAATGGGCGGCTACGGCCTGATCCGGTTCTCGATCCCGATGCTGCCCGACGCCAGCGTCGAATTCGCGCCGTGGGTGTTCGCGTTCTCGATCATCGCCATCGTCTATACCTCGCTGGTGGCGTTGATGCAGGAGGACATGAAGAAGCTGATCGCCTACGCCTCGGTCGCGCACATGGGTTTCGTGACCATCGGCGCCTTCACGTTCACCCAGCAAGGGATCGAAGGCGGCCTGTTCCAGATGCTCTCGCACGGGCTGATCTCGGGCGCGCTGTTTCTCTCGGTCGGGGTCGTTTACGACCGCCTGCACACGCGCGAGATCGCGCGCTACGGCGGCCTCGTGCATCGCATGCCGATGTACGCGTTTGTGTTCATGGTGTTCACGCTCGCAAACGCCGGCCTGCCCGGGACCTCGGGCTTCGTCGGCGAGTTCCTGAGCCTGATCGGCGCGTTCCAGGTCTCGAGTTGGGTCGCGCTGTTGGCGACCACCGGCATCATCCTGGGCGCCGCTTATTCGCTCTGGCTCTACCGCCGGGTAGTGTTCGGGCAACTCACCAAGCCCGATTTGAAGACCATGACCGATCTGAGTCCGCGCGAGATCGCGATTTTCGCGCCGCTGGTCGCGACCGTGATCTTGTTCGGCTTCTACCCCGATCCGTTGCTGAACGTCATGCACGCGTCGGTCGAGAACCTGCTCCAGCAGCACCAAGCGGCGCTCGCCCAGACGCGGGTCGCGCTGGCGATCCCTTAAGGTTCCGGCCATGCAGACGTTTCTCTACGAAGATATCGTTCCGCTGTTCCCGGAGCTGACGGTAGCGACGGCGGCGATCGTGCTGCTGATGGTCGGCGTGTTCCGGGGCGATCGCTCGACCCGGAGCCTGGTGTGGGCCGCGATCTTGGCGCTGGCCGGCGCGTTGGCGATCCTGGTGCAGGAGCCGGAGCGCAGCGTGATCGTGCTGCGCGGGATGTTCGTCGCCGATCCGTTCGCGCTGTTCGCCAAAGTCCTGATCCTGGTCGGGTCGGGATTCGCGCTGGTGATGTCGATTTCGTACATCGAGCGCGAGGCAATGGACCGTTTCGAGTATCCGATCCTCATCCTGTTCGCGACGCTCGGGATGATGATGATGGTCTCGGCCAACAACTTGATCTCGCTCTATGTCGGCCTCGAACTGCAGAGCCTCGCGCTTTACGTGGTCGCCGCGCTTCGGCGCGATTCGCTTCGCTCGACCGAGGCCGGTCTCAAATATTTCGTCCTCGGCGCGCTCTCCTCGGGCCTCCTGCTCTACGGCTGCTCGCTCATTTACGGCTTCACCGGCACCACCAGCTTCGATGCCTTAACCGATGTCTTTACCGAGCGCGGCACCCAGCCCTCGCTCGGGCTCCTGATCGGGCTGATTTTCCTGATCGCCGGCTTGGCGTTCAAGGTATCCGCGGTGCCCTTCCACATGTGGACGCCTGACGTCTACGAGGGTGCGCCGACCCCGGTCACTGCGTTCTTCGCGGTCGCGCCCAAGGTCGCGGCGATGGCGCTATTTCTGCGCGCGATCATCGCGCCGTTCGCCGAATTGACCGGGCAGTGGCAGCAGGTGATCGTCCTGATCTCGATCGCTTCGATGCTCCTGGGCGCCTTCGCCGCCATCCATCAGACCAACATCAAGCGCCTGATGGCCTATAGCTCGATCGGCCACATGGGCTTCGCTCTGGTCGGGCTCGCTGCCGGCACGCCCGAAGGCGTCCGCGGCGTCCTGATTTACCTCGCGATCTACGTGGCGATGAACGTCGGCACCTTCGCCTGCATCCTGTGCATGCGCCAGAAGGACGGCATGGTCGAATCGATCGCCGACCTCAGCGGGTTGTCGCGTAACCATCCGGTGCGGGCGGCGTTCTTCGCGCTGTTTCTATTTTCGCTGGCCGGTATCCCGCCGCTCGCCGGATTCTTCGCCAAGTTCTACATCTTCGTCGCTGCCGTGAACGCCGGACTCTACGCCCTCGCCATCATCGGCGTGCTCGCGAGCGTGGTCGGTGCCTACTATTACCTTCGCATCGTGAAGATCATGTACTTCGATGCGCCCGCCGAACCGTTCGTCCGGCCGATCGGCGGCGAGATGACGGTGGTGCTGGGTGTTACGGGTGCATTCACGCTGTTCTACGTGTTCTATCCGGCACCGCTGGTGGCGGCGGCGCAGACCGCTGCGTACGCGCTCTTTCCATGACCGCAGCCGCGGCCAAGCGGCTTCCGCCTTTCTTCGACTGGGTCGCGCTGGAGACGATTGACAGCACCAGCGACGAGGCCAAGCGCCGGGCCAAGGCCGGCGCGCCGGCCGGCCTCCTGGTGACGGCGCGCCGCCAAACCGCCGGCCGCGGCCGCCACCAGCGCGTGTGGCAGTCGGCCGAGGGCAACCTGTTTGCCTCGCTGGTGCTGCGTCCGGCATGCACGCCGGCCAAGGCGGCCGAGCTTTCGTTCGTGACGGCGGTCGCGGTCGCTGACGCGATCGCGGTTTATGTCGGGCCGGGCCAGCCGATCCGCTGCAAATGGCCGAACGACGTTCTGATCGGGGGCAAGAAGGCTGCCGGTATCCTACTCGAGGCCGAACCCAAGGGTAGCGCGGTCGATTTCGTGGTGGTCGGAATCGGCGTCAATCTGATCGCGCATCCGGACGGCGTCCCCTATCCGGCGACCGATCTGGCCGCTGCCGGCGCCGGTACCGTTGACCCGGACTCGTTCCTGATCTGGCTCGTGGCGCGCTTTCTCGCCCGGCACGAGGAGTGGGAAAGCCGCGGCTTCGCGGCGACTCGCGCTGCCTGGCTCGAACGCGCCGCCGGCTTGGGCGGCGACATCGTGATCGAGCTTCCGGGCGAAACGCTCAGCGGCCGCTTCGCCACCATCGATCCGACCGGTGCTTTGGTGCTCGAGGCCGGTGGCACCGCTCGCACGATCAGCGCCGGCGATGTGCACTTCGGGCCGGCGCGCACCCCGCAGCGGGTATGAGCGATGTTGCTCGCGATCGACGTCGGCAACACCAACATCGTCTTCGCCGTCTATCAGGGCGATGCCAAGCGCGGTCAGTGGCGCGCCACCACCAAGCAGCCGCGTACCGCCGACGAGCACGCCGTCTGGTTGATGACCCTGATGGGCATGAGCGGGCTCAATGCTGCCGACGTCACCGACGCCGCGATTTGCTCGGTGGTGCCGCAAGCGGTGTTCGATCTTGAACAGCTGTGCAAAAAATACTTCAAAGTGGCGCCGCTCCTGGTCGGTCGCCACCTCGATCTCGGCATCGACATCGTCATGGAGGAGCCGCACACGGTCGGAGCCGATCGGCTTGCCAATGCCGTCGGCGTCCACAAACTCTATGGCGGCCCGGCGATCGTGATCGATTTCGGCACCGGCACCACCTTCGATGTCGTCGATGAGCGCGGTTCCTATAAGGGCGGCATCATCGCACCGGGAGTCAACCTCTCGCTCGATGCGCTGCACGCGGTCTCTGCCCAACTGCCGCGGATCGCGGTGGTGCGGCCGGCGCACGTGGTCGGCGGCGGCACCATCTCGGCGATGCAATCGGGAATCTACTGGGGTTACATCAGCATGATCGAGGGCTTGGTCGCGCGCGTCAAAGTCGAGACCGGTGCCGCCGGCATGAAGGTGGTGGCGACCGGCGGCCTGGCGCCGCTGTTCGCCGGCGGCACCGATGCGATCGACCGCGTCGACCCCGATCTCACCCTCGCCGGCATCATCGAAATCTGGAAGCGGGCGCGGGCCAAGCGATGACGGTCCGCGCGCCCGACCACGAAGAACTGCTGTTCGTCCCGCTCGGCGGCTCGGGCGAGATTGGCATGAATTTGAACCTCTATCACTACGCCGGTGCGTGGCTGATGGTCGACCTCGGCATTACCTTTGCCGATGCCTCGGAGCCCGGGATCGACGTGGTGATGCCCGATCCCAGCTTCATCGTCGAGCGGCGCCAGCACCTGTCCGGGCTGGTCCTAACCCACGCGCACGAGGATCACCTGGGCGCCGTCCCGTATCTGTGGCCGCAGCTCGAATGTCCGATCTACGCGACCCCGTTCACCGCCGCGATCCTCCGCGCCAAGTTGACCGAAGTCGAGTGGGGCCACCGCGTCCGGCTGATCGAGGTGCCGCTCGGCGGCCGGGTGCAGATCGGTCCGTTCGACGTCCAGTTCCTCTCGATCACCCATTCGATCCCCGAGAGCAACGCGCTCGCGATCCGCACTCCCGCCGGCAACATTCTCCATTCCGGCGACTGGAAGCTCGACCCCGATCCGCTTCTCGGCGAAGCCACCAACCGCGAGAGCTTCGCGGCATTCGGCCGCGAAGGCGTATTGGCCCTGGTTTGCGACTCGACCAACGTCTTCGAGCGCGGCCGTTCGGGCTCCGAGGCCGCGGTCGCGGCGAGCCTCAAAGACCTGATCGCCGACCGCCGCGGTCGGGTGGCGGTCGCGACCTTCGCCTCGCACTTGGCGCGGGTCCAGACGGTAGCCCGCATCGCGCGAGCGCTCGGCCGCGAAACCGCGCTGATCGGCCGCTCGCTGTGGCGGATGGTGACGGCGGCGCGCGAGACCGGGTATCTCCGGGATGTGCCGTCGTTCTTGAGCGACGACGAAGCCTCGTACCTTCCGCCCGATAAGGTGCTGTTCATCTGCACCGGCTGCCAGGGCGAGCCGATGGCGGCGATGGCGCGGATCGCCGGCGAGGCCCACCCCCACGTCGTGCTCGAAGAGGGCGACACCGCGATTTTCTCGTCCAAGGTGATCCCCGGGAATGAGCGGTCGATCGCCGCAGTGCAGAACCGATTGATCGCGAAAGGGGTCGAGGTGATCGGCGAGAAGGATCACTTCGTCCACGTCTCCGGTCATCCGGCCCGCGACGAACTTGCCGACATGTATGGTTGGATCCGTCCTCGCATTTCGATCCCGGTCCATGGCGAGGCCCGGCATCTCGCCGAGCACGCCAAGTTCGCGTTGAGCCTCCAAGTGGCGAAAGCGCTGGCGCCGGCGAACGGTACCGTCATTCGCCTGAACGCCGACGGCGCTCAGGTCGTCGACAACGTTCCGGTCGGGCGCCTCGTCCTCGACGGCGACCGGCTGCTCCCGGCCGAAAGCGAGGTCCTGCGCGAGCGCCGACGGATGGCGGTCGCCGGCCACATCGTTGCGACGGTTGTGCTGACGCGCCAGGGCGAGCTGGCGGCGGCGCCCCGGATCGCCATGGCCGGCATTGTCGACCGGGACTTGAGCGGGGTCGGGGGCGAGGCCAAACTTGGGCTCGTGCTCGGCGAGGACGTGGCGCGACTGCCGGCGCTGACCCGGCGCGACGACCACCGTCTCGAGGAGGCGGTGCGCCGGGCGTTGCGCCAGCGGCTTAAGGTACATACCGGGAAGCGCCCGACCATTCGGGTCGAGATCGTCAGGTTAGGCGAGGCGTTCCGGGGGGGCGCACTCGAGCATCACGCGAGGAGCAAATGATCGGTCGCTTGAACCATGTCGCCATCGCCGTTCCCGACTTAGTCAAAGCGGCGGAGCAGTATCGCGCTACCTTGGGCGCCACGGTCTCGGCGCCGCAGCTGCTTCCGGATCACGGCGTCACGGTCGTGTTCGTCGAGCTGGCCAATACCAAGATCGAGCTGCTCCACCCCTTGGGCGCCGCGTCGCCGATCGCCGGTTTTTTCGAGAAGAACGCGAGCGGCGGCATCCACCACGTTTGTTACGAGGTGGCCGACATCCGGGCAGCGCGCGACCAGCTGAAGCAGGCCGGTGCCCGGGTGCTGGGCGACGGCGAACCGAAGACTGGCGCCCACGGAAAGCCGGTGCTGTTCCTCCACCCCAAGGACTTCTCGGGCACCTTGATCGAACTCGAGCAGGTCTAGCCCGTGTTCTGGTCGACCGCGCTAGCGACCTACTTCCTGGTGTGGTGGATGGTGCTGTTCGCGGTGCTGCCGATGTTCGGCGTCCGGCGCGCCGAAACGCCCGATCCCGGCAACGATCCGGGCGCGCCGGCCCAACCGCGGCTTCTGCTCAAGGTAGGGGTCACAACTGTCGTATCGGCGGTCCTTTGGCTGATCGGCTACCTGATCGCGCGAACCGGTTGGTTAGACGCCTTTTTATTTAAATAAATCAATCACTTAGTATAATTGTCTTTAGATACCGTCGCAAAAAAAAGCGAGGCCTCGAAGGCCTCGCTGTTGTCCGTCCCTGAACTTGGGTGTTTTTCTTAATCGAATGGTGCGACTGTACCCTTAGGCTTCGATCTCGTCACTAAAAATCGGCTCCTAAGCATGAAAAATAGACGAATAATCGCCATATTTTTCATAGCTTTATTCCGATGATCTCGCGCGAAGCATTGATCCGGACGGCAGCCGTCGCCGGGCTAGCGGCAACGGCGCTCGCAGGCGTTGCAGCGCCGGTCTCGGCGCAACGGCAGACGCTTGTGATTTCGGATGCCGACTGCCGTCAGCTGGTCGCCCACGTCGCGCGCAACGATGTCAACTTCAAGCCCGGCGTCGATGTGCATGGACGGCCGGTCAAGCCCGCCGATCTCGAGTCGAACAGCGCGATCAAGCTGCCCGACGAAATTTCGATCGACATCTCGGTCGAGATTTACACGTTCCTTCGTCAGACCGCGCCGCGCGGCCTCGAAACATCGAGCGCATCGCTCGGCGCCGTTACGTTCAAGCAGGGGCGGGTCCATTTCAACGGCCAGCCGATCGACAATGGCGCCAACAGCCCGATCGCCGAGGCCTGCCGCGCCAAGCTCAAGGCATCGAAACCCTAGCCACCCCTAGCGCCGCGCCCCGTCGATGGCTTCCTTTTCGGTTCAGGCGTTGAGCGCCGGCGTTCTCGCCGCCGTAGTCGGATTTTCCTCGACCTTTGCCGTCGTGATCCAGGGGCTTACTGCCGTCGGCGCCTCTCCGGCCGAAGCCGCGTCCGGCCTGATGGCCGTGTCGATCGCCATGGGGGTGGGGGCGATCGTCTTGAGCCTCCAGACGCGGATGCCGATCAGCGTCGCCTGGTCGACGCCCGGCGCCGCCGTGCTCGCCGACTCGAGCGCGCCCGCCGGCGGCTTCGCGGCCGCCGTCGGCGCGTTCATCGTCACCGGTATCCTGATCGTTGTCGCTGGCCTGTGGCGCCCGCTCGGACGCGCGGTCGCGGCGATCCCGGCATCGCTTGCGAACGCGATGCTGGCGGGCGTGCTGCTCGCCCTGTGCCTGGCGCCGGTCAAGGCGGTGGTCGAGTCGCCGTGGCTCGGGCTGAGCCTGATCGTAGTGTGGGCCTTGGTCGCCCGGTTCAAACGCCTCTACGCGGTGCCCGCGGTCGTCGTGCTGGCCGTCATCGTGATCGCAGTCACAGCGCCGGGAAGCTTCTCGACCGCGGCGGCTGTTGCGCCGGCGCCGGTCGCCGTCATGCCGATTTTCACGCTGCCGGCGATCGTCGGCATCGCACTGCCGCTCTTTCTCGTGACGATGGCCTCGCAGAACATTCCGGGCGTGGCGGTCTTGAGCGCCAACGGCTTCAAGCCTGCACCGGGGCCGCTGTTCACGACCACCGGCGTCTTCACCGTGCTCGCGGCGCCGTTCGGCTCGCACGCCGTCAACTTGGCCGCGATCACCGCGGCGCTTTGCGCCGGACCCGACGCCCACCCTGACCCGGCGCGCCGCTATTGGGCCGCGGTCGTCAACGGCGCGGCCTATGTACTGGTCGGCCTTGGCGCCGGTGCGGCCGCCGCCTTCATCGGCGCGGCACCGCCTTTTCTGATTGAGGCGGTGGCGGGCTTGGCGCTTCTGGGTTCGTTCGGCGGCGCGGTCGCCGCCGCCACAGCCGACGCCAACGACCGCGAGGCGGCGATCGTCACCTTCGTGGTCGCTGCCTCGGGCGTGAGTTTTTTCGGGATCGGCGGCGCGTTCTGGGGCCTGGTTGCTGGCGGCGCCGTGCTCGCGTTAGCGCGGTGGCGGCGGAACGCATAGTCGCGTGGTGCGACCGGCGTTTGCCTTGACGCAGGCGTTTGCCTAAAGTCGCCCCGGTTTTTCAAGCGGCGCTGGGCCGCTCCACGCGGAACGATCAAGATGCGCCGATCCAAGTACTTTCTGCCGATCCTCAAGGAGAATCCGACCGAAGCGCAGATCGTGTCGCATCGGCTGATGCTGCGGGCCGGCATGGTCCGGCAGTCGGCGGCCGGCATCTACACCTGGCTGCCGCTCGGCCACCGCGTCTTGAAGAAAATAGAGCAGATCGTACGCGAAGAGCAGGACGCTGCCGGCTGCCAGGAGCTCTTAATGCCGACGGTCCAGCCGGCCGAACTTTGGCGCGAAAGCGGCCGTTACGAGGTCTACGGTAAGGAGATGCTCCGCATCAAGGACCGTCACGAGCGCGAGATGCTCTATGGCCCGACCAACGAGGAGCTGATCACCGACATCATCCGCGACGCGATCAAGAGCTACCGCGATCTGCCCAAGCTCCTCTATCACATCCAGTGGAAATTCCGGGACGAGATCCGGCCGCGCTTCGGCGTCATGCGCGGGCGCGAATTCCTGATGAAGGACAGCTACTCGTTCGACTTGGACTACGCTGGCGCCAAACGCGCCTACAACAAGATGTTCGTCGCTTACTTGCGCACGTTCGCGCGCATGGACCTGAAAGCGATCCCGATGCAGGCCGAATCCGGGCCGATCGGCGGCGACTTGAGCCACGAGTTCATCATCCTGGCCGAGACCGGCGAGACCGAGGTCTACTGCGACCGCGCGCTGGTCGACTTCGACGTCTTGCGCGATACCATCGATTTTGATTCCGACCTCGAGCCCTACGTCAAGCGCTGGACCCAGCACTACGCGGCGACATCGGAAAAGCACGATCCGGCTGCGTTCGCCCGCGTCGCCGACGACCGCCGCGTCACCGCGCGCGGGATCGAGGTCGGGCACATCTTCTATTTCGGCAAGAAGTACTCGGAAGCGATGAAAGCGACCGTCACCGGCGCCAACGGCGAAGCGATCGCGGTCGAGATGGGATCGTACGGGATCGGCGTCTCGCGCCTGGTCGGCGCGATCATCGAGGCCAATCACGACGCGAACGGCATCGTGTGGCCGGCCGCGGTCGCACCGTTCAAGGTCGGGATCATCAACCTAAAGCCGGGCGAGCGCGAGTGCGAGGCGACTTGCAACGAGATCTACCGGAAGCTCCAGGCCGGGGGCACCGAGGTGCTGCTCGACGACGTCGACGAAAGCCCGGGCGCTAAGTTCGCGACCATGGACCTGATTGGGCTGCCGTGGCAGATCGTGGTCGGTCCGCGCGGCCTCAAGAAGGGCGTGGTCGAGCTGAAAGAGCGCCGCACCGGGCATCGCGAGGAACTCTCGCTCGAATCGGCGCTGGCCCGGGTCGCTGCGTGAGTACGACCCTCATGGTTCGACGAGCTCACCATGAGGGTTCGGCGACGAGCCTCATTTTGATCTTGACGAGGGATGAGGCGAGATAGTGTCGACCTTCGAATGGATGCTCGCGATCCGCTACCTCCGCGCCCGGCGCGAGGAGGGGCTGATCTCGGTGATCGCGCTGTTCTCGCTTCTCGGCATCATGATCGGAGTCGCGACCCTGATCATCGTTCCGGCGGTGATGAACGGCTTCAAGGCCGAGCTCTTGGGCCGCATCCTGGGCTTGAACGGCCACGCCGTGGTGCAGGCGCCGCAGGGCGATCTCGCCAACTACGCCGTCCTCGCCGAGCGGCTGGCGACGGTCGCGGGCGTGGTGCGCGCCTCGCCGATCGTCGAAGGCCAGGTCATGGTGATCGCCAACCAGAACGCGCGCGGCGCGCTCGTGCGCGGCATCAATCCCGAGGAACTCGCCAAGAACCCGCTGATCGCCGGCAACATTCGGACCGGGAGCCTGGCCGATTTCCGCGCCCCCGACGGCATCGTCGTCGGCATCCGCCTGGCCGGTCGGTTGGGGCTGTCACCGGGTTCCAAACTTCGTCTGGTCGCGCCGCAGGTGCAGGCGACGGTGATCGGCACGCTGCCGCGCCAGCGCACCTATACGGTCGCGGCGACGTTCGATTCCGGCATGTTCGAGTACGACTCGACGTTCGTCTTCATGCCGCTCGAGGCGGCGCAGGTGTTCTTCAACCTCGATCAGGCGGTGAGCGCGATCGAGGTGCTGACCAAGGACCCGCAGGCGATCGACGGCATCCGTCCCAAGCTGTTCGCCGCCGCCGGCGCGCCGGTCCGCATCACCGACTGGCGCCAGGTCAATTCGCATTTCTTCAACGCGATCGAGGTCGAACGCAACGTCATGTTCCTCATCCTGACGCTGATTGTCCTGGTCGCTGCCTTCAACATCGTCTCGAGCCTGACCATGTTGGTGAAGGAGAAGGGGCGCGCGATCGCGATCCTCCGCACCATGGGCGCGACCCGAGGTGCGATCATGCGCGTGTTCTTCATCGCCGGTACCTCGATCGGCGTGGTCGGCACCGGGTTGGGCTTTGCCGCCGGGCTCGCCTTTTGCGACAACATCGAATCGATCCGACGCTGGCTCGAGGGCCTGACCAACACCAACCTGTTCGCCGCCGAGATCTATTTCCTGTCGCGGCTTCCGGCCAAGGTCGAGACCTTCGAGGTTGTGCTGGTGGTCGTGCTCGGTCTTGCGCTGTCGTTCCTGGCGACACTCTATCCGTCGTGGCGGGCGGCGCGGCTCGATCCGGTCGAAGCGCTCCGCTACGAATAGCCATGGCCGACGCGCGCCAGCCGTTTACGTTGGATGGCATTGTCCGAAGCTTCGCCCAGGGCGAGCGCCGGCTCGAGGTGCTGAAGGGTGCGAGCGTCACCATTCTCCCGGGCGAATGCGTCGCCTTGGTCGGCCCGTCGGGCTCCGGCAAATCGACGCTCCTCCACATTGCCGGACTCCTGGAGCGGCCAGATGTGGGCGACGTCCGCCACGGCGACACGATCTTGAGTGCGCTCGGCGATCGCGAGCGGACGCGGGCGCGCGGGCGGCTCTTGGGGTTCGTCTACCAGTACCACCACTTGCTGCCCGAGTTTTCTGCGGTCGAGAACGTGATGGTCCCGCAGCTGATCGCGGGCGCGATCAAAGCCGACGCGCGCCGCGTCGCCGAAGCGCTGCTCGACCGTTTCGGGCTCGCGGCCCGCCTCAACCACCGCCCGGCGCGGCTCTCGGGCGGCGAGCAGCAGCGGGTCGCGATCGCGCGCGCGCTTGCCAACCGACCCCACGTGCTCTTGGCCGACGAGCCGACCGGAAACTTGGATCAGGCGACCGCCGACATCGTTTTCGACGAGCTCCTGGCGGCCGCGAAACGCGACGGTTTGGCGGCGCTCATCGCCACCCACAACCTCGCGCTCGCCGCCCGCATGGACCGGCGCGTGGTGCTGGAGCGCGGCGTATTGGTTCCGGGATGAAAGGCAGCGGCGCCTAAACCTTGCATAGGGGTAAGGGAGGGCCTCACTGGCGAGGCCAAACCCTGAGGTTTACACTATGACAATGGGCTCGATCGTCTTCGATACGCTCGCGTTCGTGAAACGCATGACGGCCGCCGGAATGCCGCGGGAGCAGGCCGAGGCGCTCGCCGCGGAGCACGCTCAAATCATCGATGAACGGCTCGCGACCAAGACCGACCTCGAAATGCTGAAACGCGACCTTACGATTCGGCTGGGCGGCATTACCGTTGCCGCGACCGGCATTCTGCTCGCGGCCAAATTCTTCGCCTAATCGGCCAAACGTCCCCTCCCACCCCCCCTCGGCGACGAGGGGGAGGGAAGGATGGGGGTTCGGCGAGATTAGTCCACAGCTTCGTTTTACGTTCGCCGCTTGTTCGGCTGACGCGGTGCTCCGCCCGTGGCATGAACGGTCATGCCGCACGCGCCGTTCGTTCACCTTCGCGTCCATTCCGCCTATTCGCTCTCCGAGGGCGCGCTGCAATTGGGCGAAATCGTCAAGCTCTGCAAAAGCCAGGGGATGCCGGCGGTCGCGGTCACCGACAACGCCAATATGTTCGGCGCGCTCGAATTCTCGTCGGCCGCGAAGAAAGCCGGCCTCCAGCCGATCGTCGGCACCACCCTGAACGTGACCCGCGAGGACGGAAATGATGCCACCCGCGGCCGCGCCACCGACCAGATCGTGCTTCTGGTCCAGGACGAGACCGGGTACCGCAACCTGATCAAGCTCTCCTCGCTCTCGTACCAGAACGCGGTCGGCGGGATCGCGCCGCAAGTCGGAGCGCGCGATCTCGCCGCCCACGCCGATGGCCTGATCGCGCTCACCGGTGGCGTCGGCGGCGAAGTCGGGCGCGGTGTCCGCGACGGCCGCGAGGGGGTCGCCGAGGAAGCGTTGCGCCGGCTCGCCGCGTTTTATCCTGGCCGGCTCTATGTCGAGCTGCAGCGGCACGGCATGACCGACGAAGCGCGGATCGAAGGCCCGCTCATCGAGCTTGCCTACAAACTCGATCTGCCGCTGGTCGCGACCAACGACGTCTACTTTTCGGACGGCTCGATGTACGAGGCGCACGATGCGCTGCTCTGCATCGCCGACGGCGCCTATATCGACCAAGCCGAGCGCCGCCGCATGACTCCCGATCACCGCTTCAAGACCGCGGCCGAGATGGTTGCACTGTTCGCCGACCTGCCCGAGGCGATCGCCAACACGCTGGTGATCGCGCAGCGTTGCGCCTACGCCGCCGAGGAGCGGGCGCCGATCCTGCCGCAATTTTCCGGCGCTCACGGCCGCGATGAGGCCGAGGAGATGGCGATCCGCGCCCGCGCCGGGCTCGACGCGCGGCTCGAGGCCCACGTCTATCCGCCGGGCGCCGATGCTGCGACACGCGAAGCACGAGCCAAGCCTTACCGCGACCGGCTTGAGTTCGAGCTCGACGTGATCGGCAAGATGGGGTTTGCCGGTTACTTCCTGATCGTCGCCGACTTCATCCAGTACGCTAAAGACCACGACATTCCGGTTGGTCCCGGACGCGGCTCGGGCGCCGGCTCGGTGGTGGCGTGGTCGTTGCGCATCACCGACCTCGATCCCTTGCAGTTCGGCCTGGTGTTCGAGCGGTTTCTGAACCCCGAACGCGTGTCGATGCCGGACTTCGACATCGACTTCTGCCAGGACAAGCGCGACCGCGTCATCGAGTACGTTCAGGGTCGCTACGGCACCGACCGCGTTGCCCAGATCATCACCTTCGGCAAGCTGCAGGCGCGGGCCGCAGTCCGCGACGTCGGCCGCGTGCTGCAAATGCCCTACGGCCAGGTCGACCGCTTGTCGAAGATGGTACCGTTCAACCCGGCCAACCCGATCAAGCTCAAGGACGCGATCGAAGCCGAGCCCAGGCTTCAGCAAGAGCGCGACGCCGACCCCAAGGTCGCCAAGCTCTTGGAGATCGCGATCAAGCTCGAAGGTCTCTTCCGCCACGCCTCGACCCATGCTGCCGGCGTCGTGATCGGTGACCGGCCGTTGGATGAACTGGTACCGATGTACCGCGATCCGCGCTCGGAAACGCCGGTCACGCAGTTCTCGATGAAGTACGCCGAGGCCGCGGGGCTCGTGAAGTTCGACTTCCTGGGCTTGAAGACCCTCACCGTCCTCGACCAGGCCGCCAAGCTGATGGCGAAGCGTGGCCCGGAGCACGCGATCGACTACGCCAAACTCCCCTTGGACGACAAGAAGACCTACGACCTCATGACCGCGGGCGACACGATCGGGGTGTTCCAGTTCGAAAGCCCGGGCATGCAGAGCCTGCTCCGTGAGGCCAAGCCGTCCGGTATCGAGGACCTGATCGCGCTGGTCG
>CAMDOQ010000028.1 GCA_945903685.1 Rhizobium sp. Q54
TTCGCCGACTTGGACACGCTCGGGCACGTCAACAACGTTGCCTACGCGACCTTCCTCGAGACCGGCCGGGTCGGCTTTTTCGTCGATCTCGGCGTCCCGGTCGACGGCGCCGATCGGCGTTGGATGGCGGTCCGGCTCGAGCTCGACTACCGCCACCAACTCTCGCTTCCCGGCACGGTCGATATCGGCAGCGGCGTGCTCGATCTCGGCCGTACTTCGGTGCGCCTCGCACACGGCATCTTCACGGGCGACGTCTGTGCCGCCTCGGGCGAGTGCGTGATGGTGATGGTCGAGCGCTCGAACGGGCGGCCGCTGTCGATCCCGGACGATATCCGCGCCCGGCTCGAAGCGCTGCGCTGCGCCTGATCGGTGGCCTGTGGACCATGGACGCGCCTCCCCACCGCTACCATCTCCCATCCATCCGCTTTAGTATGGCGGTGAGAGGTTCTGGATGACGTCCGGATTAGCCCTGCCGCTCAAGCGCTTCTACAGCACGCGGCAAGCGCCCTGCCCGTATTTGCCCGATCGCCTCGAGCGCAAGGTGTTCACCGAGCTCGTCGGCGGCGACCGCGAGCCGGAAGCGTTGCACGAGACGCTGACCGCCGCCGGTTTCCGCCGCAGCCACGGCATCGCCTACAAGCCGATCTGCCAGGGCTGCGATTCATGCGTGCCGGTGCGGGTGCGGACCGCCGAGTTCGAGCCGAACCCCTCGCTCCGCCGCGTGTTGATCCGCAATGCCGAGATCGCGGTCGCCGAAACCGGCGCGCTGGCCACGCCCGAGCAGTTCGCTCTGTTCGCGCGCTACGAGCAGGCGCGCCATGCCGAAGGCGGCATGGCCTCGATGGACTTCGACGACTATCAGGCGATGGTCGAAGAGAGTCCGATCCAAACCTCGCTGTTCGAATTCCGCGACCCCGACGGCAAGCTGATCGCCGTCGCGCTCACCGACGTCATGCAGGACGGGCTCTCGATGGTCTACAGCTTCTTCGAGCCCGGAATGGCGCGCCGCAGCCTCGGGACCTACATGATCCTCTGGCACATCCACTTCGCGGTCGGGCGCGGCAGCACCTATCTCTATCTCGGCTACTGGATCAAGGAGAGCCGCAAGATGGCCTACAAGGGCCGCTTCGCGCCGCTCGAACGTCTGGGTCCCGACGGCTGGACGCCGTTCGTGCCCTAAGTAGCATCTACCCGTCGAATCGGTTCGATTTCGGGAAGCCTTTGGGCGGTAGGCGCCCGGCTTTGCCGCGCGCGGTGAGCCACGGGCCCAAGTCGGTCTCGACCCGCGCTTTGTCGCCGAGCGCCCAGCTCAAGCCCTGGGCGCGGTTGAACGTCTTGAGATCGGAGAGGCCGCCGTCTTTGTAGCGTTGCAGGCGCACACCGCGGCCGCGCGCCATTTCCGGCAATTCCGCGGCGGGGAAGATCACGAGCTTGCGGTTCTCGCCCACCACCGCAATCGAATCGCCGACAAGCGGTTTGCACACCCGCGCCGACACGCTGTCCTTGACGTTGAGGGCGCGTTTGCCGCTCCGGGTCTGTGCGATGACCTCGTCCTCGAGCACGACGAAGCCGCGGCCATCGCTCGCCGCGACCACGCGTTTCTGGCCGGGCTGGTGAACGAACAGCGCGACGACGTCTTCGTCGTTGCCGAGGTCGATCATGAGCCGGATCGGCTCGCCGTGGCCGCGGCCGCTCGGGAGCTTGTCGCCGGCGAACGTGTAGAAGCGGCCGTTGGTCGCGAACAGGCAGATCTTGTCCGTGGTTTGGGCCTTGAGCCAGAAGCGGCCGCGGTCGCCTTCCTTGTATTTGACGTCGGCCGCGGCCTCGTCGCCATGGCCTTTGAGCACGCGGATCCAGCCTTTCTCCGAGCAGATCACGGTGATCGGCTCGCGCTCGACCAGGACTTGGAGCGGTACTTCCTCGGCTGCGGGCGCGGTGCCGAAATCGGTGCGGCGCTTGCCGAGCCCGGTCTTGGCGCCGAACTTTTTGTCGATGTCCTTGATCTCGTCGCCGATCGCCGCCCACTGCCGCTTCTTGTCCTTAACCAGCTTGGTGAGATCGGCCTGTTCGAGGCTGAGCGCACCGTGCTCGGCCTTGATCTCCTTCTCCTCGAGGCGGCGCAGGCTCCGCAACCGCATGTTCAGGATCGCCTCGGCCTGGCGGTCGGTGAGCTTGAACCGCCTCATCAGGATCGGCTTCGGCTCATCCTCGTTTCGGATGATCTGGATGATGGCGTCGAGATTGAGATAGGCGATTAAATACCCGGCCAGAGTCTCGAGCCGGTCGGCGATCACCTGGAGCCGGTAGCGTGAGCGCCGCAGCAGTACGTCGATGCGATGGTCCAAGAACGCCTGCAATACGTCGCGCAGGTTCATCACCTTGGGCGCGCGCTTCGCATCGAGCACGTTCATGTTGAGCGACACCCGGACCTCGAGGTCGGCGGCGCGGAACAGTGTCTCCATCAGCGCATCGGGATCGATGGTGCGGCTCTTGGGCTCGAGCACGATCCGGATGTCCTCGGCCGACTCGTCACGGATATCGGCGAGGCCCGGCAGTTTCTTCTCCTGGATCATCGTCGCGACCCGCTCGATCAGCCGCGACTTCGCGACCTGATAGGGAATCTCGGTGACAACGATCTGGTACTGACCATGGCCGAGTTTCTCGACCGCCCACCGCGCGCGGAGCCGGAAGCTGCCGCGGCCGGTGGCGTAGGCTTCGACGATGCTCGCCTTGGGCTCGACGACGACTCCGCCGGTTGGAAAGTCGGGCCCCGGCATGAACTCGACCAACGTCTGGGCGCGGGCGTTCGGGGACTTGATGAGGTGGAGCAGCGCCTGGCAAATCTCGCCGACATTGTGCGGCGGGATGCTGGTCGCCATGCCGACGGCGATCCCGGTTGCGCCGTTGGCGAGCAAGTTCGGAAATCGCGCCGGCAGCACGACTGGCTCCTCGTCCTCGCCGTCGTAGTTGGGACGAAAATCGACCGTCGCTTCGTCGATTTGGGCGAGCAGCGCTTCGGCAACGGTGGTCATGCGCGCCTCGGTGTAGCGCATCGCTGCCGCGTTATCGCCGTCGATGTTGCCAAAATTGCCTTGGCCGTCAACCAGCGGGTAGCGCGCCGCGAACGATTGCGCCAGGCGCACCAGCGCGTCGTAGGCCGCCTGATCGCCGTGCGGGTGATACTTGCCGATCACGTCGCCGACGATACGCGCGCATTTCTTGAACCCAGTGGTCGGATCAAGCTTGAGCTGGCGCATTGCGTACAACAGGCGCCGATGCACCGGCTTCAGCCCGTCGCGAACGTCAGGGAGCGAGCGCGCCATGATGGTCGAGAGCGCGTAGGCGAGATAGCGCGACGACAGCGCATCGGAGAACGGGGTCGGGCGGATGTCGCCCGTTGTCAGGACTTTAGCCATCGTCTGCTAGGCACCATATTTAGTAGCTTGTGCGTGAAAGTAATCTAGCAGTCGTAGCCGGGCGGCCGGAAGCGGTTTCGTGCGGTGGTTGAAGACATTGGCGCTGAGAAAGTGGCCGGTGAGCGCAAGACCGGCGGCGATTTCGGCGGCTGGAACCACAGCCGCGTCCTCAGCCCGGCCAAGGAAGGCCGGCAACGGCAAGAGCCGCTCGCGGTAAGGTCCGGCTGCCGCGGCGGTTACGGCCCGACCGCTCGATGGCGACACGAAAGCGAGCCCTGCGGTCGCGCCTGTCACCGCGCAGCGCTCGAGGTCGAGCGCGTATCCAAGCTCGGCCAAGAGCGTCATTTCCCACCGCACGTACCGGCTCGGCCACACCGGCGACGCCTCGATCGCGTCGAGCATCGCGACCAGCGCCGGGAACGCGTCGGCGACCGGCTCGCGCTCGGGGAAGGCACGCTCGATCAGCGCGCACGCGGCCGTCACCGCCGCCAGTCGCGCTGCATCGTCGAGCACGGCGGCGGCGCGGGCGCGCACGAGCTCGACTTGATAGTTGCCGAGATGGTCCGCCAAGCGCGCACGCCACGCCACGGCAACCTGATTGCCCGATTGCAGGACGCCGCGTAGGCGCCGGCCGCCGCCGCCCCGCACCAGCCCGGCGTGGCGGCCGTGTTGCTCGGTGAGGACCGAGACGATGACCGAGCTTTCGCTGTGTTTGCGGACCGCGAGGACGATGCCTTCGTCGCGCCATTCCATCGGCGTCTGGCGGCCCCGATCACTCGTTCAAGTCGAGACCGAGCGCCCGCAGGTGCGACGGGTCCTCGCTCCAGCGCTCGCGCACCTTGACGAACAGAAAGAGGTGCACGCGCCGACCCATCATCGTCTCGAGTTCGTGGCGCGCCAGCGAGCCGACCTCTTTGATCATCTGCCCGCCTTTGCCGAGCACGATCGCCTTGTGACCGGGGCGCTCGACGAACACGATCTGTTCGATACGAACGCTGCCGTCGTCCTGCTCGGTCCAGGCTTCGGTCTCGACGCTGGTGGCGTAGGGAAGCTCCTGGTTGAGCTTGAGGAACAGCTTTTCGCGCGTGATCTCGGCGGCCAGGAGACGCATCGGCACGTCGGCAACCTGGTCTTCGGGGTAGAGCCACGGACCGACCGGCAGCTTGGCGGCGAGGAAGGCGGTCAGGTCGCCGACGCCATCACCGGTCAGCGCCGAGACCATGAACACGTCGCTATAAATGTCCTCGGCGAACAGCTTTTTGGCCGCAACCAGGAGTTTCGGTCGATCGACCAGGTCGACTTTGTTGAGGGCGAGGATCGCTTTACGGCCGATGTCGCGCAGTCCGTGGACGATACGCTCGGTTTCTTCGTCGAGCGCTTCGCGGCGGGCGCGGTGGGCATCGACGATGTGGACGACGAGATCGGCGTTGTGCGCGCCGGCCCAGGCGGCGGCGACCATGGCGCGGTCGAGCTTGCGGCGCGGCACGAAGATGCCAGGCGTGTCGACCAACACCAATTGGGCGCGGCCACGGGTGGCGATGCCGAGGATACGGCTCCGAGTCGTCTGCACCTTGGGCGTCACGATCGAGACCTTCGATCCGACCAATGTGTTGGTGAGCGTCGATTTGCCGACGTTGGGCACGCCGATCAGGGCGACGAAGCCGCACCGGGTCGGCTCTTCGGCCGGGGTCGAGGAAAGGGAGTCGGTCATGCCTAGTACCGGCTATCGCGGAAACGTGAGTCGGGCGCTCTGCGGCAAGCTCTCATGGTGAGCGTGTCGAACCATGAGGATCCTCGTCCTTCGACGAGCTCAGGGTCCTCGTCCTTCGACGAGCTCAGGACGAGGGTTTCTTCGAACCTTCGCTGTGTCATCAATCTGTGATTCCGAGCACTAGTTATTGCTAGTTGGGATGCGCGACGCCAGCGCGGCCGCGGCCGCCGCTTGCTCGGCTTCGCGCTTGCTGGGGCCGCTCCCGGCCTGCGCCGATATGCCCTCGACCCGAACTTCGACCGTGAACTGCGGCCGGTGTGGCGGACCTTCTTGGCCGACCACCTGGTAGGTCGGCGCCGGCTTGCCGGCGCCTTGCGCCCACTCCTGGAGCGCGGACTTGGCGTCGGCCGGCGGCGCGGCCTGTGCCTGCGCGCGCGCCTGCCAGTGGCGGTCGACCACGGCCTGCACGGCGGCGAGCCCGCCATCGATATAGAGTGCGCCCAACACTGCTTCCATCGCATCGGCCAACACCGCCGGCCGCTCGGCGGTCCCGGCTGCACGGTCGGCGGCAGCTACGTCGAGCGCGGCACCGACGTCGAGCGCGCTGGCGATCTCGGCCAGGGTCTCTTGGCGCACCAGCGCGGCCAACCGCCGTGACAAGTCGCCGGCCGAAGCCGCGGGATAGTGCCGGTGCAGCATCTCGGCGATCGCCAACCCCAACACGCGATCGCCCAGAAATTCGAGCCGGTCGTAGCTGCGGCCGCCGCCTTTGGCGCCAGTTCGGCTCGGGTGGGTCAGCGCTTCGGCGAGTAAGCTCGCATCGTTGAAGCGGTGTACGAGCGCGGTTTCGAGACGAAGGCGCGCGGCGGCATCCATCGCGTCAGTGCGAAAGCCGAGCGAACAGGCGCTCATAACGGATTGCGAACGGCCAGCGCCACACTTCCCAGAGGCGGGCGCTGCCGTCGGTCGAGAAGAACAAGAACTCGGCGCGTCCGACCAGGTTTCGGGCCGGGATCATGCCGACGCCGCCGCCGACGCGGCTATCGAGCGAATTGTCGCGATTGTCGCCCATCGCGAAATAGTGGCGCTCCGGTACGACGAACTCGCGGGTGTTGTCGTGGTCGGCCTGCGGAATGAGGTCGAGCGTCTCGTGGCGGACGCCGTTGGGAAGGGTCTCGAGGTAGCGGGGCACTCGGAAGCGCCGGCCGACGCTATCGGCATAGATGTAGTCGTCCGTGCGGACCTTGGGCACCCGGGCGCCGTTGACGTAGACCTCGCCGTCGCGCATCTGGATGCGATCGCCGGGCAGACCGACGATGCGCTTGATGTAGTCGGTCGAGTTGTCGCTCGGCAGCTTGAACACGGCGACGTCGCCGCGCTTGGGCTGTCGTTCGAGCACGCGTTCGGCGACAACCGGCAGACTCCATGGAAACGAGTGGCGGCTGTAGCCGTAGGAATATTTCGACACGAACAGATAGTCGCCGACCAGGAGCGTGGGCAGCATCGACTCGGACGGGATATTGAACGGTTCGTAGGCGAAGGTGCGGATGACCATGGCGATCAGCACCGCGTAGACGACGGTGCGGATCGTCTCGCCGATCGAGCCTTTTTCTTTGTCGCGGGGACGCTTCACGAAACGGAGTCGGAACGGTTTTGGTTGGCAAGGGCGGAAATGATCACGATCGCTTGCGCGAGCGGCGGATCGTCGGTGATCGACAGGTCGATTTGGGCGGTCATTCCGGCGGGCAGGATTTCCTCGAGGCGCTTCAGAGCGCCGCCGGTCAGTTTCATCGTTGGCTTGCCCGAGGGCAAGTTGATAACGCCGAGATCGCGCCAAAAAACGCCGCGCCGGAACCCGGTGCCGAGCGCCTTGGCACACGCTTCCTTGGCGGCGAAGCGCCGCGCATAGGACGCGGCGCGGTTGGCGCGGCGGTCGGACTTTTGCCGTTCGAGCGGCGTGAACACGCGGTCGAGAAAGCGGTCGCCGAAGCGTTCGAGCGTCTGCTCGATGCGGCGGATGTCGATCAAATCGCTGCCGAGCCCGATGATCATCGGCTCACGCGACCCCGCGTCGATCCGCGCGCGCTTCGTCCATCAGCGCGCGCATCCGCCGGATCGCTGGCCCCAACCCGGTGAAAATCGCTTCGCCGACCAGGAAGTGACCGATGTTGAGCTCGACGACCTCCGGGATGCGGGCAATCGGGGCAACGGTATCGAACGAGATGCCGTGGCCGGCGTGGCACTCGAGCCCGAGATCGGCGGCAATCCGCGCCGCAGCCTGTAGCCGTTCGAGTTCGCGGGCGCGCGCGGGCGCGTCGGGCGCGTCGCAATACTCGCCGGTGTGGAGTTCGACCACCGGGGCGCCGATGCGGCGCGACGCTTCGAGTTGGGCGCGCTCGGGCGCGATGAACATCGAAACCCGGCAGCCGGCATCGGTCAGCCGGCCGACGTGGGGGGCAAGCCAGTTCTGCTGCCCGGCGACGTCGAGCCCGCCTTCGGTGGTGCGTTCCTCGCGCCGCTCCGGCACCAGGCAAACCGCGTGCGGCCGGCCCCGGACGGCGATCGCGACCATTGCCTCGGTCGCCGCCATCTCGAGGTTGAGCGGCAATCGAATCTCGGCGAGCAGGCGGCGTATATCGTCATCGACGATGTGGCGCCGGTCCTCGCGCAGATGCGCGGTGATGCCGTCGGCGCCCGCATCCGCGGCCAGCCGCGCCGCCACCAGCGGGTCGGGATGCCGACCGCCGCGCGCGTTGCGTACGGTCGCGACGTGATCAACGTTGACGCCTAAGCGAAGGGACGAAGCCATGGCCTTGACGGGATAATGCGGCAGCCGCGCGCGCGCAAGCGCGAAAACGCGGCTAGCCCCGCATCCGCTCGACCGCTTGGATCTGAGTGCTGGCGCGGAGCGCCGCGATGATATCCGACATGTGACGCGCGTCGCTCACTTCGATGTCGAGCACCATCGTGAAGTAGTCAGGCGTACGCTTGGTGATCTTGAGGTTCGAAATATTGCCGAGATTGCGCGCGATCAGCGACGCGACCAGGCCCAAATTGCCGCGCTCGTTCGCGATCACGGTGGTCAGCCGGCCGACGTGGACGCCGGTGCGTTCCTCTTCCCACGACACGTCGAGCCAGCGCTCCGGCGTCTCAGCAAAAGCCTCGAGCGTCTCGCAATCGATCGTATGCACCGTGACGCCCTTGCCGGTCGTAACAATACCGACGATGCGATCGCCGGGCAGCGGCGAGCAGCAGGTCGCGTAATGTACCGCCATGCCGGGGATGAGGCCGCGGATCGGGACCGCCGGATCGCCGGCCTTGGGCGGCTTGGCGCGCGGGCGCATGAACGCAAGCATGCCGCGCGCTGAAAGCCGTGATCGCTTCTCACCCGGGAACACCGCCTCGACCACGTCGCTCGGTCGTGTTTCGCCGCGTCCGACGCCCGCTAGGAGATCTTCTTCGGTCTTGTAGTTGCCGAGCTTGAGCGCGGCTTTGAGCGCTTTGTCCGAATAATCATGTCCGCCCTCGCGGAACCGCTTTTCGAGGATGGCGCGGCCGAGCCGCATGTACTCGTCCCGTTCCTTGTCGCGAACGAAGCGCCGGACGCCGGCGCGGGCCTTGCCGGTGACGACGAAATCGAGCCACAGCGGCGAAGGCGCCCGCTCGGTCGAGCGTAGAATCTCGACCTGGTCGCCGTTGTGGAGCGGGGTGTCGAGGCCAACCAGGTTACCGTTGACGCGGCAGCCGACGCAGGTGTCGCCGACGTCGGAATGGACGGCGTAGGCGAAGTCGACCGGGGTGGCGCCGCGCGGCAGCTCGAATACCGCACCCTTGGGGGTGAAGCAGTAGACTTGGTCCTGGAACATTTCGAGCTTGGTGTGCTCGAGGAACTCGTCCGGGCTCGAGGCGTGCTCGAGGATTTCGAGGAGCGCCCGAATCCAGCGGTACTGCGTGCCCTCTTTGGTATCGGCCTTGGTCTTGTACCGCCAGTGAGCAGCGACGCCGAGCTCGGCTTCTTCGTGCATCTCCCAGGTCCGGATCTGCACCTCGATCCGCTGCTGCTCGGGTCCGATCACCGCGGTGTGGAGCGAGCGATAGTTATTGGGTTTGGGCGTCGAGACATAGTCGTCGAAATTGTCCGGCACCATCGGGTAGGTGCGGTGCAGGATGCCGAGCGCGCGGTAACAGTCGTCGATCGATTTGACGACCACCCGAAAGGCAACGACGTCGGAGAGCTGCTCGAACGATACCTTCTTGCGCTCCATCTTGCGCCAGATCGAGTAGGCGCGCTTCTCGCGTCCGATCACATGCGCCTCGACCCCGCCGTCGGACAGGGTTTTTTTAAGCGTCTGGGTGATGCGCGGGATGAGGTCGGTGCCGCGATCTCGCAGGTAGCTAAGCCGCGCCGCGACCGAGGCGCGCGCCTCCGGGTTGATTTCGGCGAACGCCAAATCCTCGAGTTCCTGGTGCACCTCGTGAAGCCCGATTCGCTCGGCGAGCGGCGCGTAGATCTCCATGGTCTCGTGAGCGACGCGCTTGCGCTTGTCGGGATTTTTTACGAATGACAGCGTCCGCATGTTGTGGAGCCGGTCGGCGAGCTTGACCAACAGCACGCGAATGTCGTTCGAGGTCGCGAGCAGGAGCTTGCGGAAATTCTCGGCTTGCGAGCTGCCTTCGGACGAGAGTTCGAGGCGCGACAGCTTGGTGACGCCATCGACCAGGCCGGCGACTTCGGCGCCGAATCGGGTTTCGATATCGGGCAGCGTCGCCAGCGTGTCCTCGACCGTGTCGTGCAGCAGCGCGGTCGCGACCGTCGGCGAATCGAGCTTGAGGCCGGCGACAATACGGGCGACTTCGAGCGGGTGCGAGAAGTAGGGATCGCCCGATTCGCGGACCTGGGTGCCGTGCGCGGCAAGCGAGAAATCGTAGGCCGAGCGCAGCAACGCCGCATCGGCGGCGCTGTCGTAGGACCGCACCCGGTCGACGAGATCGACTTGGAGGTTCATCGCGTGAGCGCCGGGCAGCCGGCGCAGGACTTCGAGACGGGGCCCGATCCGGATGGGCCCGTTCGCCCGCGATCGCGCGCCTGCGGGCGCGAGGGGCTAGGGCTGCTTTTCGGGCTCGACCTCGGCATCGTCGGCCATAGCCTGGAGCGCCGCCATCTCCTCGGCAACCTGATCTTTCAAGCTCTCGACTTTGGGTGGCTCGACGCTTTGGTTGCGCGCCATCAGCAGCGCCATATCGTCTTCCTCGGGCTCGTCGACTTCGACGTGCTTTTGCAATCCGCGCACCACCGCTTCCTGAAGTTGGTCGAGGTCGATCGTCGTTTCGGCGATTTCACGAAGCGCCACAACCGGGTTCTTGTCATTGTCGCGGTCGAGCGTCAGCGCTTCGCCGGCCGAAATCTGACGCGAACGCTGCGCCGAAACGACAACGAGGTCGAAGCGGTTCGGGACCTTGAGGATGCAGTCTTCGACGGTGATGCGGGCCATCGTTCGCTCCGGGACGAGCGGCGCCAGCGCGGGCAAAACGCTCGCGAGCCGGCGTCGGTCAGGGTTGAAATCTACCGCTATAGATAGGCCGGCTCGGGCCGAAAAGCAAGGCTCGGCAACGCGTTAAGCGAGCGGATTGACCTCGATCCTGGCCGCTGGCGGGAGCGCGGCGAGGAGCGTCGCAGCGTCGCGCTTCAGCACCGGGTGTTGCCATCCGGGCGCGATTTCGACGAGCGGCGCCAACACGAACGCCCGTTCGTGCAGCCGTGGGTGCGGGAGGATGAGCCGGCCGTCGGTGTCGGCCGCGGCAACGACCATTCCGCCGACCGCGAGCAGGTCGAGATCGATCGAGCGCGGCGCCCACCGTTCACCGCGCACCCGCCCGAAACGTCGCTCGATCGCGAACAGGAGTTCCAGTAGTGCAAGCGGCGCACGATCAGCCACCACCGCCGCAACCGCGTTCACGAACCAGGGCTGGTCCGAGCGCGGCACGGGCGCGCTCCGATACCAGCGCGAACGCCCGACCAGGGTTAAGCCGCGTTCGGAAATCGCCTCGAGCGCGGCCGTCAGCGTCGCCTGCGGCGGCCCCCACGCGCTCGCCGTGTTGGCGCCCAGCCCGACATAGGCTACGTCGTGGTTCATGGATTTTCTGAATAGTTCGTTTGCGGTCGCTCCGCTAGAGTGCCGGGGCCAGCGCCGATATTAGGCGTCACGGCTCGATTGATAACGGCCGAATTTCCGGAGCTCTATCATGAATTTCTATGCCGACGAGCGCGTCGCGCTTTTTATCGACGGCGCCAATCTCCACGCCGCCGCGCGCGCGCTGGGGTTCGATATCGACTACAAACGCTTGCTGACACTGTTCCAGGGCAAGGGGCGGCTGATCCGCGCGTTCTATTACACCGCGCTCGCCGAGGACCAGGAGTACTCGCCGCTCAGACCCCTGATCGATTGGCTCGACTACAACGGCTACACGATGGTCACCAAGCCGCTCAAGGAGTTCACCGACGCAACCGGCCGGCGCAAGCTGAAGGGCAACATGGACATCGAGCTCGCGATCGACGCCATGGAACTCACGCCGCATCTCGACCACATTGTGCTGTTCTCGGGCGATGGCGACTTTCGGCGCATGGTCGAAGCGACCCAGCGCAAGGGAGTGCGGGTGTCGGTGGTCTCAACCATGCGCTCGCAACCGCCGATGGTCGCCGACGAACTGCGCCGCCAAGCCGATATCTTCGTCGAGTTGGCCGACCTGATGCCGCTGATCGCGCGCGACGGGCCGCGGCCCGAGCGGCGGCGCGACGAGCACGGCCCAGACGACGGCGACGATTGGCGCGAAACGGCGTGAGCGCGCCCGCGGGGCTCGACCCGCCGGGCGGTTGCGCACGGTGTCCGCGCTTGGTGGCGTTCCGGGCCGCAAATCGCGCCAAGGAGCCGGCCTGGTTTAACGCGCCGGTGCCGGCGTTCGCGCCGCCCGGATCCGACCCGGTTCGGCTACTGGTCGTCGGTCTGGCGCCGGGTTTGAAGGGCGCCAACCGCACCGGTCGTCCCTTTACCGGCGACTACGCTGGCCAACTCCTCTACCCGACCCTCGTGAAATTCGGCTTCGCGCGCGGAACCTATGCCGAAGCCCGCGACGACAACATGACGCTCGTCGGCTGCCGGATCACCAACGCCGTCCGGTGCGTACCGCCCGCAAACAAGCCGACGCCGGCCGAGGCCAAGGCGTGCCGGCCGTTCCTCGAACGCGAAATCGCCGCGCTTCCCGACCTGCGCGTGGTGCTGGCCCTGGGCGGGATCGCCCACGCTGCCGTGCTCGCGGCGCTCGGGCTCCGGAAGAGCGCCTACCCGTTTCGCCACGGCGCGACCTATCGGCTGGCCCCGCGCGATCTCGTTCTCGCCGCCAGCTACCATTGCTCGCGCTACAACGTGAATACCCGAAAGCTGACAGCGGCGATGTTCGAGGCGGTTGTCGGCACGATCGCCGCCGACCTCAGCCGGCCAGCAGACCGCGAACCCGGTCCAAAACCTTCCCTATCCTTTCAGTGAAGGACCATGCGAAGGGAAGCCCATGACCAAGGACGCCATCCAAGACCCGGCCCGCGGAGCGACGCTTGCCCGGGGTCAACGCGGCCGCGATACTAGACCGGTGGAAGCCCGCATCGCCAAGTTGGAGGCTGGGGTCGAGTACCTGCAGCGCGAGGTCGCCGACGTCAAGGCCGACGTCCGCGATCTGCGCGGAGAGCTGCGAGATTTCCGAGCTGATTTCAATAACTTACGGTCAGAACTTCACGGCGAAACGAAGGCCGTTCGGGGCGAAATGGCGGCCGGATTTCGGGCCGCCCACGACGAAATGCAGGCCGGACTTCAGGCCGTCCGTAGCGAGATGGCGGCCGGTTTTCAGGCCGTTCGAGACGAAATGCACGCCGGACTTCAGGCCGTCCGTGGCGAGATGACGGCCGGTTTTCAGGCCATTCGAGACGAAATGCAGGCCGGACTTCAGGCCGTCCGTGGCGAGATGGCGGCCGGTTTTCAGGCCGTCTACGGCGAGATGCGAGCCGGGCTGGCGACGGGGCGGACCGAAACTCAGGCAGTCCGCGATCTCACACTCCGGCTCTTCTTGATAACGTGGGCCGGACTGATCGCCGCCATCCTCGGCCTCGCCGGCATGATGGGTCGCGGGTTCGGCTGGCTATGAGCGGACGCTGGCAGTCGGGCCTCAGCCGCGCACTCGCATCAAGCGGGCCTTGTCGCGCTCCCAATCGCGGCGCTTGATCGCGGCGCGTTTGTCGTAGTGCTTCTTGCCGCGCGCCAGTGCGAGCTCGACCTTGGCGCGGCCGCGGGCATTGAAGTAGATCTTGAGCGGCACCAGCGTCATGCCCTCGCGATCGACCGCGCCCATCAGCTTGTTGATCTGCTTGCGGTGGAGCAGCAAGCGGCGAGGCCGGCGCGGTTCGTGATTGAAGCGGTTGCCGGCGTGGTACTCGGGGATGTGCGCGTTGAGGAGCATGAGGTCGCCGTGCCGCGCCGCGGCGTAGGCGTCGGCGATATTGGCGGTGCCTTCGCGGAGCGACTTGATCTCGGTGCCGGACAGCGAGATCCCGGCTTCCAGCGTTTCTTGGATTTCGTAGCTGTGGCGCGCCTTACGGTTGACGGCAGCGACCCGGCTCGCGTCGTCGTCCTTGGTCTTTTTGTCCTTTGCCATCGGTCACGGCTGCCCGCGCTCCCCGCTCAATTGAGAAGCCCGGAGGTCCGCATCGCTTCCTCGACCTTTTTCTTCGAGGGATCGGCCAAGGGCACTAACGGCAGCCGCACGTCCGGGTCGCACAACTCTAAAAGGCTCGCCGCGTACTTGACCGGCGCCGGGTTCGATTCGATGAAGAGCGTCTCGTGCATCGGCATCAGACGGTCTTGGTAAGTAAGCGCGAGCGGGATATCGCGCGCCGCCCACGCCCGGTAGAACTCCGAGCACATGCGCGGCGCCACGTTCGAAGTCACGGAGATACAGCCGTGGCCGCCGTGCGCCAGCAACGCCAGCGCGATCGCGTCCTCGCCCGACATCTGGCAGAACTTAGGGCCGATCGCGAGCCGGGTCTTGCTCACCCTTGCGACATCGCTGGTCGCGTCCTTGACCCCGGCGATGTTGCGCAGTTGCGCCAGCCGGGCCATGGTCTGAACCGACATGTCGACCGCGCTCCGCGGAGGGATATTGTAAATAATTATTGGAATATCAACGTGATCGTTGATAGCCTTAAAGTGTTGATAGAGCCCCTCTTGGGTCGGCTTGTTGTAATAGGGCGTCACCACCAACGCGGCGTCGGCGCCTGCCTTCTTACCGATACGGGCGAGTTCGATCGCGTGTTCGGTCGAATTGGAGCCGGCGCCGGCAACAACGGGAACCTTACCTTTGGCGACTTCGACCGTGAGCTCGACGATGCGCGTGTGTTCGGCCTGCGAAAGCGTCGGCGATTCGCCGGTGGTTCCGCACGGGACCAGACCGTGAATCCCTTCTTTGATCTGCCACTCGACCAGCGCCTGAAAACGCTTTTCGTCGATTTTACCGTTCTTGAACGGCGTGATGAGCGCCGTAAAGTAGCCCTGAAACATGGGTAGTCTCCGCGTTCAACGGATTTGCGCCGACCATAGCCGCCCGCGCCGGGGGCGGCAAGCTTGGCTCGGAATCGGCGCGCTGGCACTCGCCGCCTTGGCGGTCGGGTTGGCGATCGGGCCGTGGCACCCGGCGGTTGCCGCTGAGGTCGATTTCGACCCTACCTTTACCGCCGATCAGCGCGCGCGCTTTGTCTCCGCCCTGCAAGCAGCCAAGAGCGCCAAATGGGAAACCGCGCGCCAAGTGGCCCGCACCCTGCCCGCGCCGGCGGCCAAGTTCGTCGACTGGTACTTCTTCGCCCACGCTGGGAACGGCTTCGACTTCGAGGCGGTTACCCAGTTCGTCCGCGACAACCCGGATTGGCCGCGCCAGAACGCGCTCCGCCGCGCCGCCGAGGTCGCCCAAGTATCGCCGGCGATGGTACCGGCCCTACTCGCGTGGCTTGCCGCCAATCCGCCCGTCAGCGTCGAAGGTCGGATTAGGCTAGCCGACCTCAAGCTCGCGACCGGCGGCGCCGACGAAGCCAAGGCCTTGATCCGGCAGATCTGGGTCAACGACGACTTAAGCCGCGACACCGAGCGCGCGTTTTATGCCGACCATAAGAAAAAGCTGACTGCGGCCGATCATGCCCTGCGGCTCGACCGCCTGTTGTGGGACGGCAAGCTCGAAGCCGCCCGCAACCTCTTGCAACGGGTCGATGCCGACCAGCGCTCGCTCGCAACCGCGCGCCTCGCCTTGATGCAAACCGCCGGCAACGTCGAGTCCCTGATCGCCAAGGTTCCGGACCATCTCCAGAACCACCCCGGCCTGCTTTACGAACGCGCGCGTTGGCGCCGGCTCAAGAACAAGCAGGACGGCGCGCGCGAACTGCTGCTGCAGACTCCGGGCGACCTGATCCGGCCCGACAAGTGGTGGAACGAGCGGCGCTATCAAGCCCGGCGGCTGCTGCACAAGGGACACATCTCCGACGCCTACCAGCTCGCCCGCGATCACGGCCAAACGTCGGCACTCGGGGTCGCCGAAGCCGAGTGGCTCGCCGGGTGGATCGCGCTCACCTTCCTCAAGGAGTACGTCGCCGCGTCGCAGCACTTCGTCCGGGCATTTGAAGCCGTGCGCCAACCAGTTAGCCTGGCGCGCATGGCCTATTGGGCCGGTCGCGCCGCCGAGGCCGCCAAGTCGGGCGAGGCATCCAAGTGGTACGCCGAGGCGGCCCGCCACAACATGACCTATTACGGACAGCTCGCCTTAGCCCGTACCGACGGGAGCGCGCAGCTGAGCCTGCCGGCCGACCCCCTGCCCTCGCCGGAGCAGGTCGAACGTTTCCGCCAGCGCGAGCTCGTGTGGGTCGCGCGCGCCCTCGCCGAGGTCGGCGAAACCGAGCTCTTGCGCGCGTTCGTGCTCCGCATCAACGAAATCGCAGCCGATGCCGGCGAGCGCTACTTGCTGGCCTCGATGGTCCATGGCCTCGGCCGCCCCGACCTTGCGGTCGCCACCGCCAAGCGCGCCCACCGCTTTCACGGTGTGTTCCTGACCCGGCCAGCCTACCCCGTCATCGACTTCCCACGCTCGGTCGACGTCGAGCCGGCATTTCTTCATGCGGTCACGCGCCAGGAAAGCGAATTCGATGCCCGCGCCATCAGCTCGGCCGGCGCGCGCGGACTCATGCAGTTGATGCCCAACACCGCGCGTCTCGTCGCAAAATCGGTTGGCCTCAAGTACGACCGCGATAGTCTGATCGAGGATCCGCGCTACAACGTTACGCTCGGATCGCACCACCTGGCAGATCTTGTCCGCATCTACCGCGGTTCGTACGTGCTGGCGCTCGCCGCCTACAATGCCGGGCCGGGTCGGGTCGAGGACTGGATCCGCGAATGGGGCGACCCCCGCAGCCGCCAAATCGACGTGATCGACTGGATCGAACTTATTCCGCTGCGCGAAACGCGCGACTACATCCAGCGCGTCCTCGAAAACCTCCAGGTCTATCGCCACCGGCTCAATGGCGGGGCGGTTCCGCTCCGACTGCTGCACGACCTCAACGGCCAAAGGTAAACCGGGCCGGCCTCGGACCTCGGGGTTGTCCTCGCCATTGTTTTCGGTCCAGGTGTGCTAACCTCGCCGATCTTCACGCGTTCGTTACCTACACTCATGCCCAATCCCCGCACCCGCACGCCGAAATCCAAATCGCCGCGCCCGCGCCTAAGAGGCGTGACCACGTGCGTTTTCGACGCTTATGGAACCTTGTTCGATTTCGCGGCTGCGGCGGCGCATTTCCGCCGCCACCTCGGAGCTAAAACCGAACCGCTCACGGAGATCTGGCGGCAGAAACAGCTCCAGTACACCTGGCTCCGCAGTTTGATGGGACGACACATCGATTTCTGGCACGTGACCCAGGACGCGCTCGATTTTGCTTTCGACGCCCTCAAGCTCAAGAACGAAAGCCTTAAAGCGGGATTGCTCGACGTCTATACCCGGCTCGACGCGTTCCCGGAGGTCAAGACCGTACTGACCAAGCTCAAAGCGGCCGGCTTTCAGACCGCGATTCTCTCCAACGGTTCGCCGATGATGCTGCGCGCGGCGGCGGGTTCGGCCGGCATCGAATCGCTGATCGACGACGTGATCTCGGTCGAAGAGGTCGCGATCTACAAGCCACACCCGTCGGTCTACCAGTTGGTCTTGTCGCGCTTCTCGGTCGAGCCGCGCGAAGTCGTCTATCTTTCCTCGAACGGTTGGGACGCCTACGCCGCGAAGGCGTTCGGCTTCCGGGCTATTTGGGTCAACCGCACCCGTGCGCCGGCTGAACGCGTGCCGCAAGCACCCGATCTCGTCGTCCGTTCGCTCCGCGACCTGCCGCCGCTGGTCGGCAGCCACGCGTGACGGCCGCCTTTCGCGAGCGTCACTTTTCGGCACAAGACGGGCTTGCGCTCTATTTTCGCGACTATGGCGATGCGACGCTCCGGGCGACGCCGGTTCTGTGCCTAGCCGGCATCGGCCGCAATTCGAAGGATTTCCACGGTATCGCCGGCCGCCTTTCGACGTCGCGTCGGGTCCTCGCGATGGACTACCGCGGCCGCGGCCAGTCGGCTTACGACCCCAACTGGCAGAACTACCAACCGCGGACCTACATCAACGATGCGCTCCATTTGATGGCCGTCGCCGGGGTCGAGAAAGTGATCCTTCTCGGCACCTCGCTCGGCGCGATTCTCGCCCTCCTCATGACATCGATCCAACCGGGCGCGCTCGCCGGCGCGATCTTGAACGACATGGGCCCGGAAATGCCGCCTGACGGCTTCAAGCGCATCCGCAGCTACATCGGTAAGATCCCGCGCCAGCCGGACCGCGCCGCCGCCATCGCCACGCTCCAGGATATCTTCGGCGCCGCATTTCCCGATTTTCTCGCCGTTGACTGGGAGACCGCGGTCGACAACATGTTCCGGCGCGAGCCGGATGGGGGCTACCTGCTCGACTACGACCCCGCGATCGCCAAACCGCTCGCCGAGCAGAGCGACGAGCCGCCCAAGCTCTGGCGGTTTTTCAACGCGTTGGGCACGCTCCCGACCCTGGCGCTGCGCGGTGCGCTTTCGGACGTGCTCTCCGAGACGACATTCGCGGCGATGGTCAAAGCCAAGCCCGACCTGATGCAGGCAACGATCCCCAACCGCGGCCACTCGCCGACCCTGGACGAGTCCGCGAGCCGCGCGGCGATCGATCAGTTCCTTGCCGGCTTCTCGGCGCGCGGCCATTAACTGCCGAATACGGCCGTGAGCGAGAGCGAGACGCCGGTCACCTATGCCGACATCGCGGCGGCGGCCGAACGGCTGGCGCCGGTCGCCGTCGCGACGCCGCTCTTGAACGCACCGACGCTCGACCAGTTGTGCGGGGCGCGGCTGTTGATCAAGGCTGAGATGCTGCAGCGAACCGGTTCGTTCAAGGTGCGCGGCGCCTACAATCGCCTCGTGCAGTTGAACGCCGACGAACGCCGCCGCGGCGTGGTCGCGTTCTCGTCCGGGAATCACGCGCAAGCGGTCGCGTGGGCGGCGCAAACGCTAGCCACACCGGCCGCGATCGTCATGCCGAAGCGGGCGCCGGCGATCAAGGCCGAACGCACCCGCGGCTACGGCGCCGAGGTCATCCTGTTCGAGGGCGACCGCGTCGCGATGCAAGCCTATGCACGCCTGCTCGCAGCCGAGCGCCAAGCGACATTGGTGCCGCCGTTCGACGATCCCCGGATCATCGCAGGCCAAGGCACGCTCGGGATCGAAATCGCCGCTCAAGCCCGCGCGCTCGGCGCAACCCCGGACCTAGTGTTGGTGCCGTGTTCGGGCGGCGGACTCGTCGCCGGTACCGCGATCGCGCTCCGGCGCGACCTCCCAAACGCCCAGGTCTACGCGGTCGAGCCCGAAGGCTTCGACGATCTCGCCCGCTCGCTCGCCGCCGGCGCCCGCCTCACCAACGCGCCCGGAGCCCACTCCATTTGCGACGCGCTCCTGGTGCCGAGCCCAGGCGAGATCACGTTCGCGATCAACCGCCGCTTGCTCGCCGGTTCGCTCGTGGTCGCCGATCGCGATGCCGAACGGGGGATGGCGGTCCTCTTCAATCATCTCAAGGTCGTCGCCGAGCCGGGCGGTGCCATCGCGCTGGGAGCGGTGCTCGGCGGGATGCTCGATGTTCGCGGCAAGACGGTGGTCGTCGTCGCCTCGGGCGGCAACGTCGATGCGGCCCTGTTCGCGCAGATTCTCGACCGGCACCCCGCAGCCTGACCGGGCGCGAGGTTGGCGTAGCAACCCCGCTAGTCGAGACCCCGTTTTTCGTCAGGCCATCACCGTGCTCGCGGCGACAACGTCGGCGCCGACCGGCTCGCGGGACGATGGCGGCCGCCGGCCCGGTTCGTAGCCGACGCCCCTTGCCGCTCGCGCGGGGCCGGCTATGCTGCGCGGGCTCGCGGCGGGAGGGGCCAATGGCGAAGTTCAAAGTCACCGAGACGACCCATATGTCGTGGACGGTCGCCGATGTCGAAAAGGCGTTGGCGCGGTTCCGCGATCTCTGGGGCTTCAAGGTTTTGGTCCAGATCGAAGGACCGGCCGATGTTTGCGAGGTCCTGACCAAGGTCAAGGATGCGCCCTTGAAGATCGGCCACATGCGCACGCCCGATGGCCACTATGTCGAGTTGATCCAGTACTTGGGCCCCAAGGATAAGGGTACGGTGCGCTGCCGCCCGTGCGATACCGGCGCCGCCCACATCGCGCTCGGGGTCGACGACTTGGACGCGGCCGTGGCCGAAGCCAAAGCGTTCGGGGTCGAGCTCATGAACGGCGTCATGGAGCTTTACGATCCAGGCCTTGAAGGGGTGAAAGCCTGCTACCTCAAAGACCCCGAC
>CAMDOQ010000029.1 GCA_945903685.1 Rhizobium sp. Q54
GCCCCAACGGCGCGGGCAAGACCACGCTCCTGATGACGATCTGCGGCCGCCCGCGCGCGAGCGCGGGACGGGTCGTGTTCGAGGGCCGCGACATCACCGCGCTCCCTACTTACGCCATCATCCGGCTCGGGATCGCCCAGGTGCCCGAGGGTCGGCGCATCTTCCCGCACCTGACCGTCGCCGAGAACCTGATGATGGGGACGACCCCGACTGACGGCCTCCATTACGAGGAAGACCTGGCGCGGGCGTTCGAGCTGTTCCCGATCTTGCAGGAGCGCGCGAGCCAGCGCGGCGGGACGCTCTCGGGCGGGCAGCAGCAGATGTTGGCGATCGCCCGCGCCCTGATGAGCCGGCCCAAGCTCCTGCTGCTCGACGAGCCCTCGCTCGGGCTGGCGCCGATGCTGGTGAAGCAAGTGTTCCAGGCGATCAAGGACATCAACCAGCGCCAGGGGGTCACCGTGCTCCTGGTCGAGCAGAACGCCCACCATGCGCTCAAGCTGGCGAACCGCGCCTACGTGCTCGCGAACGGCCAGGTCGTGATGCGCGGCACCGGCGCCGAGTTGCTGGCCGACGCCAAGGTCCGTGCCGCCTACCTCGAAGGCGGCCGCCCGGTTGAGGCGCGGCCGGCATGAGCGCGCTCGGCACCACGCTCCCGGTGTTTCTGCTCTTCACCGTCATCTTCATGGGCGGCGCCGCCTATCTGACCGGCCAGGCCCTCGCCCGTACCTGGAAAACGCCGCTTGCGGTCCTGTTCCCGAGCGTGTTGTTGACGGCCGCAGACCGATTCCTGGTCTGGGGGCTGTTCGGCCAACCGTTCGGGTCGATCGTCGGCTACTTGCTCGATTTCGTCGTACTGCTGGCGATTGCCCTCATCGCCCACCGCTTGACCCACGTCGCCAAGATGGTGGCGCAGTACCCCTGGCTCTATACCCGCGACGGGCTTTTCTCCTACCGGCCGGTCCCAGGGGCGGCGCAGGCGCCCCCGGCCTGACCCAAGCGGCCCGTCGATACTCCGTCACGCCGGCGGGCTCACGGCGAATTGTCGCGGCATGGCGCGACTACCCTTGTTTTGTGGCGTGCCTCGAACGATCTATATTGTCGCTATGCACCCGCGCTCGTTCCGCCGTCTGACGATCGTCGTCGCTTGCTTGCTCCTGGCGTTCGCCGGCGCCATTCCGGCGTGGTCGGCCGTAACCGCCGAGCGCTGCACCGGCCAACCCGCGGACCAAAGCGGTTGCGACCTTACCTGTGTCGCCGGAGCCGGGTGTGTGACGTTCCAGCAGTTACCGGCGACGCTCCGTGCCGCCTCGAGTCCGACCATGGATCGAGCACGCCTCGCCTATCCGTCCGTCGTCGCGGATCGACTGACCGCACAGACGACCGCTCTCGACCCGCCGCCTCCCAGAACCTGACCTCCCGTCGCCGTTAAGACGTCGTCGCGCCGTGCATCGAGGCGGCGCACGCCTTGTTCTAGCGTTGGAGGTCGGCATGGCTGGTGTAAAGCTTTCGATGGCGCGGCTCGTCGCCCAAGCGGCGATCGCCGGCGTCGTCATTCTCGTCGGGGCGATCTTTGCCGGCGATATCGGCGAGATCGTCCGCGCCCTGCGCGCGCGCGCATCGGACAGCGCCATGCTGGCAGCGCCGGCTGATAGCCGCGCCATCGTCTACTACCGCCATCCAATGGGCCTCCCCGACATCTCGCCGGTGCCGAAGAAAGACTCGATGGGGATGGACTACATCGCGGTCTACGCCGGCGAGGAAGCCGATCCGTCCGGTACGGTCCGCATCAGCCCAGCCAAGGTGCAGCGGGCCGGAATCCGCACCGAGCCGGTCGCGGCGCGGGTGCTGACCCGCAGCATTCGTGCGGCGGGAACGATTGCCGCCGACGAAAGCCGCGTCCGCGTCATCACTGCACGATTCGGCGGGTTCATCGAAGAGTTGTTCGTGGCAGTGACCGGCACCGAGGTCAAAGCCGGTGCTCCGCTGATGCGGGTTTGGATCGAGAGCGCCGAGATCCTGCAAAAACAAAGCGACCTGCTGCTGACCCTACGCGCCGCCGCCGCCGCCGCCGGTCGCCCCGGCGACATCGAGCGTGCCGAGCGCAACCTTCGTCTGTTCGGCATCCCCGATTCGCTGATCGAGCAGCTGCGCCGGACCGGCGAACCGGTGCGCTCGATCGTCCTCGCTGCGCCGGCCGCAGGAACCGTGCTCGAAAAGCCAGTGATGGTCGGTATGCGTTTCGCTGCCGGCGATGTGTTGTTCCGCACCGCCGACCTCTCGACCGTATGGGTCATGGCCGCGGTTGCCGAGCGCGACCTCGCCGTCGTTCGCGTCGGACAACGCGCCACCGTTACGCTCAAAGCGTTTCCGGAGACTCCGTTCGATGGTCGCGTCGCTTTCATCTACCCCGAGATCACGGCCGCGACCCGGAGCGCGCTGGTGCGGATCGAATTGCCCAATCCTGGCGGCTGGATCAAGACCGGACTCTACGCCGACGTCGCGATCGACGCGGCCGTCGCCGACCGTCCGGTGGTCGCAATTCCCGACTCGGCCATTCTCGACAGCGGCAAGCGCCGCGTCGTGTTCGTCGCCATCGGCGACGGGTTGTTCGAGCCGCGTGAGCCGCGTTTCGGCCGACGCGGCGATGGCTACGTCGAGGTTATCGACGGGATCGCGCTCGACGAGCGCATCGTCGTGCGCGGCAACTTTTTGATCGACGCCGAAAGCAACCTGCGCTCGGCGATCGGTGCGATCGGCGCGGCGCCGGAGCGGCCATGATCGCGCGCCTGATCCGTTGGTCCGCGGCCAACGTCGCGCTGGTGGTGATCGGCGCGACGATCGCGGTCATGTTCGGAATCTACGCCGCCCGGCAAGTGCCGCTCGATGCGATTCCCGATCTCTCCGATACCCAGGTCATCGTCTATACCGAGTACCCCGGTCAGGCGCCGCAGGTGATCGAGGACCAGGTTACGTTTCCGCTCACGACGGCGATGTTGAGCGTGCCGCGCGCGCGCGTCGTGCGCGGGTTCTCGTTCTTCGGAGTGTCGTTCGTCTACGTCGTTTTCGCCGACGGCACCGACGTCTACTGGGCGCGGAGCCGCGTGCTCGAATATCTCAATGTCGCCGCGCAGCGCTTGCCGCGAGGGGTGGTCCCCAATCTCGGCCCCGATGCCTCGGGCGTCGGCTGGGTCTATCAGTATGCGCTCGAAGGCCGCGGGCGCGACCTCGACGAGCTACGGTCGCTCCAGGACTGGAACGTGCGCTTCGGCGTCGCCAAGGTCGAGGGCATTGCCGAGGTGGCAAGCGTCGGCGGCCACGTCAAGCAGTACAGCGTCGTCGTCGATCCGCGCCGCTTGCAGACGTTTGGTCTCACCCTCGACACGGTCCGCGAGGCGATCCGGGCCAGCAACATGGACGTCGGCGGACGCACCGTCGAAATCGCCGAGACCGAGTTCGCAATACGCGGCCGCGGCTACTTGACGGGCGTCGCCGATCTCGAACGGATCGCGCTCAAGAGCGCCGGTGGTACGCCGGTGCTGCTCAAGGACGTCGCTCGAATCGAGACCACGCCCGACGAACGGCGCGGCATCGCCGAACTCGATGGCGAGGGCGAGGTAGTGACCGGGATCGCGGTGCAGCGTTACGGCGCCGACACGCTCACCGTGATCGATTCGGTCAAATCCAAGCTCGCGGCGCTGGCACCGACCTTGCCGGCAGGTGTCGCGATCCGCACCGTCTACGACCGCTCCGAGTTGATCCGCCAGGCGATCGACACCCTGACCGCGACGCTCCTAGAAGAGAGCGCGATCGTGGCCGCGGTCTGCTTCGTGTTTTTGCTGCATGCCCGCAGCGCCCTGGTCGCGGTCGTGACCTTGCCGATCGGCATCTTGATCGCGTTCGCGGCCATGCACGCGCTCGGCATCGGTTCCAACATCATGAGTTTGGGCGGCATCGCGATCGCGATCGGCGCCATGGTCGACGCCGCCGTGGTCATGATCGAGAACGCGCACAAGCGCCTCGAACGCGCCGGGCCCGACGCCGACCGTACCGCGGTGATCGTCGGCGCGGCCCAGGAAGTGGGCCCCGCGCTGTTCTTCAGTTTGCTGGTGATCACGGTTTCGTTCGTCCCGATATTCGCGCTCGAAGCCCAGGAAGGGCGTTTGTTCAAGCCGCTCGCCTTCACCAAGACTTTCGCCATGGCGGCGGCCGCGCTGCTGTCGGTGACGGTGGTCCCGGCGCTGATGGTCGTGTTCATTCGCGGCCGGATCGTTCCGGAACGCCGTAATCCGATCAATCGCGCGCTGTTGTGGCTGTACCGTCCGACGATTCATGGCGTCCTCAAAGCCAAGATCACGACGCTCGTCGTTGCGCTTGTCGTGCTCGGCGCTTCGATCATCCCGGCGCAGCGCTTGGGCAGCGAGTTCATGCCGACCTTGAACGAGGGCACGCTGTTCTACATGCCGACAACGCTGCCCGGGCTGTCGGTCACCAAGGCGGCCGAGCTGTTGCAGACCCAGAATCGCATCATCAAGACGTTCCCCGAAGTCGCTGCGGTTTGGGGCAAAGCCGGGCGGGCGCAAACCGCGACTGATCCGGCGCCGATCGAGATGTTCGAGACCATCATCACGCTTAAGCCGCCCGCTGCGTGGCGTCCCGGCGTAACGATCGACCGCCTCATCGCCGAGATGGATGCGTCACTCGCGTTCCCGGGCGTCAGCAACGCGTGGACGATGCCAATCAAGGCCCGGATCGACATGCTCTCGACCGGCATCCGGACGCCGGTCGGAGCCAAGATATTCGGGCCGGACTTGACCGAACTCGAGCGTCTTGCGCGTGCGGTCGAGGCGGCGGTCCGCACCGTTCCGGGCACGTCCAGCGCCTACGCTGAACGCGTCAACAGAGGCTATTTCATCGACATCACGCCCGACCGCGACGCCATCGCCCGCTTGGGCCTCAGCGTCGAGGATGTACAGCGTACGGTCGGTCAGGCGCTCGGCGCCCAGGTCGTCACCACCACCGTCGAGGGCCGCGAGCGCTATGCGGTCGTGCTGCGCTACCCGCGCGAAACGCGGAGCGACCCCGAAACGATCGCGGCCGAAGTCTTGGTACCGCTCGCTAACGGCGCCTCCGTTCCGCTCGGCGAAGTCGCCGCGGTAGCGCGCGCGCAGGGACCGAGTTCGATCCGTACCGAAGACGGTCAGCCGGCGGTCTATGTCTTCATCGATCTGCGCGAGCGCGATATCGGCAGCTACGTCGCCGACGCGCGCCGGGCGGTCGCCGAGCGGGTGGTGCTGCCGCCGGGCTACCGCGTCGTATGGAGCGGGCAGTTCGAGCATCTCGAGCGCGCCAGCGCGCGCCTGCGCGTGGTCGTTCCGGCGACGCTGCTCGTTATCTTCCTCCTGCTTTACCTCACGTTTCGGCGGTTCTCCGATACGTTGATCGTCATGCTGTCGCTGCCCTTCGCGCTGGTCGGCGGCTTTTGGCTGATGGCGTGGATGGATTTCAATCTCAGCGTCGCCGCCGTCGTCGGCTTCATCGCCTTGGCCGGCGTCGCCGCCGAGACCGGCGTCGTCATGCTGATCTACTTGAATCACGCCTATGTCGATATGGTCGCCGCGTGTCGCGCGGCCGGACGCGCCCCGACCCCGGCCGATCTCGATCGCGCCGTGATCGCGGGCGCCGTCGATCGGCTGCGGCCGAAGATGATGACCGTGACCGCGATCATGGCCGGTTTGATTCCGATCCTGTGGTCGAGCGGGGTCGGATCGGAGGTAATGCAACGGATTGCGGTGCCGATGGTCGGCGGAATGGTGTCATCGACGGTATTGACCCTGGTCATTATCCCGGCCGTATACGCCTTGGTCCGGCGTCCGGCGTTGCGGCGGGCGTCGGCGTGACGCGAACGACTACCCCTACCCAGGAATAATCGCGACCTCGCCCTCGGAATAACCGTGGCCGGCTAGCCGTTGGTGCGGGGAACGTCCCGGTTTGGCCGGCCGATTTACGCGCGCTAGACTGTGATTAAGCTAAGCGCCTTCAAGGTCCCGGTTTTTCCCGGAGCCGGCGCTTTTAGTGTCCCGTAACTTCGAGAGGAACGAAGCACATGAAAAAGATCCTGATGGCGGCCGCTGCGGCGGTCGCGTTGACGGTCGCGGGCCAAGCGCAGGCCCAAGACATTCCGATCGGGGTGGCCGGTCCGATGACCGGGCAGCTCGCGGCATTCGGAGAGCAGCTGAAGCGCGGCGGCGAGATGGCGGTTGCCGACATCAATGCCAAGGGCGGCGTGATGGGCAAGAAGTTGGCGCTCAAGATCGGCGACGATGCCTGCGATCCCAAGCAGGCGGTTGCGGTCGCCAACCAGCTGGCCAAGGACAAGGTCGTGTTCGTCGCCGGGCACTTCTGCTCGTCGTCCTCGATTCCGGCTTCGGCGGTCTACGCCGAGGAAGGCATCCTGCAGATCACGCCGGCCTCGACCAACCCGGCGCTGACCGAGGACGCCGCCAAGAAGGGCTGGAAGAACGTGTTCCGCACGTGCGGACGCGATGATGTCCAGGGCGCGGTCGCGGGCGCTTACTTGGCCGAGAAGTTCAAGGGCAAGAAGATCGCGATCCTCCACGACAAGACCGCCTACGGCAAAGGCCTGGCCGATGAGACCAAGAAGGCCTTGAACGCCAAGGGCGCCACCGAAGCCATGTACGAGGCCTACAACGCCGGCGAGAAGGATTATTCGGCGCTGGTCTCGAAGCTCAAGGGTGCCGGCATCGACGCCATCTACCTCGGCGGCTATCACCCCGAAGCCGGCTTGATCATCCGCCAGTCGCACGAGCAGGGCTATAAGCCGCAGCTTATTTCGGGCGATGCGTTGGTCGACAACGAGTACGGCAAGATCGCCGGTAACGCGAGCGAGGGCACGCTCATGACCTTCGCCCCAGATCCGCGCAAGAACCCGGCGGCCAAGGCGGTGGTCGACAAGTTCAAGGCGGCCAAGTACGACCCCGAAGGCTACACGCTCTACTCCTACGCCGCGATCCAGGTATGGGCGGCGGCGGCCGAGAAGGCCAAGTCGACCGACCCCAAGAAGGTCGCCGAAGAGATGCGCAAAGGCGACTGGAGCACGGTGGTCGGCAAGATCAAGTACGACGCCAAGGGCGACATCCAGAACCCGGAATACGTCTGGTACATCTGGAAGGGCGGCAAGTACGGCGAGATGTAAGCCGCAACGCCTGAACGAAATGACGGAGGGCCCGGCGGCGACGCCGGGCCCTTTCGCTTCCAAGCAGCGCTTCGACGGCAGCCGAGCCGGCCGAGCATCGAGTCTGGCGACGATCGGTCCGCCCGGCGCCCGCCGAGCGCGAAGCGCACTGCGGGCCAACGAACAGCGACCGGCCCGATCCGGCTTTTTCCCCTTGGGTAAAAGCGGGGCCCGCGATAATTTCGAACCCAAACAATAAGCTTACTCAAGGGAGAGGTCGCTCATGCGGTTGTCGAGGGTCGTAGTCGCGGGTGCGGTTCTAGGAGCGCTGGTGGTCGCCGGCGCCGCGGTCGCGCAGCAAAAAGTGGTCCCCAACGAGTTTGGGCCGCAGCAGGAAAAACCGGCCGCACCCAAGGCGCTAACGCCGCAGCCCAAGGATTCGGAAGTCGCCCCCGGCCTCGCCGTCAGCTACTGGAAGATGCTGGTGCGCGACGTCCAAGAGGTCGCTGACATCGTCGGCAAGCGCAAACCCGACATCGGCGCGCCGCTGCCCAAGCTCGACTACCAGATGAAGACCGGCAAGGTCCTCACCAGCAACCAGGACGATGGCGTCACCGCCGAGATCCTGGGTTTGATCAAGCTCGACAAGTCCGGGCAGTACGAGTTCGTCGCCAATTCGAACGACGGCGTCCGCGTCGAGATCGGCGGCGAGAAGGTGCTCGAAGACCCCGACGTCCACGCCGACCGCTTCTCGCCAGCCGGCAAGGTTGATGTCGCCCAAGCCGGCTGGTACGCGCTGCGCGTTCTTTATTTCGAGCGCAAGAACGAGGCGACGCTGCAGCTCTTTTGGAAAGAGCCGGGCGGCGCCGACTATGCGATCGTTCCGGAAAGCGCGTTGGCGCGGAAGAAATAGCGGCGCGTAGCGCCGGACGGGGTCGGTCGGCCGCTAGGCGCGCTCCGGGTTAGCGCGAGACTCGCCGCGTCGCCGGAGCGCGCGCGTCGAGCGCGGCCGCGATGGCCCGTGCTAGGATGCGATACCAAAGAAGAAGCAGGGGGACTCGTCCATGGGGCGGGAGTTTACAGTTCACGCGCCGTTCGACGGCGCGCCGCTCGCGACGCTGACGACGATCGAGTGGCCCGAGGTCGACCGCCGGCTTCACGTCGCGCACGATCTCTACAAGAACCGCGACGCCTGGATTCCGACCCCCAAGCGCATCCAGATTCTCCACAAGGCGGCGTCGATCATGCGGTCGCGCGCCGAGGACATGGCCAAGGCGGCGGCGCGCGAGGGCGGCAAGCCGTTGATGGATTCGCGGGTCGAGCTCGCGCGCGCGATCGACGGAGTCGAGAACTGCATCGAGGTGCTGCGCTCCGAACAAGGTCGCGTCGTTCCGATGAACGTCAACGCCGCCTCGGCCGGACGCCACGCCTTCACCCGGCGCGAGCCGATCGGGGTCGTGGTCGCAGTCTCAGCGTTCAATCACCCACTGAACCTGGTCGTCCACCAGGTCGCGCCAGCGATCGCGGTCGGCTGCCCGGTGCTGGTGAAACCGGCGGCAGCGACGCCGCTCTCGTGCATCGCCTTTCTCGACATCCTTTATGAAGCCGGCCTGCCGCGCGACTGGTGCCAAATTGCCTTGACCGCCAACTCGCAGATCGCGACCCAGATGGTCTCGGATCCGCGGGTTGCGTTCTTCTCCTTCATCGGTTCGGCCCGGATCGGTTGGATGCTGCGCTCGAAGCTGGCGCCGGGCGCGCGTTGCGCGCTCGAGCACGGCGGCGCGGCGCCGGCGATCGTCGCCGCCGATGCCGATTTGGACGACGCCCTGCCGCGTCTTGCCAAGGGCGGCTTCTACCACGCCGGCCAGGTGTGCGTGTCGGTGCAGCGCGTGTTCGCCGACGCCCAGGTCGCCAAGTCGGTGGCCGAGCGCTTGGGCCAGCTCGGCGACAAGATGGTGGTGGGCGACCCGACCGACGCCAAGACCGAGGTCGGCCCCCTGATCAACCACGACGAAGTGAAGCGGGTCGACGAGTGGGTCAAGCAGGCGGTCGCCGCGGGTGCCAAGCTGGTTTCGGGCGGCAAAGTCCTGTCGCCTTCGACGTACGCGCCGACCGTGCTCCTGGACCCGCCGGCCGATGCCCGCGTCACCAAGGAAGAAATCTTTGGACCAGTAATCTGCGTCTATTCGAGCAAATCGCTCGATGAGAGCATCAAGCGCGCCAACGAAGTGCCGTTCTCGTTCCAGACTGCGGTCTTCACGCGCTCGATCGAGACCGCGCTCCGCGCCTATGCACGCCTGAACGGCTCGGCGGTGATGGTCAACGACCACACCGCATTCCGGGTCGACTGGATGCCGTTCGCCGGGCTTTCGGTCTCTGGCCACGGCGTCGGCGGCATTCCGCATACGATGCACGAGATGGCGGTCGAGAAGATGATGGTGTTGCGTTCGAACGAGCTGCTCTAGCGTTGCAACGCGACGATCCGCCCGCCACCGCCGACTTTTCCGCCGATCCGCGCGCTCGCCGCGCCGAGTGGCACCGCTATTACAGCGAGAAGCGGATCGGCCACCAATGGCTTCAGGTGGCGCTGCTGGCGGGGCTCGAGGTCGAGTCGATCCTCGAGATCGGGCCTTACCTCGGCTTGGTATCGGCGCTGTTGGACAATGCCGGCTACCGCGTCACCACGCTCGACCTCCAGCCCGCGCAATATCCGCATCCCCGAATCGCGCACCGCCAGGGCGATCTCCGCACGCTCCGCCCGGCCGACCTCGGCGGCTTCGACTGCATCCTCTGCTGCGAGACCCTGGAGCACCTGCCATGGGCGGAGGTCGACCGCACCTTGGCGCTACTTGCACAGTCGGGTGCGCGCCACCTCGTGATCTCGGTGCCCTACGAAGGCTTTCAGATCGCGTTGCGCTTCTACCTGAACGGTTTCACCGTGCGCTCGGCGAGCGCGCTCAAGAAGTTCCGCTGGTTCAAGACCTTCCGTCCGGGTGCCGATCCGCACGGCCACCAGTGGGAGTTGGGGTACCGCGGCTTCGGCATCGCGGCGTTCGAGAGCAAGCTCGCCGCCGCGGGCTTCCGCGTGCAGCGGCGCGAATTCTCCAGTCCGACGCGTTCGGTTTTCTATCTGCTCGACCCGGCCGCGCGCCCGGCTTAATTTAACCCTCGATAGCCTACGGCTATGGCGAGGTACCCGCGATGGAAATGCACCAAGTCCGTTATTTCCTGGCCCTGTGCGAGACGTTGAACTTCACGCGCGCGGCCGAGATTTGCAACGTCGCGCAGCCATCGTTGACGCGCGCGATCAAGAAGCTCGAGGACGAATTGGGCGGCGAGCTGTTCCGGCGCGAACGCAACCAGACCCACATGACCGACTTGGGCCGGCTGATGAAGCCGCACTTGGAACAGGTCTACGGCTCGAGCGAAGCGGCGCGAGTCGAGGCCAAAGAGTTCCGCAAGCTCGAGAAGGCGCCGCTCAAGCTCGGCATCATGTGAACGATCGGGCCAGCGCGGCTGCTGGGATTTCTGACCCGGCTGCATACGGAAATCCCGACCATCGACCTCAGCGTGCGCGAGGCGCCGGGCAAGGCGATCGTCGCGGAAGTGCTAGCCGGCGACCTCGACATCGTCGTGGTCGGCATGCCGGCCTATCCGGATCGCTTCGACGTCCGTCCGCTCTACACCGAGCGCTACGTCGTCACCTTCCCCAAGGGCCACCGCTTCGAAGGTATGACGGCGGTACCGCTTCGCGAACTCGACGGCGAGCCTTATTTGTCACGCTCGCACTGCGAGTTTCCCGACCAGTTCGCCGCGCTCGGCGTGCCCAAGCCCTACAAGGTCGACGTCAAGTACCGGAGCGAGCGCGAGGACTGGATCCAGGCGATGATCCTGACCGGCTTGGGATGCGCGATCATGCCGGAATTCCTCCCGACCCTCCCGGGCATCGCGAGCCGCGTCCTGGTCGAGCCCGAGATCACCCGCACCGTGAGCCTTGTCACCGTCGCCGGGCGGCGGTTCTCGCCGGCGGTGCAAGGCGTCGTGCGCCTGATCAAGAACCAGAAGTGGCAGGTCGCCGAGGCCGCTGCCTAAACGCTACCCCCTCCCTACCCTCCCCCCCGGGGGGAATTGTCACCTTAACATAGTAGAAACTAGGGGTTGTGATAGCATCAGGGCATGGCGTCGGGGGATACGCTTGCCGAACGAATCACCTGGCTTGTTGACCAGCCTAAGACCCTGCTGGGCGTCCGTGGTATGGCCGATTGGCAGCGGGGCAACAACGCCGGGGAAGAGCGTATCTCCTGGCCTATCGCCCTAGTGGGGCAGCCCGGGTTAGACGCGGAGCTCTGTGTCGTCGCCTACCCGCATCATCGCCCTCAGGAATGGCACATAAACTTCATCGCGGGGGAGCGGGTAATGGGGCTCGATCACGAGCCCGAAGGCGGTCACCTGAACTCGCGCCGGATACCATCCGACAACGTTCCGCTGCTAGTCAGCGGGCCGCACGCCCACCTCTGGAGCGACAATCTGCGCTTCTGTTTGGGGAACGCATTGCCAAAGCGATTGCCCATCGCGCGCGCCGTCCCTAGCCGCCAGTTCGACAGTTCTTTGCGCTGGTTTTGCGACGCCGCGCACATTACCTTTCCATCAGGTGCCGCGCTCCATCTGCCGCCACGGGAGCAGTTGCCGCTATGATTGACGAAGCACGCATCAAAGACGCCTTGCAGTCGGTCCAAGCAATTGTGGCGGATGATGACGAACTGCGCGTCACGACTCAGTGCCTCTATCCGACGAACAATCTTGTGCGGATTTCTATTAGAGGCGGCACGGATACTTTTGTCGTGTCCGATATGGGCGGCGCAGTGCGCGCGGCTGCCAGCGTAGGACTACCAGGGCACGCTACCGACAGGGCGATTGCGAACATAGTTCGCAAGCAGGGGTTAGTCGTGGCTAATGGCACAATAGCGTGCCCGCCGGTCGCACTGAGTGACTTAGGCGCAGCCGCGGTGATGGTCGCGAACGCATCCAAAGAAGTTGCCGACTGGTGCTTCGACACCTTCAAATTCAAACACCAGCGTAACTTTAAGAAGATGCTTGCGGAGTTGATGAAGACCCGCTTTGGCGACGAACTCAAAACAGGCTTCCCCGTTACTGGGAAAAGCAGCAAGCGTCACTTTTTTGAATACGCCATAACGAGCGCTGACCGCATTCTGCTGATTGATTCCGTGCTGCGGGATTCTGCCTCGGTCAACTCTCGCGTGGTTGCGAATCTTGATGTTCGCCAAATAGGCGATGCGAGGTTTTCTCAGTTTGTCATTTATGACGATGCGGACGAGTGGCCACCTTCAGATCTGATGCTGCTGAAAATGGCGGCTCCCATCATCCCCTTTTCTCGGGCGGATGCGGAGACCCGTTCATGGGCGAACGGATGAAGAAAAAGCCTGCGCAGGAAATGCGCCCGGACGGGTGGGAGCGTTTCGAGCGCGCCGTTGACGCGGCCATCAAAAGTGGACCGAAACATAAAGCGCCTAAGACTTCGGCCAGACGCTCAGCAGCAAAGAAGCCAGCAAAGAAACGTAAGCAGGGCCACGCGCCTGCTTAGGCATCGGTCGGCTAGTCAATCCGCCGATACGTCATGCGCTTGCCCACGATGCCTTGCACGGATTTCTCCATGCGCTGCGCATCGCTGATGCCGAGGCTTTCGCGTTCGTTGTAGCGAAAATCAAATTCGGCGAGATAGCGCTTCAAGTGCGCCGCGCTGACGTGGTGATACGTGCCGGTAATGCCGCGCTTGAGGATGCTGAAATAGCCCTCAATCGTGTTGGTGTGCGCTTCGCCACGGACGTACTCAAGGATGCCGTGATTGACGACTTCATGACGCGCGAAGTCCTTGCCCATGTGGCGATACTGGCCGGCGTCATCAGTCATCACAGCCGACGCCTTGTTGATTTGCTCCACCATGATCGGACGCAGGGTTTTGGCGCTGACGTTGGCGACGTGCTGCGAGCGCACCTTGCCGCCGCGCTCGACCAGCGAGAAAACGGGCTCTTTGCCCATCCCGCCGATCTTGCGCTTGTCGCGCCTGCCGACGTGCTTGTTCTTTTCCTTGCCGCCGATAAACGTCTCATCAGCTTCAACGAACTTACCCTCGCCGCCCATAGGCGTGAGATTGGTTTCGCGCAATGACTCACGGATGCGGTGGCAAACAAACCAAGCCGTCTTGCGGCTGAAGCCGAGCAAGCGCCCAACCTCAAGCGCGCTCATCCCTTTCTTGGACGCCATCATCAGGTGAGTCGCGGCAAGCCACTTGTGGAGCGGGATTTTGCTGCGCTCATACAGCGTCCCAACAGTAACGGTGAACGGCTTGCGGCAAGCGTTGCACTGGTAGAGGCCGGGACGGTGACTTTTGCCCGTCATCAGCGTTGCTTCGTCAATGACGCCGCAATGCGGGCACACCGGACCGTTCGGCCAAATCCGCGTTTCCAGCCACTCGCGGGCCTTGGTTTCGTCGTGGAAGATGGGATTGGAAAAGTCGCTCACGGCCCGCCTCGCTTCTGAGGCTTAAATCTAGGGATTGGGCCGTACTATGTCAAGGTGATAATTCCCCCCCCGGGGGGGGGGGGGCGGCGAGCGCAGCGAGCGGGAGGGGGTCCGCTAGCGCGTAAAACGATCGGCGTCGTAGCGCTTCCCGTGCTGCAGGAGCGCGGCGGTGCCGAGCCGGTCTTGCAGCGTGTCGAAGTCGAACATCTGCGGCCGGAACGCCTGCGTGGTGCCGTCTTTTTTCAAGGTCGCGAAAAAACCTTCCATGGTGTGGGCGACGGCCCGCGCCAAGCCGCTCGGGAAGATCACGAACGAGAAGCCTAGGCGTTCGAGTTCCGGGCCGGCGAGCAGGGGCGTCTTGCCGCCCTCGACCATGTTGGCCATCAGGGGCGCGCGATTGCCCAAGCGCTTTCCGACCTCGGCCAGTTGCTCGAGCGTGCGCGGCGCCTCGACGAACAGCATGTCGGCGCCAGCCTCGGCGTAGGCGGCGGCGCGGTCGAGTGCCGCCTCGAACCCTTCGACCGCGATCGCATCGGTGCGGGCAACGATCGCGGTCGCGGCGCTGGCGCGGGCGTCGAGTGCGGCCTTGATCTTGCCGATCATCTCGCCCTTGGCGACCAGCGTCTTTCCTTCCAGGTGGCCGCAGCGTTTGGGTAGCGTCTGATCTTCGAGCTGGATCGCGTTGGCGCCAGCGCGCTCGAAGTGGCGGACTGTGCGCTGGACGTTGAGCGCGTTGCCGTAGCCGGTGTCGGCATCGACCACCAGAGCCAGGTCGACGCGGTCGCGGATGCGGGCGATCGTCGCTTCGACCTCGCTCGCAGTGACGAGGCCGATGTCGGCTTGGCCCAACTGCGTATAGGCGATGCTGGCGCCGGACAGGTAGATCGCCTCGAACCCGGCACGCGCCGCGAACCAGGCTCCCAGCGGATCGAAAATGCCCGGGGCAACGAGAATCTCGGGCCGGCGCAGCCGCTCTTTGAAATCGATCATCGCTCGCTCCTTAAGCGTGTTTGAACTTGCGTTCGAGATAGGGGACGAGGCCGCCCGCCGCCACTAGCGTCATCAGATGCGGCGGCAGCGCCTGGCAGGCGAGGGTTTCGCCGCGGGTCACGTTGCGGATGGTCCCGGCCTCCGCATCGACCTCGAGGCGGTCGCCGGCGTAAACTTTCCGCGCCTCGGCGCTGACCAGCGCCGCCAAGCCGAGGTTCAAGGCATTGCGGTAGAAAATGCCGGCGAACGAGGTCGCGATCACGGCCGCGACCCCCAAATGCTTTAGCGCTTGGGCCGCCTGCTCGCGCGAAGAACCCATGCCGAAATTTCGCCCGCCGATGACGAAGTCGCCGGGCGCGACGCTGGTCGCGAAGGCGGGATCGAGCGCATCGAGACAATGACGGGCGAGTTCGTCGATGCCGCCCTTCATGTAGGCGCCAGGCGCCAGGACGTCGGTATCGACGTTGTCGCCGAAAACGAAGGCGCGTCCGCTCATGCGGCCCCTCCCGCTCGCCGAGCAGGGCAATCGCATTTGAAGGCACGCCCTCGATGCCCCTTCCCCCGCTCTGCGGGCAGGGCAATCGCATATGAGTGCGTAGGGCGAGTTTGCACGCTCTTCGATTCCTCCCCCTCGCAGAGGGGGAGGGAAGGGAGGGGGTTATCGTCGGTGCTCCGACGGATCAAAGGTGCGGCGGGCTGAAATGCGAGCGCGACCCCCTCCCAGCCCTCCCCCTGCAAGCAGGGGGAGGGGGCGCTTAGGGTGTGCCCGTGTCCCACTCGCAATCCAAATGCGATTGCCCGCCCCCGCAAAGGCGGAGGGTTGGGTGGGGGTCCTTCGAGGTGCACCGACGTCACCGTTCCAGCGCCTTTTGTTGGTTTGGGCGAACCCCCGCCCCGCCCTTTCCCTGCGCGGCAGGGGGAGGGCGAAGAAAGTCGCGCGGGTCGACGATGCGGCCGGCGACGGCAGCGGCGGCGACGGTATAGGGCGAGCCCAAATAGACCCGGGCCGAGGCGGCGCCCATGCGGCCTTTGAAGTTGCGCGCGGTCGAGGCGATGCAGACCTCGTTTTCGGCCAGCACGCCGACGCCGTAGCCACCGCAGGCATTGCAGCCCGAGGGCAGGAGAATGGCGCCGGCCTCGGTCAGCGTGGCGAGGGTCCCATCGGCGGCGGCACGGTTCAGCGCCTCGAGCGAGGCCGGCGCCACCAAGAGCCGCACGCCGCGCGCGACCCGGCGCCCCTTCAGGACGGCGGCGGCCATCCGGAGGTCGCCCAACTTGGCACCGGTGCAAGCGCCGATGTAGCACTGGTCGACCGTGACGCGGTCGATGTCGGCAACCGAACCGGCGTTGGCCGGGCTATGCGGCGCCGCTACCTGGGGTGCGAGCGTGGCGGCATCGAAAACGTGGCGCGCGCGGACCGTCGCGTCGGGATCGCTCCGCCAAACGGCAAGGTCGCCGCCGACCATGGCGCCGGCGCGTTCGAGATACTGGGCGGTGGTCGCATCGGGGGCGATCAGGCCGACCTGGGCCCCGAGCTCGGCCGCCATGTTGCAGAGCGTCATTCGCTCTTCCATCGGCGACATATCGATCATGCTTCCGGCATACTCGATCGCTTGATAGTCGCCGCCGTCCATGCCGAGCGCGGCGCAAAGCGCAAGCATGACGTCCTTGGCGGCGACGCCGGCGCTCAACGTGCCGTTCCACTCGATCCGGATCGTTTCCGGTACGCGCAGCCAGATTTCACCGGTCGCGAGTACGCCCGCCATCTCGGTGGCGCCGACACCGAACATGAAGCAGCCGAACGCACCGCCGGTCGGCGAGTGCGAGTCGCCGCCGACCGCGAACAGGCCGGGGCGGAGATGACCGTGCTCGGGTACGACCACGTGGCAAATGCCGCGCATGTCGTAGAAGTGCGCGATCTTATTGGCAGCAACCCATCGCCGCGTGAGATCGAGGATGCGTGCGCTTTCGGCATCGCCGGCCGGGGTGAAGTGATCGGTGACGACGACGACGCGGGCCGGATCCCAGACGCCGACGCCGAGGCGCTCGAGGATCGGCGCGACCCGGCGCGGTCCGCCCGAATCGTGCATCATCGCGAGGTCGACCCGCGCGGTCACGATCGCGCCCGCATGCACCGCGGCTTGCCCAGCAGCCTGCGCCACCAGTTTTTCGGCCAGCGTTTGCGGCGGCGTCATGGCTTAACCCGACGCGCGCTGCTCGCGCGCCAGTTCGGCTGAATCCTCGTGCTCCTGCTGATGGAGTTGTCGTTCGGCGGTCGCCCGCGTCAGGCTCTCGCGTACGGTCGGGTTGCCGTCGAGGAAGCGGCTCAGATCCTGAGCCTCGAGCACAAGCAGCCGCGCGGTCCGCGCCGCCGAGACCGTCGCGCTCCGCGGTGCCCGTTCGAGCAGACCCATTTCGCCGAAAAACTCGCCGTTCCGGAGCCGGATCGGATGCGGCTTGATGTCGACCAGGACCTCGCCCTCGGCGATGAAGTACATGCTGTTCGCGGGATCGCCTTTGCGCACGATCACCTCGCCGGCGCGGATCTGGCGCACGCGCAGCATGCCGGCGATGTCGGCGATCTTCGAGGCCGGAAGTTTGGCGAAAATCGGCACGCGCGCAACCAGTTCCCAGGTGATGACGAAATCGCGGCGCTTGAGTTCGGAGGCGTAGCCCGAGGCCAGGATGCCGGCCGGGAGCGCAAACATCGCGATCCCGAACACGGCGGCAAAGCCAGTGAGCACGCGCCCGGCCGCCGTCACCGGCGTGATGTCGCCGTAGCCGATGGTGGCGAAGGTAGCAAGCCCCCACCACAGCGCATTCAGGATGCTCGAAAACTGCTCGGGCTGGACCGGATGCTCGATCAGGTACATCAGCGATGAAGTCACGAACAGCGCGAATACCATCGTGATCAGCGCGCCGATGAGCGCCTTGCGCTCGTTGTAAAAGACCGCCGCCAGGCTTTCGGTCGCATCGCCATAACCGAAGAAGTGGAGCATCCTCAAGAGCCGGAACGTACGGGCGAAGCGGAGATCGAGCGTGACGCCGAGCCAATAGGGCGCGACCGCAATCACGTCGAGCAGCGTGAGCGTCGAGAAAAAGTAGCGGACGCGTCCCCACAACGGATGGACGTAGCGGTCGGTGGCATCGGCGGTGCAAACCCAGAAACGGACCCCGAGCTCGACCGTGAACAGCACCATCGAGCTGGCGTGGAAGAGCGCGAGCGCCGGGCCGTACGCACCGACTACGGCCTGCATCGATTCGAGCACGGTCGCGACCAAATTGGCGAAGATCAACCCCGACCAAACGAACTCGAAGGCGATCGGCCATCGTCCGGTATGGCGGACGAGTTCGAGGGCTTCGTAAACGGTGCGGCGGCTGGGCAGCATCGACGGACAACGGGGTAACGCCAATCTAGCAGCGGGTCGTCGCTGCCGCAGCAGTTAATCGAGTTGTTCCTGATTCTCGTCGGCCTCGGCGTCATTCTGCAAGTACGGCTTTTTCCGAACGCGCTCGAATTCATCAACGGCCTGCCCGCGTTCGGTTCGACCGGACGATGCTCGCCATGCCATGCCCCGACGAGCGCGTCTGGCCGGTGCAACGCGCGATGAGTCGTCGGTCGTGCTTCGACCTCGTCCATCGCGGCCTGATCGACGTGCGCCGCGTGCTTGAGCGGCGTGCACCCACCCCCTACCATGGCGCGCCTACCGACAAGAAAGTCTGCAGGGGGAATGCTATGGATCTCGAGCTCAAGGGCAAGGTCGCGCTCGTCACCGGGGCGAGTAAGGGGATCGGCAAGGGCATCGTCTTGGAACTCGCGCGCGAGGGCTGCCGCGTCGCGGTGAGCGCACGCGGCCAGGCGGCGCTCGCCGAGACCAAGCGCGAGGTCGAAGCGCTCGGCGCCGAGTGCCTGCCGATCGAGGCCGACGCCACCGACAAGAAGGACAACGACCGCGTCGTCGACGAGACCGTGGCGCGCTGGGGCCGGCTCGACATCCTCGTCAACAACGCCGGCGGCGAAGCCTCGATCAAGCGCTCGCTCGAGCAGCCTGACGAGGCGTGGGCCCATATCTACGACCTCAATCTGTGGTCCTGCATCCGCACCACGCGCCGCGCAATCGCGCCGATGAAGAAGCAAGCGGGCGGCACCGTCATCAATATTTCGTCGGTCGGCGGCCACTCGGGCTTCAGCGGCATGGGCGACTACAATTCGGCCAAGGCGGCGATGCTCTCGCTAACCAAGACCTGGGCCCAGGACTACGGCCCGATCATCCGCGTCAACTGCATCAACCCGGCGTTCATCCGGACGCCGCTCTGGGAGGAACTCGCGCTCGAATTCATCCCGCATGTCGGCAAGGACAAGGAAGAAGTGTTCCGCAACCTCGCCAAGGACTTGCCGATGAAGCGCACCGGCAAGCCCGAGGAAGTGGGCGCGGCGGTCGCGTTCCTGGCGTCCGACCGCAAGGCCGGCTTCATTACCGGCGTATGTTGGAACGTCGACGGCGGCTATACCAAGTTCATCACGTGAGCGCGACGGCCGACGAGCGGGCAGTGCTGGCGGCGAACGAGGCGTTCTACCGCGCCTTCGCCGCCAAGGACGTGGCGGCGATGGAAGCGGTGTGGGCGGGCACGGCGCCGGTCGCCTGCATCCATCCGGGCTGGCAGGCGCTCGCGGGCCGCGATCCGGTGCTTGCGAGCTGGCGCGCGATCTTGACCTCGGCGAGCTCCCCCCGGATCGCTTGCCTGCGCGCCAAGGCGACCGTCCATGGCGACTTCGCCTACGTCATCTGCTACGAGCGGGTCGAGGGCGGGTTTCTGATCGCGACCAATCTGTTCGTGCGCGAAACCGGCGCCTGGAAGATGGTCCATCATCAGGCCGGACCGACCAGCGCGCCCGACGAGATCACCGAACCGCCCGTGCCAACCGCGCCGACGGTCCATTAGAAACGAGCGACCGGGGAGAGAGCCCATGCACAAAGTCCATATCGGCCAAGACATCATCGATCGCGTGCTTGCGCGCCGCGGCCGCGTCCATCTGTTCGACTCGCTCGATCCGGCCAAGACCGCGTTCGTCGTCGTCGATATGCAGAACACCTTCGTCGAGCCCGGCGCTCCGGCCGAGGTCCCGGTCGCGCGCGACGTGGTGCCGGCGATCAACGCGCTCGCCGCCGAGCTTCGCCGCCGCGGCGTCACCGTGATCTGGGTCAACCATGCCAACATCGGCAAGGGAACCAAG
>CAMDOQ010000030.1 GCA_945903685.1 Rhizobium sp. Q54
TGGTCGCCAAGCTGGCGCCGCCCGCGGTGGTGTTCGCCGGCTTCTACACGACGACGTTCTGGCTGGTGTTTTCCGGCTTGGTGATCGCGACCGCGTTTCGCGACACCGGCTTATCGGCCCGGGTCGCGGCCATCGTCCATCGCTACGCCGGCACGACCTACCGTCGAAACGTACTGGTGCTGGCAGGCGCCGGGGTCGCACTGGTGCCGATCGTGCCGGCGTCGTCGGTCCGGATCGTGATGCTGGTGCCGATCGCGGTAAGCTTGGCCGAGCGGATGGGGTTCAAGCTCGGCAGCTCCGGCTACTGCGGCCTGGTGTTCGCGGCCGCGTTCAGCACGGTGACCGCCGGGTTCGCGATCCTGCCCGCCAACGTCATGAACCTGCTGATCGTCGGCATGAGTGAGACGCTCTACGGCCAAACGATCGCGTTCGTCGACTGGTCGGTCATGATCGCGCCGACCTTCGGCATCGTTTACACCGCGGGCTTGGTAGTTGCGATTTTCTACCTCTATCCCGCAACAACCAGCGCGGGTTCGGCGCCTAGCCCTGCGTCCGTGCCCCGGCCGTGGACTGCGGCCGAGCGGCGGCTCCTCGTCGTCCTGGCAGTCGCGCTAGCCGGCTGGATCACCGACCGCTGGCACGGAGTCGGCCCGGCATGGATCGGCCTCGGCGCCGCCGTCGCCTGCCTGGCGCCGCGCGTGGGCTTCATCGACGCCGAGGCGTTTGGCACAAAGATTTCGTGGGGCTTCCTTGTCTTCACCGCCGGCATCCTCTCCTACGCGGCGATCGCCGATGCGACCGGGCTGGCGCGCGCGTTGGGCGAGTGGTTTGTCGCGACGGCCGATTTCGCGCCCGGCCAACCGCTCCGGACCTTCGCGCTGCTCGCGGCAACGTCGAGCGTGGTCGGGCTGATCGTGACGCCGTTCGGCACCATGGTGACGCTGCCGCCGCTCGCCGGCGCGATCGCCGAGGCGACCGCGCTTCCGGCGACGACCTTGTTGATGACGATTTTCGCCGGCGCACTGGCGATGGGGTTCCCCTATCAGGCGCCGCCGGTCCTGCTCACGCTTCAGCTCGGACGCATCGCCTACCGCGAAGGCATCCGCCTCTACACGACGCTCGGCGCGTTCGTGCTGATTGTCCTGTTGCCGCTCACCTATGTTTGGTGGCAGCTTCTCGGTCTCTTTCAACGAGGGTAGCAGCGGTCATGGCCGAAAAGACGATCAAGCTCAAATGCGACGAGATTCCCGACGGCGGCGCCAAAATCGTCGCCGTCAACGACAAACTCAAAGTAGCGGTGTTTCGCGTCGGCGACCGCTGCGCCGCGATCAACAACCGCTGCCCCCACGCCGGCGGCGCGTTGGGCGAAGGCGCATTCGACGGCACCACGGTCCAGTGCCCGCTCCACGGCTTCAAGGTCGACGTCTGGAAGGGCGTCGGCAATGCCGGCAAGCCGGTGCAGAAATTTCCGGCCGTTGTTAAAGGCGGCACCGTCACCATCACGGTGCCGGCGTAGCCCGAGTCGTGGGCGATCTCCCATCGGTTCCGTCGACACGGACGGGGGAGACGCGAATGCCCGCATCAAGCGCGGGCATAACGGCTTAGATCAAGTCAGCTTGCGCTGGTCGTCGATCAGTTTGCCATCGGCGGCAAGACTGCCGGGTGCGGCGAATACGACCTCGCCGCGGAGCTTGGCGACGCTTTGAATCGTCGTCGCAATCGCGGCGGCCAGCGCCTCGTTTCCACCCTCGGTCTCGCAGTGGAGCGTCATCTGGTCGCGCCCGTCGGCTTGTTGGGTAACGACCAGCCGACCTTTCTTGATCTCGGGGTGGCGCCCGAGCACGGCCATGATCTGGCTCGGGTGGACGAACATGCCGCGCACCTTGGTCGACTGATCGGCGCGCCCCAGCCAGCCGCGGAGCCGCGCGTTGGTGCGCCCGCACGGGCTCGGCCCGGGCAGGTACGCCGACAAATCGCCGGTGCCGAAGCGGATGAGCGGATACTCCTTGGTGAAGGTCGTGACCACGACCTCGCCAACCTCGCCCTCCGCCACCGGCTTGGTACCGCCCGGCTCGACCAGTTCGACGATCACCCCCTCATCGACGATCAAGCCTTCCATCGCGTCGCTCTCGTAGGCGATGAGGCCCAAGTCGGCGGTGGCGTAACACTGGTAGACCGCGACGCCCAGGTCCTTGAGGGCGGCACGGAGCGGCGGCGGCAGCGCCTCGCCGCTCACCAGCCCTTTCTTCATGCTCGCGGACGAAAGCCCGAGCTCGCGCATCTTCTCGATCAGAATCTTCAAGAACGAGGGCGTGCCGACATAAGCGGTCGGTTTGACCTCGGCCACGAGTTGCGCTTGCAGTTCGGTGTTGCCGGTTCCGGCGGCGATCACCGCGCAGCCCAGCGCGTGCGCCCCGCTCTCGACCATCGCCCCGGCTGGCGTCAGGTGATACGAGAAGGTGTTGTGGACGATATCGCCCAGGCGCAGGCCGGCGGCGAACATGGCACGGGCGAAACGCCAATAGTCGAGACCGAAGCCCTTGGGCTCGTAAAGCGGACCCGGCGATTGGTAGATGTTGGCGACGCGGTGTACCGGGATCGCGGTCAGACCGCCGAACGGCGGTGCCTCGCGCTGCAGCTTCATCACCTCGGACTTGCGCGTCACCGGCAGTTCGGCCAGCTTGACCCGGGTCGTGACCGCGCGCGGATCGATGTCGCGGAGCGCCCTGGTAAAATAAGGCGCGTTGGTCTTGGCGTGGACGATCTGGTCGCGGAGCGCGGTGAAGAGCGCGGCTTCGCGCACCTCGGGCGAACGGGTCTCGAGCGCGTCGAAATGTTTGGCCACCCCGCCGCTCCTTCCGCCGTTACGCCAGCCAGCGTTTGCGCCGACGGTAGTGCTTGACGTCGCGGTAGCTCTTGCGGCCGCCCGCGGAGAGGCCGAGATAGAACTCCTTGACGTCCTCGTTCTGCCCGAGCGTGGCGGCTTCGCCGTCGAGGACGACGCGACCGTTCTCGAGGATGTAGCCATAGTGGGCGTAGCGGAGTGCGATGTTGGCGTTCTGCTCGGCCAGGAGGAAGCTTACGCGCTCTTTCTGATTGAGCGCGCGCACGATCTCGAAAATCTCCTCGACTAGCTGCGGCGCCAGCCCCATCGAGGGTTCATCCAGGAGGATGAGCTTGGGCTTGGCCATCAACGCGCGGCCGATCGCCGTCATCTGCTGCTCGCCGCCGGAGACATAGCCCGCCTGCGAGAACCGGCGCTCCTTGAGCCGCGGGAAATAGGTGTAGACGCGCTCGATGTCCGCGGCGACGGCACGACCGCCGTCGCCGCGCGTGTGCGCGCCGGTCAGCAGATTCTCTTCGACGGTCAAATGCGCAAAGCAGTGCCGCCCCTCCATCACCTGGATCACGCCGCGCTTGACCAGATCGTTGGCGGGGAGCGACTGAATCTGGGCGCCATCATAGGCAATCGAGCCCTTGGTGACCTCGCCGCGTTCGGAGTGAAGCAGGTTCGAGATCGCCTTCAAGGTGGTGGTCTTGCCAGCGCCGTTCGCGCCCAAGAGCGTGACGATGCCGCCAGCCGGCACTGAAAGCGAAACGCCCTTCAACACCAGGATGACGTGATCGTAGATCACCTCGATGTTGTTAACGGCGAGCAGCGCGGTCGCGGTTTCCGCCATGGCCGTGGGTCAGTTAAGAGATCAAAAAAAAGCCCTCATGGTGAGCCTGTCGAACCATGAGGGCGTTGTCGGTGCCGACCCCCATCCTTCGACTGGCTCAGGATGAGGGCCTTACGTGAACCTCGGTCGTCAGCCTAACCTTCCTTCGAGCAATCGCGCGGCGTGATGTTGTTCTCTTTCGCGAACTTCGCCGCCGCTTCCTCGATCATCGGCCGGATCACGTCGCGCATCGGTTCGATCCAGTCGGATACGAACTTCCACGCCTTGCCGTCCCATTGCTGGATGATGACCGGGCCGTTGCCTTCGTGATCTTCGCAGGTGACCTTGACCGGCTTGGTGAAGCCCTCGAGGCCCAACTCCTTCAGGCGGTTGGTGTCGATGGTGAGGTTCTCGAAGCCCCAGCGCACCTGCTCGCCGTTCATCGGCTTGTTGCCGTACTTCTTCATCGCGGTGCGGATCGCCTCGATGTTGTAGACGGCATTGATGATGCCGCGGTTGTAAAGCACTTCGCCGTAGTTGTTCTTCTTGGCCGCGGCGGCGTCGTTGTTATAGACGTGCTTCAGGATTTCCTTGTGCACCGGGAACGAATCGCCGGGCGCGTGGAAGGTGGCCGAGAGATAGCCCTTGGCGCCGTCGCCGGCCGGGACTACGTCGGTCTCGGTACCCGACCACCACACGCCGATGAAGCGATCCATCGGGAAGTTGATCGAGGCCGCTTCCTTGACCGCGACCTGATTCATCACGCCCCAACCCCACAGGAAGATCCAGTCGGGTTTGATGCGCCGGATCTGCAGCCACGCCGCCTTCTGCTCTTGGCCGGGGTGATCGACCGGGAGAAGGGTCAACTGGTAGCCAAATTTCTGCGCCAGCACTTCGAGCGTCGGGATCGGCTCTTTACCGTAGGGGCTGTTGTGATAGACGAGCACCAGCTTCTTGCCCTTGAGCTTGTCCATGCCGCCTTCGCGCGCGCCGATGTACTTGACCTTGGCCGAAGCCTGGCTCCAGTACGTGGTCGGGAAATTGAAGGTCCAGGGGAACACGCGCCCGTCGGCGGCCGCGGTGTTGCCGTAGCCCATCGAGTGGAGCGGCACCTTGTCGACCGGCGACTTCGGGATGAGAGCGTACGTGATGCCGGTCGAGTACGGGTTGATCAGCGATGCGCCCGTATCCGTCTTCTTCTTGAGACGTTCGTAGCACTCGACCCCCAGTTTGGTGTCGTACTGCATCTCGCACTCTTCCCAGGCGATATTCACGCCGTTCACGCCTTTGTCGCGCGCGTTCAGCGTCTTGAAATAATCGACGAACCCGTTGGCCGACGGAATTCCGCTCGGCGCATAGGGGCCAGTGCGATAGACGAGGAGCGGAATGTACTGATCGGCGGCTTCGGCTTTGAGCGCGACCATGCTGGTGATAGCGATGGCAGCGCCGAGCGCCGCGAGACCCAAACGCTTGACGGTCATAGGCGACCTCCCTGGACGATGAAGAACACGGGGCGAAACATTCTGGTAAACGGTTAGCACGCCTCGATTATTCTCGGCTGTCCACGAATCTAGCACGCAGCGCCGGAGGGTCCCAAGTAAATAGCCCGCGAGGCGTCGGGCTGGTGGGCCGGAACGGCCGTATGATTGGGTCCGTCTGTTAGTCGGATAATATTTTAACGGTCGGCACCGCTAGACGGATTCGAGGTCGGCTCGATCGTGCTTCGAGATCTAGACCGACCCCAACTGGCGGCCGGCCCGCCACGGCAGCACCAGCAGCATGGCGTAGCCGAGCCAGAGCAGGAGGTGACCGAAAAACGCGGCGCCGGCCTTGAACGCGACCGCGACCACCGCCGCATCGAGGACGATCGCAACCAGCGCGAACACGATGCCAAGCTTCAACCCTTCGGCCGCGCGCTGCGCAGTGTCGCGCAAGTGCCGCTTGGCGAACCACGGGATCAAGACCGCCCACACGATCAGGATCGGCACGCTGACCGCGAGGTTCGCCGACACATACGCGGTCCGCCCCCAATCCTGAAGGGCGGGAATCGCGAACACGACGCTCCCCCACACCATCCCGACCAGCCACAATATTGCGGCGAAGCCCAGCGCGCGTCCTACCTTGTGCGGCATCGTGACCCCTCGTCCGTTCGCAGCCCGACCCAAGTGAAAGGGTATGCGAGGAGCGACGGGTCCGGCTAGCGCACAAAAAAAACGCGGACCCGAAGGCCCGCGTTTCGCAGCACGTTGGATGCGTCGGTTACGACTTCGGCACGTAACGGTTGGTGAAGTACTTCTTCGGATCCTCAGGAATCGTGATCAGCTTGCGCTTGATCGCCCAGTCCTGGGCTTCTTTCCAGACCGCTTCCTTCTGCACCCAGTATTTGCCGTCGGGATCCTGCCAGTGGGTGGCGATCGCCTGCGCCATGCCATTGTGCTGGTCGAGCGAGAAGATCTCGTTCTTCGAGTGGATCCACTTGTTGGTCTCTTTCCACTCCTGCTTGCCGAAATAGTCCTGGACCCCCTTCTGGGTGGCGCGCAGGAACCGGCACGCGGTCGCGCCGTTCTTGGCGATCCAGCGCTCGGGCGCAACGTAGAGCTGATAGTAGAATTTGGGCACGCCGAAGTCGGAATAGCGCAGGAACGTGGGTTCGGCTTTGCCCTCCTTCTTGGCGAGCTCGGACGTGATCATGTGCTCGGCGTACTCGAGCACGTGGGCCGCGGCCACTTTCTTCGTCATCAAGTACGTAATATGGCCGAAACCGGGATCGACGATCTGCACGTCCTTGCGCGTCAGGCCGCCGGCTTCGAGGATCGTGTCCAGGAACGCTTGCGCGTCCGCCTTGGGTCCGACGCCAAGGATCTTGCCCTTGAGATCGGCCGGTTTCTTGATGTTCTCCTCGCCCATTGCGGTGAGGCCCGAGGACAGCTTGTAGAGCGCGACCGCGGCCGACACCACCGGGATGCCGGTCTCACGCGAGAGCATCACTTCGGGCACATAGGTCATCGAGAACTGCACCCGCTCGCGCGCGACCAGCTTGATCGGATCGGCGGGATTGGCCGGCGAGATCACTTTCACCTCGATGCCCTCGGCCTGGTAGTAACCCTTGTTGATGGCGGTGAACATCGGACCCTGGTTCGACCACGGAATCCAGTCCGCCATCACCGTGATCGATTTCGTCTCGGCGGGTTTTTCGCAAGCATCCTGCGCGAGCGCCGGAGCAGCGACGACGGCCAAAGCGAGCGCTCCCGCCGTACCAAGCAGACGGGCGACCGTGCGCGTGACGGTATTCATATCGGTAACCTCCCTTGCCAATTGAAAGCGCCGAGACTCTATGCCGAAACGCGTGCGAGGTCATCGCCTATGCCGGTGCTGGCACGGCGGCGCGCAGATGCCTACACTGATCATGGGCGAAGGCAACTGCGATCGAGGGGTGCCATGGGCTTGGTTGAAAGACGGCTGGATTCTACGACCCGCGCACAACTGGCGGCGACGCGAGCGCCGCTCCAACGGGCGAGCCACGCCCCGGGCTTTATCTACACTTCGCCCGAGGTCTACGCGGCCGAAAAAGAACGCATCTGGATGACGGACTGGATCGCGGTAGCGCGCGTTGAGGAACTCGCGAAGCCTGGCGACTACATGGCGCTTCGGATCGTCGATGAACCGCTTCTCCTGACGCGCGATGCCGAGGGCCGGATTCACGGCTTCGCCAACGTTTGCGCCCATCGCGGCGTTGAAGTTGCGACCGGCTCCGGCAACACCAAGGAATTCATGTGCCCTTACCACGGCTGGCTCTACGGCCTCGACGGCCACCTGCTCGGGGCGCCTTACATGAAGGAGGCCGAAGGGTTCGACCCTAAGACTTGCCGGTTACCCGCTGTCCATTGCGACGTCTGGCAAGGGTGGGTGTTCGTCAATTTTTCCGCGACGCCGGAACCGCTCGCGGATTTTGTCGCCGATTTCAACGCCGATTTCGGCTTCATCCGCCAACAGGATCTCGCGATCGCCGCCAAGCTCGATATCGTGCTCGATTGCAACTGGAAGCTCGTGGTCGAGAACGCGATGGACAAGTACCACATCGGCACCATCCATTCCGCCACGCTCGGCTACGGCGTCGACCACACCGCCGTAGAGTTCTGGCTCAAGCGGCGCGGCATGTACGGCACATTCTTCTCGTTCGCACCGCGCTTCAACAACCATCGGCCGCTGTTCGACCAGACGATGGACTCGCTAAAGGACAAGCCGCTCGATTTCGCGGGAGCGAGTTTCATGGCGCCCAACTTCCAGCAGTACTACTACTGCGACAACGTCGAATGCCTGACCTATTGGCCGCTTGGCGTCGACAAGACTCGGCTTTACGCGTACCTGCTGTTTCCGAAGGCGTGCCTCAACCATCCCGAGTTCGCGAGCCGAATCAAGCAGTACACCGATACCGAGACCCGCGTCTTCGAAGAGGACCGCGCCTTGGTGCAATCGCTTCAGCGCGGCGTCGCCTCGCGGATGTTTCAGCCGGGCCGGCTCTGCCGCATGGAAGAGCCGATCCATAACGTCATCAACAACTACAGCGAGCGGATGTTCGGGGCCTGACTCGCGCCACGGGCAAGGCGACGCGCCATAGCGGAGCGCCGCCCATCCTTCGATAGCCACGGCGAGCAAAAAAAACGCGGGCCCGAAGGCCCGCGTTTCGTGACGTCGAACGCGACCGGCCGTTACGACTTCGGCACGTAAGCGTTGGTGAAGTACTTCTTGGTCTCTTCGGGGATTGAGATGAACTTCTGCTGCAGCGCCCAATCCTGCGCCTGCTTCCACACCTCGTCCTTTTGCACCCAGTACTTGCCGGCCTCGTCCTTCCAGTGGGTCGAGATCGCTTGCGCCATCTTGTTGTGCTGCTCGAGTGAGAACACGCTGTTCTTCGAGTGCACCCACTTGTTGGTTTCCTGCCAGCCCTGCTTGCCGAAATAGTCGTCGGCGCCCTTGCCGGTGGCGCGCAGGAAGCGGCAGATGGTGGCGGCGTTCTTCTTGCTCCAATTCTCGTTGGCGACGTAGAGCTGGTAGTAGAACTTCGGCACGCCGAAATCGGAATAGCGGAGGAAGTTGGGCTTGGGCTTCCCTTCCTTGACGCTCAGCTCCTCGATGATCATGTTTTCGGCGTAGGCGAGCGTGTGCGCCGCCGCCACCTTGCGTGTCATCAGGTATTGGCTGTGGCCGAAGCCCGGGTCGACCATCTGAATGTCTTTCTTGGTCAAACCCGCCGACTTGAGCAGGGTGTCGAGGTAGGCCTGGGCATCCTGCTTGGGCCCGATGCCGACGATCTTGCCCTTGAGGTCGGCCGGCGTCTTGATGTTCTCCTCGCCGTGCGTGGTGAGGCCTGACGACAGGACCCGGAGTGCGACCGCGACCGAGGTCACCGGAATGCCGGTCTCGCGCGAGAGCATCACTTCCGGCACGTAGGTCATGCTGATGTTGACCCGCTCGCGCGCGACCAGCTTGATCGGATCGGCCGGGTTCGCGGGCGAGATCACCTCGACCTCGATCCCTTCTTCCTTGTAGAGCCCCTTCTGCTGGGCGGTGAACATCGGCCCCTGGTTCGACCACGGAATCCAGTCGGCCATGACGATTATCTTCTTGGCCTCGGCCGGCTTCTGGCAGGCGTCCTGCGCGAACGCCGCCCCGGCCGTTAGGGCTATCGCGGCGACAGTCGTCGCGGCGATACGAACAATCGAAGACATGGAGCACTCCCCTCGGGTTGTTGGAAGCGCGCAGCGTAGTGATACACGCCGCTTCGTTCAACCGCGAACCTGTCCGCGGCGTGGGCGGTCACCACCAATGCCGAGAAGCTCAAGCCGAGAGCAACGCCGCCGTCGTCGTTACGGTGCAGTATTCACCATCGAGGTTCGCGAGCGACATCGCATGAACCTCCTCGGCGCTGCGTTCGATTCCGCGCCCGTCGCGGCGGGCAATGGTGAAACAACCGTCCGCGAGGAGAAACGTCGCGAAGCCGAGATTCCCTGCGGTCCGGACCGTCGCCTCGACCGAATCATTGGTATTGATGCCGGCAATCACCAAAGCGCTGTGCCCGTGCGCGCGAAGACGCGCTTCGAGATCAGTGCCAATGAACGCACTATTGATGCGCTTGACCATAACCGGTTCTCCCGCCGCGGGTGCGAACGCGGGCTTGAAATCGTTGCCCGGTTGGCCTGGGCGGTAGGGCGCCGTCGGTTCGCGTGAATCGTGGCACACGTGCCAGACCGGCCACTCGCGCGCGCGCCAAAAGGCACGAACGCGCGCGATCCGCGCTTCGGCGTCAAGGTTATTGCGGGAACCCGAGCTCGGCGCGTCGATTGCCCGCTGCAGATCGATCAGCAGCAGCACCGCGCCCTGCGTCGCCGCGCGGATCGGGCGTGCCGGTCATGAACGTGCCGTCGCTTCGACGCCAACGGGGTTAATTGGTCGGAGCGAGTGGATTTGAACCACCGACCCCCAGACCCCCAGTCTGGTGCGCTAACCAGGCTGCGCCACGCTCCGACCGCCGGGTTGGCCGGCGCGGGCGACTATAACGAGCACGTGCCGGCGCGGCAACGCTCGCCCGTGTGCCCGTCCTGGCCGCGTGGCACAGCCATCCATACGTTGCCGGCACGATCCAAAAGCGGGGCGTCGCCTGACGATGACGGTCTGCTTTCGGCCCGGGCAGTAACGCCCGCCCGCGTCAGCGACTGATGTCCTTGAGCAGCTTGCGGAGCGAGGAAAGCTCGCTGATCGCCGCTTCGATGCGCTGGCGCTGACGCTGGTTGAGGTCGGATGCCGGGCTGGCGCTGGCCGGCGCGGCCGCGGGCGGCGCCTCGGCCTCGTCTTCGCGTAAGCGGTGTGCGGCTCGCACCGCCTCGCGCGGGACCTTGCGAATATCGTCACGGGCGCCGCCGTTGCGGTCCTTCAGGACCTTCTGCACGCCCTTGATGGTGTAGCCCTCGTCGTAGAGCAGGCTTCGGATCCGGCGCAGGAGTTCGACGTCCTCCGGGCGGTAATAGCGCCGGCCACCGCCCCGCTTCATGGGCTTTACCTGGGCAAATTTGCTTTCCCAGAACCGAAGCACGTGCTGCGGCACGTCGAGCTCGGACGCGACCTCGCTGATGGTGCGGAAGGCACCGGGCGACTTGGCGCCGCGCGGACCAGCGGCAAAGGAGCGGGCGAGGTCTTCGGCCATGGGCTACGACGCCGACGGGGTAGTCTTGCCGTTCAAGGCCTGGTTGATACGGTCTTTGAGGACGTGCGAGGGCCGGAACACCAACACCCGCCGCGGCAGGATCGGAACCTCTTCGCCCGTCTTTGGGTTGCGGCCTACGCGCTGGCCCTTCTCGCGGACGTAAAAGCTTCCAAATGAAGAAACTTTTACGGTTTCTCCGGCGATCAGGCTGGTCGCAATTTCGGCGAGGACGGACTCCACCAGATCGGCGGATTCGTTCCGCGAGAGTCCGACTTCTTGGTACACCGCCTCGCTCAATTGAGCGCGCGTAACGGTTTTACCCTCGGTCACCGGTTCCCCCTACTGCGTGCGCGTCTTTTTGGTTTGGGCGTACGGTAACTTCGGAACAGAAACCCGTCAATATCAAAGGGATGCGGGTCGTCATTTAAGTGGTTTGGGTTTTTTCGCCCGTTACCACCGGGCCAGGCACGATCCCCAGGTGAATCCCCCGCCCATTGCCTCCATTAGTAGGAGTTGGCCCGGTTTGATGCGGCCATCGCCGACCGCCTCGGCCAGCGCAAGCGGCACCGACGCGGCCGAGGTATTGGCGTGCCGGGCGATAGTCGAGATCACCTTGCCCGGAGCGATACCCAGGCGTCTGGCCGTGCCCTCGAGAATCCGCTGGTTGGCCTGATGCGGGACGATCCAATCGACATCGGCGGCGGTAATCCCAGCGCCTTCGAGCGCTTCCTTGATGACGTCGCCCAGGTTGACGACGGCGTGGCGGAATACCTCGCGGCCGTTCATGCGCAGATGCCCTGTGGTCTGGGTCGAAGACGGACCGCCATCGACGTAGAGCGCATCGTGCTGACGGCCGTCGGAGTGAAGACAGGTGCGCAGGATGCCGCGATCGTCGAGACCGCCCTGCCCCTCGCTCGCCTTCAACACCACCGCGCCGGCGCCGTCGCCGAACAGGACGCAGGTGGTGCGGTCTTGCCAGTCGAGGATGCGCGAGAACGTCTCGGCACCGATTACCAACACGGTTTCGGCCGAACCGGCGCGGATGAAGTTGTCGGCGACGGTGAGACCGTAGATGAACCCCGAACATACCGCCTGCACGTCGAAGGCGGCGCCGCGAGTCATGCCGAGCCCGGCCTGCACCACGGTCGCGGTCGCGGGGAAGGTCTCGTCCGGCGTCGCGGTCGCGACGATGATGAGGTCGAGATCGTTGGCGCCCAAGCCGGCCGCGGCCAGCGCCGGACGCGCCGCGGCGATCGCCAGATCCGACGTCTTCTCGCCATCGGCGGCGATATGCCGTTCGAGGATGCCGGTCCGCTCGACGATCCACTCGTTCGTGGTGTCGACGCGCTCGGCGAGCTCGGCGTTGGTGACGACGCGCTCCGGCAAATATGCGCCGCAACCAATAAACGTCGACCGGCGCACCGGGCTCACGCGACCGTCGCCGGTGCCGTCTTGGCGCCGAAGTGCTTGAAGTCCGCGACGATGCGCTCCGAGATATTGCCGCGCACCATGTCGACGGCGACACCGATTGCGCTCGCGAACCCCATCGCGTCCATCGAGCCGTGGCTCTTGACGACGATGCCGTTCAGGCCGACGAACATGGCGCCGTTATAGACCCGTGGATCGACGCGGGCGCGGAGCGTCTTGAGCGCCGGACGGGCCAGCAAATATCCCAACTTCGACATCAACGAGCGGCGGAACGCTTTGGCGAGGAAATTGGTGTAGAGCCGCGCCGTGCCTTCGGCCGTCTTGAGCGCAACGTTGCCGGTGAAGCCGTCGGTGACGACCACGTCGGCGGTGCCGGCCGGGATATCGCTACCCTCGACGTAGCCGATGAATTCGAGCGGCAGGTCGCCGTCCTTCAACAGTTGGTAGGCGCCGCGCACTTCCTCGTGGCCCTTCAGTTCTTCCGAACCGACGTTGAGGAGGCCGACCCGGGGCCGCTCGATGCCGAGTAGCGTTCGCGCGAACGCCGAACCCATCACCGCGAACTGCACCAGCGTGTTGGCGTCGCATTCGACGTTGGCGCCCAAGTCGAGCATCGTGCACTCGCTCTTGACGGTCGGGAACAGGCCGACGATCGCCGGCCGGTCGATGGTCGGCAGCGTCTTCAGGACGAACCTGGCCATCGCCATCAGAGCACCGGTGTTACCGGCGGAGACCACACCCTGCGCGTCGTTGTCGCGGACCGCATCGATCGCAAGCCGCATGCTCGAACGGGCGCCGCGGCGAAGCGCCTGGGCCGGCTTGTCGCTATCGCCGATTGCTTCGTCGGTGTGGCGAATCTCCGAAAGCGCAGCGATTTTCGGCGCCTTGTCGAGCAGCGGCTTGATCTTGCGCTCGTCGCCGAACAGTAAATAGCGGACCGTCGGGAAGCGCTCGCGGGCGATCGCGGCCCCGCGCACGACGTGGTCGGGGGCGTGATCGCCCCCCATCGCATCGAGCGCAAGCGTGATGGTCGCCGGGGCCACGTCGGCAGGGCCGCGCGGTTAGGCGCTGGTGCTGTCGGGAGCCGGCACCACCTCGCGTCCGTCGTAGAAGCCGCAGGCGCGGCAGACGTGGTGCGGGCGCTTGAGCTCGCCACAATTTGGGCATTCGCCCGAGTTCGGCGCCTTGAGGGCGTGGTGGGCGCGGCGCATGTTGCGGCGCGATTTGGAGATTTTTTGCTTCGGAACAGCCATGGGTCTCTCGCTTCGTCACTAACTTCGTTGCAGGGCGTGGGTGCCGCTAGGGCGAACCTTTCTTGCTCAACGTTTCCTTCAGCTTGCCGAGCGCGGCAAACGGCCCGGTCTCGCCAGCGGCGTCGCTATGACCCGAAAACGACGCCCCCAGTTTACGCGGGTAGGGGTCGAGGGCCAGCGATAGCTGCTGGGCGGCGAATTCGCCTAGATCGAACGCGTCTCCGTATACGATTTCAGGCTCATCATCCAGTCCGACATCGACTTCGCGGTCGGACGTCCCGGCTGCGGGCGCCTCCGCAAGAACGACTTCCTGAGTGATGGTATCCTCGACCCGCGCGCCAACCGGATCGAGCGTTACGATGCAAGATTGTACCACATCTGCTTGAAAAGAAACACGAAGTCGGAACCGGCGTCCACCACCGAGCAGCGTCAAATCGACTGCGATCGAAAAGCGCTCGATCCGGACCAGCCCGAACCGCCGGGCGAGCGCGGCACACTCCGAATCGGTAGCAGTATACTTGAGCGAAACCGGTGTCTCGGCCAAGTTGTCGCGCCGCACGATGCGGCTAAATTCGATGGCGGCGGTTTCAGCCTCCATGGCTGGCTCTACGAACGCTCGCAGATGACCTAAAGGGCGCGGACCATAAGGTCAAGCCGAGCCCGGGTCAACGATCGCCGGTGCGGGCGGAAACGGGATCAACCGGAGGTGCCCGGTGGCAAGATCGGCGGCCGGGGCGGCGAGGATCGCCTGGTCCTGACAGCGGACGTAGCTCGCCATGGTCGCCGTCGTTTCGGGCTTGGGTCGAGCGTCGCGATAGAGATTGCGGGCGAGGGCAACGTCGAGCGCGTCGGCGGGCGCGCCGCGCTCGAGCGCGTCGCCATAGGCTTTGAGACGCCCGTAGAACGCGGCCACCATTGCCTTGACCCGTTTGCCGACGCGGAGATCGCCGACCCCTGCCTTGCGCAATCCGTGATCGAGATTGTCGACCATCGCTTCGAACAGGGCTTGGCCGAGCGGGCCGAGCGCCGGATCACGCTGGAGCCGGCGAATCGCCAGCGAAACATGAAGCGCGAGGAGATCGAAACGGCCGTCGATGGTATCCGGCACCTCGCCCGCCATGTAGAACGCCGGCAGCCGCGACTGAGCGACCAATGCGCCGAACAGCGCGTGCGCGGCGGCCTGCGCCGGCGTTTGGCGGCGGAACAGGTTAATCACGCGGGCGGGCCAGCGGTTTGACAGCAGGGACTCTGGGTGCCATTTAATCGGTTGAGGTACGGACTTGGACGTCGGCCGTCAACCCGAACCTCGCCGAGCCGAATGATGGATCGATGCAGCGCAGGATGAAATCGACGGTCGTGGCGGCTATCGCGGCACTGGCGCTCGGCGCCTGTTCGCCGATCGTTGCCCAGCACGGCTTCATTCCCGACAACGAGTTGGTCGACCGGGTCAAGGTCGGAACCCACACCCGCTCGCAAGTGGCCGAGATCCTGGGCGCCCCCTCGAGCGTCGCCTCGTTCAACGGCGAAACCTGGTACTACATCACGCGGCGAACCGAGACGGTCGCCTTCCTGAAACCCAAGGTTATCGATCAACGCGTCGTCGCCGTGAGCTTCGATCCTGACAACGGGCTGGTCGCCGATCTGCGCCGGTTCTCGGTCGAGGACGGGCGCGACGTGGCCTTCGTCGAACGCGAGACGCCGACCCGCGGCAAGGAACTGGGCTTCGTCGAACAGTTGCTCGGCAACGTCGGCCGCTTCAGCGACGAAGGCCGCACGCCGACCCGCGGCCGCCGCTAACGACCCAGGCGCGGCGCACCGGTCGGGAGCCGGCGCGGCCGGGGCCCTCGCCCCGGTCTGCCGCAAGCTCGAGCGCTACTTCGCGAACGTCGCCAGGACCGCCAACAACAGTAGTGCGACGATGTTGACGATCTTGATCATCGGGTTGACCGCGGGTCCGGCGGTGTCCTTGTAGGGATCGCCGACGGTGTCGCCGGTCACGGCTGCCTTGTGGGCGTCCGAGCCCTTGCCGCCGTGATTGCCTTCCTCGATGTACTTTTTGGCGTTGTCCCAGGCACCGCCGCCCGAGGTCATCGACAGCGCGACGAACAACCCGGTCACGATCGAGCCCAACAACATCGCGCCCAAGCTCGCGAACGCGGCTGACTGGCCGGCGATCCAGAGCACCACGACATAGAGCACGATCGGCGCCAGCACCGGCAGCAGCGAGGGAACGATCATCTCGCGGATCGCCGCCTTGGTGAGGAGGTCGACTGCGCGCGAATAATCGGGTTTGGCCTTACCTTCCATGATGCCGGCGATCTCTTTGAACTGCCGGCGCACCTCGATCACGATCGATCCGGCCGCGCGCCCGACCGCGCGCATGCCGAGCGAGCCGAACAGGTACGGCAACAGGCCGCCCACGAACAGGCCAACCACGACATAGGGGTTGGAAAGGTCGAACTCGACCTGAAGTTTGGGGAAGTACTTCTTCAGATCCTCGACATAGGCGGCGAACAGTACGAGCGCGGCCAAGCCGGCCGAGCCGATCGCGTAGCCCTTGGTCACCGCCTTGGTGGTGTTGCCGACCGCATCGAGCGCGTCGGTCGACTTGCGCACCTCGCGCGGCAAGTCGGCCATCTCGGCGATGCCGCCGGCGTTGTCGGTGACGGGGCCGTAGGCGTCGAGCGCCACCACCATGCCGGCGAGCGCCAGCATTGCGGTCGCGGCGATGGCGATGCCGTAAACGCCGGCCAGCAGGTGGGAGGCGACGATTCCGACGCAGATGACGATCACCGGCGCCGCGGTCGCCTCCATCGATACGGCGAGACCCTGAATGACGTTGGTGCCGTGGCCGGTGGTCGAGGCTTGGGCGATACTCCGTACCGGCTTGAAACCGGTGCCGGTGTAGTACTCGGTAATCCACATCAAGAGCCCGGTCACGGCGAGGCCGACAAGCGCGCAGTAATAAAGGTGCCGCCCGGTGAACGCCTCGGCGCCGCTTCCAAGCTTGGTGCCGCTACCGACCACCATGTCGGTCACGAACCAAAGCGCGACCGCCGAAATAATACCGGTCGCGATGCACCCCTTGTAAAGCGCGGCCATGATCTTGTTGTCGCCGCCCAGGCGGACGAAGAACGTGCCGACCACGGAGGCCAGGATGCAGACGGCGCCGATCATCAGCGGGTACATCATGAGCGCACCCTGGGTCGCGCCGGTGAACGAGATCGCGGCCAACAGCATGGTCGCGACGATGGTGACGGCGTAGGTCTCGAACAAGTCGGCCGCCATGCCGGCGCAGTCGCCGACGTTGTCGCCGACATTGTCGGCGATCACCGCCGGATTGCGCGGATCATCCTCGGGGATGCCGGCTTCGACCTTGCCGACCAGATCGGCGCCGACGTCGGCGCCCTTGGTGAAGATGCCGCCGCCCAACCGCGCGAAGATCGAAATCAGCGAGCCGCCGAAGCCCAACCCGACCAGCGCTTCGAGCATCTTGTCGATCGGCGTGCCGGTCGCGACCAGGAAGCCGTAGTAGACCGCGACCGCCAATAGCGCGAGCCCGACCACGAGCAATCCGGTCACGGCGCCAGCCTTGAACGCGATCGCGAGCGCCGGCTTCAATCCGCCGGTCGCGGCCTGCGCCGTCCGTACGTTGGCGCGGACCGAAATGTTCATGCCGATATAGCCGGTCGCGCCCGACAGCACCGCGCCGATCACGAAGCCAACGCCGACCCGCCACCCGAGCAGCGCCGTCAGGATGACGCACACCGCGATCCCGACCACGGCGACGGTCCGATACTGGCGGTTGAGGTAGGCCGAGGCGCCGACCTGGATCGCGTGGGCGATTTCGCGCATGCGCGGATTGCCGGCGTCGGCTGCCAACACCGATCGGCTGGCCCACAGGCCGTAGAGCAGCGCGATGACGCCGCAAGCAATGACGAACCACAATTGTCCGGTCATGAATTCGGTCCCCCTCCAGGAAAATTCAGGCGCCGCACGGGGTTACGCGCGGGCGGCGGGACAATGCCAAAGTTACAGGGGGATGGCAACCGCCACCGCGCCGTTCGGCTGGCGGCGCTAGGCCGGAACGGCCGCGCGGCGCCGGAGCGCAAGCCACGCCGAGGCGGCGATCGTCACCATCAGGATCGGTAGTACGCTGTAATTCACCGAGCTCCAGCCGAAAAAGTAGAGCAGGTTGCCCGAGAGGAACGAGCCGACGGCGACCGATCCGAACACCAGAAAGTCGTTGAAGGCCTGGGTCTTCGCGCGCTCGGCCGGCGCGTAGGCTTCGGTGACGAGCGTGGTCCCGCCGACGAACATGAAGTTCCAGCCGACCCCGAGGATGAAGAGCGCGACCCAGAAATGGGTCAGGGTGATGCCGTGGAGATTGATGAGCGAGGCCAGCACCAGGAGCACCCCACCCGCAATCATTACCGAAAGCACGCCGAAGCGGCGGATCAGATGGCCGGTCACGAACCCGGGCGCGAACATGCCGAGCGCGTGCCACTGGATGACGAAAGCGGCGTCCTCGAGCGGCAACGCGCACAAGCCCATGGCGAGCGGGGTCGCGGTCATGACCGTGCTCATCGCCGTGTAGCTCACGAGCGAGGACAGCACGGCGACGACGAACACCGGCTGGCGCGCAATCACGAGCAGCGGCCGGCCGCCGCCGGTGCGCTCCGCCGCCGAGGGCGGCGGGATGTTGATGAACGAAAGCGTCAGCATGGCGACGGCCGCGAGCACGGTGAGCGTCAGGTACGAGCCGACGTAAAGCAGGTCGGGAAAGAGGTCGCGGGTAAATTTGGCGGCCTCGGGCCCGCACACGGCCGCGACCACGCCACCGGTCAGCACGTAGGAAACGGCGCGGCCCTTGAACGGGCCGCTCGAAGCATCGGCGGCGGCGAAGCGGTAATACTGGCCGAACGCGTTGTAGCTTCCCATCAGGAGCGTGCCCACGCAGAACAGCGGGAACATCTTCCAGTAGATCGCGAGCGCGGCCACCAGGCCGCCGATCACGCCGAACCCGGCGCCAGTCATGAAGCCGTAGCGGCGCCCGACGCGGCGCATCCACAGCGACGCCGGGATCGTGGTCGCGAGCGTACCGACCACCATCGCCGTCACCGGCAGCGTCGCCAGCGCCTTGTCCTCGATCAGGAGCCAGTCGCCAACGATCGACGACAACAGCATCATCAGGGTCGAGCCCGTCATCAGCAGCGCCGAACAGGCGGCGAGCAGAAAGACGTTACGCTTCTCGTCGGAGACGCGGGCGAACCAGTTCACTCAGTGACTCGATTTCTTCTTTTCTTTTTCCGGCGTCTTGAGGACAGGCGGCTTCGCCACGTCGAGGGTCGCGTCGCCGACGCGGATGTCGACGACTTCAGCCTCGCCAATCACCTTGCGCGCCACCGCCAGCAACCGCGGTTGCACGGCCGCGAAATCCATGACCGTCGCGGCCCGGCCGCCCTTATCGGCCTGCGCGTATAGCTCGGTCAAGAGCGCGTCGCGCAGCTTGGGCATCAGCGCCCGGACCTTGGCCGCCGCTGCTTTGTCCATCAAGACGAGTTCGACCTTGACCGCGGTGTGCTGCGAACTCGTGACCGGAACGATGAACGGATCGAGCTTGAGTTCTTCGGAGCTGGCCGGCTGGGGCGGCTGGGGCGCTTCTTCGACCTTGGCTTCTTCCTTGTCCACGAAATCGAACAACAGAACGAATGCAACGCCGCCGCCCAAACCGAGGACGAGCAGGATCACCGCGAGGAGGATGACAAGTTTCATGGCCGAACGGGTCCGACTCTAGGCCAGCCGGACGATCTTTGTCAGCTAACGATGGGTGTAGCCGGGGCGCGCGAGATCGAGCGCGCGGCCTTCGGCATCGAGGGCGACGACGCCGCTGCCGTGAACGATCCCGCCGATGACGCTCAGGGCGACACCGGCGGCGCTCTCGATCGGTTCCAGCGCGACGGTCGGCGGCACCGTAAACAAGAGTTCGTAGTCGTCGCCTCCGGTCAGTACGGTTTCGAAGAACTCGGGTCGCTCGGCAACAAGCGCCGCGGCCGGTCCCGACAGCGGCACGCGCGCCGCTTCGATCCGGGCGCCGACGCCGCTCGTTTCGCAGATATGGCCGAGATCGGCGATCAGGCCGTCGGACACGTCGAGGGCGGCGCTGGCACGCCCGACCAAATGCTGTCCGAGCGCAATTCGCGGCGTCGGCAGTCGGTACCGTTCCGCCAGGAACGCACGTCCAGCGCCCGCGACTGCACCGGTCACGACCTTGAGCCCGAGCGCGGCATCGCCGACCGTGCCCGAGACGACGATACGGTCGCCCGGCCGGG
>CAMDOQ010000031.1 GCA_945903685.1 Rhizobium sp. Q54
GGCCAATCCTAACTCTCGACTTGGACCACTTTCGACAGGGCAGACCACTAGTGTTCGACGAGCTTTCGACCGGCGCCGCCGACGACCTCGCCAAGGCCAGCGACATCGCCCGTACGATGGCCATGCGCTACGGCATGGACGCGGCCTTGGGCCATGTCGCCTACGAGAACGAGCCGATGCCATTTCTCGGCCAGGTGCCGGGGTGGAACGCGGGCCCGCGCCGCTATAGCGAGGCGACCGCCGATGCGATCGACCGCGCCGTTCGCGATGCGGTCGACCGCGCTTTTACTCGCGCCGGCGTCATCCTCAAGGAACGGCGCGTGCTCCTCGACCGTGCCGCCGCGGCGCTGCTCGCCAAGGAGACCCTGAGCGGTGACGACCTGGCGAGCATGATCGCGGCGCACGGCCGGACGGTCGCGACCGCCGGCGGCTGACGATGGAGGTCGAGCAGGGCTTGCTCCGGCTCGGCATGGCGCTTCCTACCGCTGCTCAAAGCCTTCAATATCGACCTGATGCTGTTCGGCATCTTGATTGCGCTCAACGTCGAGACCTCGTTCAACACCCCGCCGATGGCAATGGCGTGTTACTACCTCGAAGGCTTGGCGCCGAAATTGGTCGAACTCAACGAGATATTCGCCGGTGCGTTGCCGTTCGTGTTTCTGGTCTTTGCCGCGATGTTCATGTTTACCTGGTGCCCGAGTTCGCGACCTGGCTGTCGTCGGCGCTCTATGACCCCTAGCCGGCACCTCGGCGGATGTTGCTCGGGGCGCTGACCGCGGTCGAGGCCGCTGCCCGCTTGCGCAACGGCGACGTCGGAGCCGAAGAGCTGGTTGCCGCCTGCCTCGACCATATCGCCAAGCACGAGCCGGCAGTCCAAGCCTGGCAGTTCCTCGACCGCAACCACGCGCTCGCGCAGGCGCGCGCCGCCGACCGCGCGCGCCAGGCCGGCGCGCCGCTCGGGCCCTTGCACGGCGTTCCCGTCGGCATCAAGGACGTGTTCGACACCGCCGATATGCCGACCGAGCACGGTTCCGCGCTGTTCGCCGGCCGGCGGCCGCGCGCTGATGCATTCACGGTCGCGCGGCTTCGCCAGGCCGGCGCCGTCATCCTCGGCAAGACCGTGACCGCCGAGCTCGCTTACCGCACGCCCGGCAAGACCCGGAACCCGCGTGACCCGGCGCGGAGCCCGGGCGGCTCCTCGTCGGGATCGGCCGCCGCGGTCGCCGCCGCCATGGTGCCGGTCGCGCTCGGCACTCAAACCGGCGGCTCGACCATCCGACCGGCCTCGCTCTGCGGCGTCTATGGCTTCAAGCCGAGCTTCGGGCTGGTATCGCGCACCGGCATGCTGGAAACCTCGCCGACCCTGGATCATGTCGGGTGGTTCGCGCGCTCGATCGGCGACTTAGCGCTGGTGGGGGACGTGCTCGCGCAGTACGACGCGGCCGATACCGCCATGACCCCAGGGCCGCCGCCCAATCTCTCGGCGATGGCGGGCGAAACGATGCCGGTCGAGCCCAAGTTAGCGTTCGTGCGGACGCCGGCGTGGTCCAAAGCCGAACCGGTCGTCGCCGAGGCATTCCTCGAGCTGATCGAGGCGCTGGGCGATCGGGTCGAACCGGTCGAACTGCCGAGCGTTTTCGCCGAGGCGTGGCCGGCGCACGGCACTATCGTCGATGTCGAGCTCGCGCATTGCCTCGGCGACGACGAGGCGGCGGCCGGTGCGGCCATGAGCGATCTGGTGCGCGAGGCGATCCGGCGCGGCCGCGGCATCGGCGCCGGGCGTTATCTCGCGGCGCGCGAACTCGCCACCAAGCTCGCGGCCGAGATCGACGACCTGCTCTTCGCCTATGACGGCATCGTCACGCCGGCGGCGATCGGGCCGGCGCCGGTCGGGCTCCAAAGCCCGAGCGATCCGGCGTTTTGCTTGTTGTGGACGCTGCTCGGCGTGCCGGCGCTCAGCCTGCCGCTCCTCGAGACCGTCGATGGCCTGCCGATCGGCGTGCAGATCGTCGGGCGCCGCGGCGCCGACGGACGGGTGCTGCGGCTGGGGCGTTGGCTCGGCGAGCGGGTCGCCCCACCGGCGGCGTGACGGTCAGCTCTCGCGCTTCGTATTCTCGCGCGTGGTGAGGTAAAGGTCGTAGCCCATCAACGCGAGGCCGATGGCGAACACGACGATGAGCGGGACCGCGCCGATCAGGTAGGCGTAGCCGCCGAAGAAGAGCGCCGCCATGGCAGAGCGGCGCCGCCGCCGAGGAGTTGAAGATGGGAGAACTTCATGATCGCGCTTCCTGTGAACGCCGCAATTTACCATGACCGCTAGCGAAACGACCGTCGATTTTGCGCGCTTGGGCGCGGCCGCGGCAGGGCGCCGTATTGCCGCCGGCGAGCTCAGCGCCCGGGCGCTGACCGATGCTTGCCTCGCTCGAATCGCCGAGCGCGAACCCGCCGTGCAGGCATGGCAGTTCCTCGACCCGGGATTGGCGCAGCGCGAAGCCGAGATTCGTGATGCCGCCCACGCCGCCGGTCGGCCGCTCGGCGCTCTTCACGGAGTACCGGTCGGGATCAAAGACATTTTCGATACCGGCGACATGCCGACCGAGTACGGCTCGCCCCTCTATGCCGGTCACCGCCCGCGACAAGATGCGGCCGCGGTGCGGCGCCTCCGCGCCGCCGGTGCCGTCGTCCTCGGCAAGACCGTTACCACCGAGTTCGCGGCGCGCCATCCTGGCAAAACCCGCAATCCGCACGATCCCGGTCGCACCCCGGGCGGATCCTCTTCCGGCTCGGCGGCTGCGGTCGCCGACGGCATGGTGCCGCTCGCGCTGGGCTCACAGACGGTCGGTTCGACCATCCGCCCTGGCGCCTATTGCGGCGCGGTCGCCTATAAGCCGAGCTTCGGCCTGATCACGCGGGCCGGGATGTGTCCACAGTCGCGCTTCCTCGATCACGTCGGGCTGTTCGCGCGCTCGGTCGAGGACATTGCGCTCCTCACCGAGGTCCTGGCCGGGTACGACTCCGACGATCCCGATACCCGGCCGTTCGCGGCCGAGGGTTTCGCCGCCACGATCGTAACCGCGCCCGTCCGCGCGCCGCGGTTTGCTTTCGTCAAGACGCCGTTTTGGGACCAGGCCGAGCCCGCGATGCAGGCGGCGGTCGCCACCGTCGTCGCCGACCTCGGTGGCGCGGCGGTCGAGCGCGACCTGCCGTCCGACTTCGCGCGGTCGTGGGATGCGATTTTCGCGATTCTGGAAAGCGACATGGCGCACAATCTGAGCCGCGAGTACGAGCGCGGCCGCGATCGCTTGAGCGCTTCGCTGCGCGCGCTGATCGAGAGCGGACTCCGGCGCACTGCGGTCGAGTACCTGGCGGCCCAGACCCAAGCCCGCGCTTACGGCGCCGAGCTCGACCGCTTGTTGTCCGAGGTCGATGTCATCCTGACGCCGGCGATAACCGGCCCGGCGCCCAAGGGGCACGAGGCGACTGGCGACCCGATCTTCTGCACGCTGTGGACGCTGTGCGGGCTGCCGGCGATCTCATTACCGCTCCGGCCGGCGGGCGGCGGCATGCCGCTCGCGGTCCAACTGGTCGGGCGGCGCGGCGCCGATGCGATCCTGCTCCGCACCGCGCGCTGGCTCTATCTACGCCTGGGCGGCGAGCCCGGGCCGGTTACTTCTCGGTGAGGACGGTGACGCCCTGCCACGCGGCTGGCGGCTCGACCAGGTAGAGCATGGCGCGTTCGGCGAACCCGGCGGCCGCGGGGTCGTTCGGGGCGAGCGCGGCGAAGGCTTGTTGGGCCTGGGCGAATTGCCCGGCCCGCCATAGTGCGAGCGCGCCGGCGAACGCCTCCGCTGCGGCGAGTAGGTCCGGGGCAACGGAGCCGGTTCGCCCAAGCGGTTCATAGAGCGTCACCGGCGTCGCGCGGCCCTTGACCGCGACCGTGTCGATTTCGCGAAAAACGAGGTCGGGCCCGCACGCGGCGCGGGTCGCATCGGTGACGAGCAGCACGGTTCCGTAGCGCTTGTTGACGCCCTCGACGCGCGACGCCAGGTTCACGGCATCGCCCATCACCGTATAGTTGAAGCGGCGCGGCGAGCCGATGTTGCCGATCAGGACCTCGCCCGAGTTGATGCCGATCCGGGTCACCAACGGCGCCCCGCCGCCCAGGCGATAGCGGTCGGGCTCGGCCGCGAGTGCGGCCTGGATCGCGAGCGCTGCCGCAACCGCCTTCTCGGCGTGTGCCGGTTCGTCGAACGGGGCGCCGAACACCGCGACCACGGCATCGCCGATAAACTTGTCGACGAAACCGCCATGCGCTTCGATCAATCCGGTCACGGTCGCGAAATACTCGTTCAACGCCACCACCAGCGCGGCCGGCTCGAGCTTCTCCGAAAGCCGCGCATAGTTAGCGATGTCGGAAAACAGGATCGAGACTTGGCGAACTTCACCGCCGAGCGTCGGCCCCTCGCGCAGCGCGAGCGCGCGTTCGATCACGGCGGCCGGCAGATAAAGCGCAAACGCGCGCGCGGTGCGGCGGCGGTCGCGATCGGTCACGCCGAAGCGATAGGCGAGGGCGCCGCCGAATGCGACCAGCTCGGAGGCGAGGCCGTTGAGCCACGGCACGACGGCACCGTGCTGGAATGCAACCGTCGCACCGGCAATCCATGCGAATGCGGCGGCCGCGGCGATGGCAGCCGCGGCGCCTAGGCGCAACCCGCCGACCGCGACCGCCGCCGCTGCCGCGAGCAGAAAAGCGAGCGCGGCGGCGACGGACACCGGCAGGGCCGCGAGTCGGTCGCCGCGGATGAGCGTGTTGGCGGCAGCGGCATGGACGTAGACGCCGGGGATCGAGTCGCGGCGGACGTCGGCGCGGTAGATGCCCGGAAGCGGCGGCAACACGCACCGTTCGACGCCGTCGTTTCGCTCCGGCACGGTGATGAACCGCTTGCTCGTGAGCTTGCGGTCTTCGACGTCAAGGACGGTGCCGATCAAGACGGCCTTACCGGCGAAATGACGGCGGAAGTACTCGGTGGTGCCGGTCTCGGCGCAAGCGACAAGGTCGGCAAACGAGTAGGTCGGGATCTCGTTGCCGCCGGTGAAGTTGATCAGGAAGGTGCCTGCGGTGTCGGACCGCGACGCGGCGAAGCGTGCCGCGATCTCGGCCGCCATGGCCGGTTGACGCTCGTGACCCGCGGCCGTCGCGCGCGCGAAATCGCGGGGCGCGCGACGGATAATTCCGTCACTGTCCTCGACCAGGTTCAAGGCGCGGAGGTTCTCCGCCCCGGCAGCGACGATCTGGCCGCGAAACGGGCTGATCGGCTTTTCTTGATGCTGGACTTGGCCGAGCAGGACGCGGCCTTCGCGTCCGCCGCGGCGGAGTGCGATGAGAAACTCGCGTTCGCGCCCGGGAACGTAGGCCTCGATCGAGGTCGGGTAGATGACGTCGAAAGCGACCACCCTGACTTCGGCGTCGAGCAGCGCATTGATAATTTTCGCGAGGTGCGGCGCCCACAAGGCGCGCGGCGTGTCGGCGAACGGAGGCCGCCGATAGGTCTCCTCGTCAATCGCGACCACGACCGTCGGACTGCCCGCCGGCTCATGGCGGGGGCCGAACGCGTGGTGCTGCAACCAGAACAAGGCATCGAGACTGAGCCCGCTCAATCGCTCGAACAGCGGCGGGTTGAAAGCCAGGGCGGCAGCGAGCGCGATGGCTAAGGGGGCGAGGATTTTCGACCGCTTCACGGGCAACCCGTCCGGCTCGGAATGGCGGGCGGAGGATAACGACAAACGTCGTCGGCGGCGGGAAAAAACGCTATTATCCCGCCGACCGAACAATTTTTGGGAGGTGTTCCAATGACGCAACAAGGCATAACCCGTCGCGGCCTGATGGTCGGCGCTGCGGCAGCGACGATGATCCTCGCGGCGGCGACCGCCGCCGAGGCGCAGATGAAAGTGAAGGTGGTGTTCCCGACCGCGGCCACGACCTGGGCGGTGCCCTTCGTGGCGGCCCAGGACCAGGGCTGGTTCAAGGAGTTCGGGGTCGAGATCGAGGAAGTGTGGCTCACCGGCGATGCGACCGGATTGCGGACCGTCATCGCCGGCGACAATGATGTCGCGCTGACCGGGCCCGGGCCGCTTTACTCGGCGATCGCCGGCGGCGCCAAGGTCAAGAACATCGGCTCGTGGCAGCCGGTGGTCGACTACAACATCGTCGCCAAGAAGGGCATCACCAGCCTCGAACAGCTCAAGGACAAGACGTTCGCCGGAATTCAACCGGGCGAGATGCCGAACGAACTGCCCAAGCTGCTGTTCAAGAACTCGAATATCGATGCCAGCAAGGTCGAGTTCATCTCGGTCGGCGGGCACCCGGCGCGGCTGCAGGCGGTCGTCGCCGGCAAAGCCGACGCGGCATTGGTCAACACGTTCACTGCGATGAGCGGCGCGGCCAAAGGCGACGTGACGATCCTGCGTAAGCTCAAGCCCGATTTTCCGAACCTCGGCTACCTGATGCTGGCAGCGCGGGACGATGCGCTTCAGAATCCCGACAAGCGCAAGGCGCTGGTCGGATTCATGGCAGGGGTGATCAAGGGCTCGCGCTGGGCGGTCAAGAATTCGGACGCCGCGTCCGAACTTCTCGCCAAGCGGATGAAGCTACCCGCCGAACAACTCCCGCTGCTCAAGGAAGTGGTCAAGGACTTGACCGACCAAGGCATGTGGGGCGTCGACGGCGGCGCCAGCAAGGCGGTGTACGACTATACCGAGAAGGTTCACCTTGAATTCAATCTGATCAAGGCGCCGGTCCCGGCCAAGGACGGGCTCGACCAGTCGATCGCCGACGAAGCAGTCAAGCGGCTCGGCAACTACGCTGGCTGACGAAGCAACACGTTCGAACGACGACGGGCCGCTCGAAGGAGCGGCCCGTTTCGTTGTGGGCTAGAGCCACGCCGCGAGTACGCTGAAATAGATCAGCAGGCTCACAATATCTTGAATGACGGTTGCGACCGGACCGCTGCCGAAGGCGGGATCAAAGCCTAGCCGGTCGAGTGCCCACGGCAGCAGGAGCCCGCACGCGGCGGCGACACCGCTCGCGGCCAGGATAGTGATAGCGACGGCGCCGGCGAGGCGGAAGTCGCCGAAGAAAAGCCATACCGCCGCCAGCGCGACGAGGCCGAGAACGGTCCCCAACAGCGCTCCGGTCGCGACTTCGCTCAGCAGCAGCCGCCCGAGCGGAAGATCGTGGGCGGCGAGGCCGCGCACCACGACGGTCTCGGTCTGGGTGCCGACCGCATCGGCGAGGTAGACGATCGCCGGAACGAAAAAGGCGATGGCGACGTAACCGGCGACCGCCGCTTCGAAACGGGCCATCACCGCGGTCGCGAGCACGGCGCCGACCATGCCTGCCAGAAGCCACGGCAGCCGCCGCCCCGCCCGCCGCCATGGCGCGTCGGTAAGCGCCCGGTCGGCCGCGTGGCCGTGGTCGGTTTCATGCATGATACCGGCCAAGCGGCTCAAGTCTTCTTCGTGTTCGCGGCGTCCGATGTCGAGAAGTCCGGCAGCCGGAACTGCGCCCACCAGGATCCCGTGGAGGTCGACCACCGGTACGGCCGTCAGATTGTGCCGCCAGGCGAGCGCCAACGCGTCCGCCTGGTCGTCGCTCGGCCGCACCGAGCGGGCCGGCTGCATGAGTTCGCCGACCTGGCGCTCGGCCGGCGCGGCGAGCAGGTCGGCGAGGGCGACCACGCCCGCGAAGCGGCGATCGCCGTTCACGACGTATAGCCAGTCGACCGCGTCGAAGCGCTGGCCGGCCAAGCGTGCGCGCGCGTCCGCGGCACGATCGGTTGCGGCAGCGAGCGGCAGGGCGCGTACGGCGTAAGCCGCGGCTGATCCGAGGTGGGGGAGGGCTGCATCGGCCATCGCGAACTCCTAGGCTTGGGCGCGGCATCGCGCGTCTAAATCGGCTAGGCTTCGCCTTGGGTCCCGACGATGCCTGAACGACCGTCTCCATACCGCCGCGAGGGCGAACATGGTCTTATCGAGATTAAACTCTCGACCATCCAGCAACTCTACGCGACCCTCGATCCGGCGCCGTTCTTCGAGAAAGACCTCGATGCCGATGCCGAAGAATACATCTTGGGCGCGGTCCAGGACTTGGGCCTTCGCCGGCCGTTCAAGATCGTCTTCTACCTGCCGCCCGAGCAGGCCGAATCTGCCGAGGCCGGCGACGTCGAACGCTCGATCCACAACTACTTCGCCTATCGTTTGTTGGCTGGCGAGCACGAACTGAAAGCGCTGTTCCGGAACGGATGGATCTGGCTCGCGGTCGGCCTGGTTTTTCTCGCCGTCTGCATCACCGCGCGTCAGTTCGCGCTCACCTTCGAGCCCGAACCGGTCGCCCACGTCGTTGGCGAAGGACTGCTGCTGGTCGGCTGGGTCGCGATGTGGCGCCCGCTCCAGACCTTCCTCTACGACTGGTGGCCGATCCGGCGCCGCTGCCGCACCTTCGCCAAGCTCGCGACGATCCCGGTCGAGGTGCGGCCGGGCGAGAAGGACGTGCTCTGACTTTCGGTCGTCGCGCTAGGCGGCGGCACCGAACATGCGGTCCAAATAGGCGTTCATGAAGTGGTGGATCGCCATTTCGAGCGGTGCCACCGGGCCGGGCGCGAACGTGCGCGCGGTCATGCCGCGTAGGCGGAATCGCCGGTTCGGACGAGCGGGGCGCCGGTTGGCAGTCGCCCGCCTGATGCTATGCTCGCCGCCGTAGACGGGGGAGAACAATGGGCGAAACGAAACCGAGCAAGCTCGACGGCGACGCGGTGGCGCGTTGGTGCGAGGACATCTGGGAAAGGTCGATCGTCCCCGAACTCACGCGCTACATCGCCAACCCGTGCAAGTCGCCGGCATTCGATGCCGAATGGGTGAAGCACGGCTACATCGAGGACGCGGTCGCGCAGATCGAAGCCTGGTGCCGTGCGCGCCCGATTCCGGGGCTCACGGTCGAAGTCATCCGGCTCGCCGGCCGCACACCGCTCATCTACATGGAAGTGCCGGCGCGCGCGCCGGCGGCGGCCGCGGATACCGTCGTCCTTTACGGCCATCTCGACAAGCAACCCGAAATGGCCGGTTGGCGCGAAGGCTTGGGGCCGTGGACGCCGGTGCGGGCCGGCGACAAGCTCTACGGCCGCGGCGGTGCCGACGACGGATATTCGGCATTCGCGGCGCTGGCGGCGATCGAAGCGCTCTACAAGTACGGCGGCATCCACGCCCGCCTCGCCATCATCATCGAAGCCTGCGAGGAAAGCGGCTCCTACGATCTTCCCGCGTATATCGACGCGCTCAAAGACCGGATCGGAACGCCCACCCTGGTGATCGCGCTCGATTCGGGCGCCGGCAACTACGACCAACTATGGTCGACGACGTCGCTCCGCGGTCTGGTTGCGGCCACCTTGAAGATCGACATCCTGACCGAGGGCGTGCACTCGGGCGCTGCGAGCGGCATCGTACCTTCGTCCTTCCGGATCGCGCGGCTCCTGCTCGACCGCATCGAGGATGCCAAGACCGGAAAGGTCCGGCTCAAGTCCGCGCACGTCAAGATTCCGGCGCAGCGGGCGGCGCAGGCGAAACGCATGGCGAGCGCGCTCAAGGGCGAAATCGAAAAAAGCTATCCGTTCGTCAAGGGCGCGCGGCCGATGGCGACGAACCGGGCCGATCTCATCTTGAATCGCACCTGGCGGCCGACGCTCTCGGTGATCGGTCAGGCCGGGATGCCGGCGGTCGAGAACGCGGGCAACGTGCTCAGGCCCTCGACCACGCTCGTACTTTCGGTCCGGATTCCGGCCGGCGCCGACCCGGGCGCGGTCGCGAAGGAGCTCAAGTCCAAGCTCATGCGCAAACCCCCGTACGGGGCCAAAGTCGCGGTCGCGCTTGGCTGGGGCGCGCAAGGCTGGAACGCGCCGCCGTTGGCGCCCTGGCTCGAGGCCGCGACCGAAGCCGCCTCGCGCCGCTACTTCGGCAAGCCCGCCATGTACATGGGCGAGGGTGGCACGATCCCGTTCATGGCGATGCTGGGCGACAAATTCCCGAAAGCGCAGTTCCTGATCACCGGCGTATTGGGGCCGCATTCGAACGCGCACGGGCCGAACGAGTTCCTGCACATTCCGACCGCCAAGAAACTGACCGGCGCCATCGCCGATGTGCTCGACGCCCACGCGCGCCGCGAGCGTTAGCCAAGAACCGAGCGAGGTGCCGATGGGTCCGTTCCGCCGTATCGTCACCGGCCACAACGCCGCTGGAAAATCAGTGGTGATCGCCGACGGCACGGCGCCGACGCCGCCCGAGGGCGTGCCGCAAGTCCTGATGTGGACGACCACGACGGCGCCGGCCGCGGTTCAGACCGTCGCGCGCGCCGATCGCGAGCCCAACGTGCTTTGGATTCCACCGGACGGGAACCGGATCGTCTATTTCGAGATGCCGCCCGCGAACCCGGCAGTGCCGCGTCCGACCTTGGAAAAGATCGCCGCCGACATGTTCGCCAAGATGGAAGCAGCCGACGCCCGCGTCGACACCAGCCGGCATCCGTTCATGCACAAGACTCGGACCGTCGACTACGTCGTGCTCCTGAAAGGCCGGATCACGCTCGTGCTGGATGAGGGCGAGGTCGACCTCGAGCCGTTCGACCTCGTCGTGCAGCAGGGCACCAACCACGCCTGGGTCAACAAAGGCCAGGAACCCGCGCTGCTCTTGGCCGTCCTGATCGACGCCGCGACGCCGTCGCGGCCCTAGCGTCCGTCAGTTTACTTCCGCCAGACGCGAAGCATTCTTTTCTGCGAACGCCCGCAAACGTTCGGCTGCCCTGAGGCAGATCTTCACCTCATTGGCTTGATCCGCGAAAGAGCCACGGTGGTCTAGTGGAGGCACCGACAACCGAATGGCGGCCGACTTGCCGGTCTTTGCAATAGCCATGTCGGTCTCGAGCAAAGATCGACAAGCCGCCTGTAACGTGGCCTTGGTCGAGTTAGGAATCGTAAGATCGACGCACCCACGGGCACACTTGTGGATGATGCGGATACCTTCAGGTATGCCTTGAGCGTCGGTGAAATGCTGGAATGTGCCGTCCGCGCCTTTTGCTGAGACCGGCTTTATATTGAGCTTCGGGAACTCTCGGACGCAAAGACTCGCGTACTGCTGAAAGAAAATAGTCGTAACTGGGTCGACTACCAAGCCTCGTTTCGCTGCTTCAATCGCCTCCCGTAATAGTCTCGCCTTGAAAGCTGACCTGGTATCCGATCGATCCAAGCTTAGCCAATCAGCAATGGCTTGATAGGACATCGCATGATCGAAGTCGCTCTCGGGAACACCCTTGAGGTAATCGCCCGGCGCGATGATGCACGTACGGAAGTCCTGCCAATGCCCAAGCTCCTTCCCGCGCTCTCCTCGAATCCTGTATCGCTCTGGCTGGTTCGGTTGAAAGGGGGCCGCGATCTTATTCTCGATCATCAAGGCAATTGAACGGCCATTCTTCTGATCCTTTGCAATCGCGACGATGTCAGACTCTCCAAATTCGTTGCTCATCGACCGCCAAGCTCCAACGAACTCGGCATACGAATGGTTCTGACCGAGAACGTTCTCAAAGAGCCACGCTCGAAACGATGGCGAGACGTGCAGTTCCTCCAAGAGGATGAGATCCAGGTCCCGCTCCAAGACATAACCAAAAACGCTCAGTTCTGAGAAGTTCGTCGAGGGATCTATTGGCATCGCTTGCTCATGCCGTGACGGGTTCGATTGCTCGACTTGTGAGGTATTCCTCTGCCTGCGTATCGGCTCATCCCACTGATCGGCCTTGCCCATTCATCAGGCTCACCGACGATGAGGGCAGGCCCCACGCGTTATCGCCGTTCGATCGCCGGCGGCTTGACGATCCCGACCTCAGGCAATGGTCCGGTGAAGCGCTCGACCTCGACCAGGGTGCTCTGCGCGCTCGGACCTTGCGCAAGCTTGGACGTACCCTGATCGCGCGTCAGCGTATTGGGGTTGCCGTGGCGGTCGAGCGTGCCGGGGACGCCGGGCTCGGCCGGGTCGTACCAGGCGCCGGTCTGGAACTGGATCACGCCCGCCATGACGTCGGCGGTCACGATCGCGCCGGCCAAGGACGCGCCGCGGTCGTTATAGACGCGGACCACGTCGCCGTCGGCGATGCCGCGCGCCGCCGCATCCTTGGGGTTGATCAGCATCGGCTCGCGGCCCTTGATCTTGCTCGCCTGCGCGTAGGCGCCGTGGTCGTACTGGCTGTGGAGCCGGGTCTTCGGCTGGTTCGAGATCATGTGGAGCGGGTAGCGCCGGGCGCGGGGCGATCCCAGCCATTCTTCGGGCTCGAACCAGGTCGGGTGCCCGGGGCAGTCGTCGTAGCCGAACGAGGCGATCCGTTCGGAGAAGATCTCGACCTTTCCCGAGGGCGTGGTCAGCCGATGCTTGATCGGGTCGGCGCGGAAGTCGGCGAACAGCACGACGTCGGCTTGCGAGCCCGGATACTCGAAATAGGGTGAGTCCCAGAACTGATCGAACTCCGGAGCGTCGACCTTGTCGCGCGCCGCGCGCTGGCGGAACTGGTTGTACATGTAGCGGAGCCAGGCCGCCTCGTCGCGCCCTTCGGTGAAAGCGTCCTTGACGCCGGCCCGCTCGGCCAAGCCGACGAAAATGTCGTAGTCGTTGCGCGATTGCCCGACCGGCGCCACCGCCTGGTGCATCGGGAACACGAAGCTGTCGGTGGCGGCGGCGCCGATGTCGTTGCGTTCGAACGACGTCGTCGCGGGAAACACGATGTCGGCGTGGCGGGCGAGCGAATTCCACCACGGCTCGTGCACGATCACCGTGTCGGGCCGCTGCCACGCCTGGACCAGGCGGTTCAAATCCTGATGGTGATGGAACGGATTGCCGCCGCACCAATAGACCAGCCGGATGTCGGGAAGCGCGAGCTTCTTGCCGTCGTAGTCGATGGTGCCGCCCGGGTTCGTCAGCAGATCGACGATCCGCGACACCGGAATGTAGGCATCGACGCTATTGGCACCCTGCGGCAGGGGCGGCACCGGCGCCCGCATCACCGGCGTTCCCATCGCTTGAACCGCGCCATAGCCGTAACCGACGCCGCCGCCCGGGAGGCCGATCTGGCCCAGCATCGCGGCCAGGGTCGCAGCCATCCAATAGGGCTGCTCGCCGTGGTCGGCGCGCTGCAGCGACCACGCCATCATGATCATGGTGCGGGTGTCGGCCATGCGGCGCGCCAAGGCAACGATCGTATCGGCGGCGATGCCGGTAATGGCGGCGGCCCACGCCGGCGTCTTGGGCGCGCCGTCGCTTTCGCCCATCACGTACGGGCGGAACTTCTCGAATCCGGTCGTGTAGCGGTCGAGGAACGCCCGGTCGTGCCGGTTCTCGACGATCAACGTATGCGCGATCGCCAGCATCAGCGCCGTATCGGTGTTGGGCCGGATCTGCATCCACTCGGCGCCGAGCGCGTCGTCGGCATCGCGCCGGACCGGACCGATATTGACGAACTCGATGCCGGCCGCGCGCCAGCGTTTGAGCCAGGCGCCGAGGTCGTGGCGCCCGACGCCGCCCGAATTAACCTGGGCGTTCTTCATCGGAATGCCGCCGAACATGACGACCAGGCGCGTGTGCTTCTCGATCACCGGCCAGGCGGTGTGCTCGGAGATGAGGCCGCGTTGGCTGCCGAACACGTGCGGCAGGATCACTTCGGCCGCCGCGACGCTATAGGTGTTGACCGAACGGGTGTAGCCGCCGATCGCATTCAAGAATCGATGCACCTGGCTCTGGGCGTGGTGGAAGCGCCCGGCGCTCGACCAGCCATAGGAACCGCCGAAGATCGCCTCGTTACCGTGCCCGGCGCGCACGCGCGCGAGCTCGCGCGCCGCCAGATCGAGCGCCTCGTCCCAGGGGAGCGCCACGAACGGCTCGGCGCCGCGCTTGCCGCCGGCGGGACCGGGTCCGCGCTCGAGCCAGCCTTTGCGCACCATCGGCTCGCGGATGCGGAGCGGGTGATCGACAGTTCCCGCCATCGACTGGCCGATCGGCGAAGGATCGGGATCCTCCGGGATCGGATGGAAAGCGACGATCTTGCCGTCTTTGACCTCGGCGTCGAACGCACCCCAGTGGGTCGATGTGCGCTTGAGGGTGCGGCGGACTTCGTTCATGGCGGGCTCCCCGGAGACGGCGATGCTAACACGTTCGCGGATCAACGGGCGCAGCGGAAGCCGATGTTGTGATGGCCGGCCGCGGGGGCGCGCGACACGCCCTTGCCGCGCCACGTGGTCTTGAGCGTATCCGGCCCGCTGTCGTGGGCGCCACCGCGGGTCACGCGCTCGCCGGGATGGTCGGGGTCTTCGCGGCCATCCTCGGCCCGATAGGGGTAGGGCAGGTAGCGGCTCGACACCCACTCGTGGACGTTGCCGGCCAAGTCGAGCACGCCTTCGGGCGACGCGCCGGCCGGCCAGCTTCCGACCGGGCGGGTGTCGTTATAGCGGCCGCCGAAATGAGCGCGCGCGGCATCGGGCGTCTCGCTGCCCCACGGATACAGCCGCGCGGCCGCACCGCGTGCCGCACGCTCGCGCTCGGCCTCGGTCGGGAGCCGCTTGCCCCGCCAGCGGCAATAGTCGCGGGCGCCGCGCCACGACGCTTCGACGGCGGGGTGGTCTTCATAGCCGGGGTCGGCGCGGAAGCGGCCGTCGATCCGGTGGATGCGGGCGTCCGGGTCGTCGAAGTCGTAGAGCCGCCGCCCAGAGCCGTCGAGCGGGCCGACCGCGTTCAGGAACTCGGCGAAGCGGGCGTTGTCGACCGGCAGGCGGTCGATCGCGAAGGCGCCGAGCGCGACGGTGTGCGGCGGGCGCTCGTCGGCGGGCCCGTCGTTCGTGCCCATGACGAACGAGCCGGCGGGGAAACCGACCATGGCTTCTTGCGCCGACACCGGGCCGGCGATCGCCGCGCCCACCGCAATCAAGGCGATCGCGCAACGGTGTGCGAAACCGGTAGGTGTCGCCATCGGCGTCCGCTAACCGTGGCCGCGGTCGCGCCAGAAGCGGCAGTAGACGTGATAGGCGAGATCGGCTGCGTTCTTGCGCCAACAGCGCAGGCCGTCCTTGCCTTCATGCCCGAGGCAAATGTTGCACGAAACGCAGTCGACCAGTCCGCGCTTCCCAGCCATGAGTCGGTTGGGGAGGTCGGGCTCGCGGATGAACGGCCGTGCCATGGCGAGGAAATCGGCGTCGCCCGAGGCGATGACGTCGGCCATCGTCGCGGTCGTGCGGATGCCGCCGACCAGGATGACCGGGATTTTCACCTTCGCCTGCTTCACCGCCTGGGCGTAAGGGCGGTAGTAGGCCTCGGGCACGGTGTCGGACAGCAATCGGTGGACCAGACCATCGGCGAGCGCCCGGCTCCGCGTCACCCCGACATAGGGGCGGACGTTCTGCAGGTACGAGCTCATCACGCCGAGCGAAACTTCGACGGCGTCAAGTCCGAGCGCCTCGAGTTGGGCGACGCGGGCGACGCTTTCGTCGACGCTCAAGCCGTGATCGACGGTATCGGCAATGCCGATGCGGGCCGTGACCGGCACCGCGGGGCCGACCGCGGCGCGAATGACCTGATAGACCGACACGATGAAGCGGCTACGCCGTTCGGCGTCGCCGCCCCAGGCGTCGGTGCGGCGGTTGGCGTGCGGCGAGTTGAACTCGGAGACGAGGTAACCGTTCCCGGAATGGATGTGGATGCCGTCGAACCCTGCCGCCATCGCGCGGCGCGCCGCGGCGCCGAACGCGGCGACGACGGCGTCGATATCGGCGGGAGTCATTTCCTTGGGCTCGCGCGCGAAAATCGCGTTCGGGATCACCGAGGGCGCCACCGGCACGACGTCGGGCATCACCGATTGACTGCCGGCGTGCGAGAGTTCGGCGAAAATCTTCCCGCCGCTCGCGTGGACCGCATCGACAATCCGGGTCAGGCCGGGCACGAACGCATCGTCGTGGAGGCCCATTTGCTTGGGCGTGTACTGGCCGCGCGGCTCGACGAAAATGTGGCCGGTGATGATCAGGCCGGCGCCGCCGGCCGCGAGGTCGCCATAGAGCTTGACGTGCGGGTCGGTTGCTTCGCCCCCGGTCGTTGCCATCGATTCTGAGGTCGCGGCCCGCACCAGCCGGTTCTTCAGTGTCAACCGGCCGATCCGGCCCGGCTGCAGATACGGCGCATCGGTCATCGCTGATCTCCCCCTCTGACGCGCCGATTGTCCGTCAATCGCCGGCGCTGGCAAGCGCGAACGTGGAAAGCCGTCGGGCGCTACTTGAGTTCCTGGAACCGAAAGGCGCCCCGTGCGGACACGATCCGTCCGGCGGTCGGAGCTGGAAAGTGTGCCGGCAAGAGAACGGTGCCGGTGTCGGCGCAGCGCTCGATCAGCGCGCGCCGCGTCCGCCGCGCTTGGACCGGGTCGAGGCAGAACGTACTGTTCCAGTCGGGCAACGCGTATTGCACCGGATTGTGGACGACGTCGCCGATCAGCACGGCGCTGGCGCCCTGCGAGGTGAGGGCGAGCGCGACATGCCCCGGGGTATGCCCCGGCGTTGGCTCGATCGAAAGGCCGTCGGCGATCGTGTGGGCGTCCTCGATCATCTCCGCCTTGCCGGCTTCGACGATCGGAACGACGCTATCTTCGAACGAGCCGTCGGAATGCTGCGGCTCGTCCTTCGCCTCTCGCGCGGCGTGCGCAAACTCGGTACGTGAAAACAGGTAGCGCGCGTTCGGAAACGTTGGCACCCAACGGCCGTTCTCGAGCCGCGTGTTCCAGCCGACGTGGTCGATATGAAGGTGGGTGCAGAGGACGAAGTCGACCGCGGCCGGATCGACGCCCATAGTCCTTAAGTCATCGAGGTAGGGGGCGCGCCGGCGGTCGAGATGTGCGTAGCGGCGCCTTACCTTGTCGTTGCCGAGGCAGGTGTCGACCACGATCGTGTGGCGGCGGGTGCGGATGACGTACGAATGCGTGTTGAGGATGAACTTTTCGGCCGCGGTGTCGAAGAAACGCGGCGCCAACCAGTCGAGGTGCGGATCGACGGCGGCGCGCGCATAGTCCGGGAACAGGAACCCGGCTGCGTAAGGCTTATCGACGACCTCGGGTAGCCATTGGACGTCGATGTCGCCTACCGCGATCCGGCCGGCCGCGCGCGGCAGTGCCGCCGCCGTCATGCTGGCACCGGCCAGTGATCGGCGACGCGGAGCGCTTCGTCGGCACCTAGCCACGGTGGCAGGGTAACGATCAGAATATCGAGCGGATCGCTCCCGGTGTTGCGGAATTGAAACCGGGTCCCGAGCGGGATCGTGACCGAAACCCCCGGTGCGAGCGTTGTCACCCCGGCGCGTTCGTCGCGGGCGCGCCACAGTTCGCCGCGGCCTTGAATGACGTGCCACACCTCCTCGACGGTGCGGTGGGTGACCGCTTTGGCGGTGGCGCCCGCCGACAGCCGGCAGTGCACCAAGCTCGCGCCGCCGCGCGCAGGCGCCGGCAGCAGCCGGATCTCCGAACCGTCGGGCGCGAGCAAATCGGGTTCGCGGGGAAGCGTCGTCGCGGCAAACATCGGCGCGAGCTTAGCGGACCGCTGGGCTGAGCGACAAAATTTTGCTGCGCGGTCGGTGCGGTGGGTCAGGGCGGCGTGACAACGCCGCCGGCTGGGCAGTACGCTCGCTTTCGCCACAGCAATAAAGGGTATCGGTTCCATGAGCTCGACCCTCGCGCGCGATTCGGTCGCGACCTCCCCGGGGCTGCGCTGGGCGATCGGCGCCATCACCGTCGATCGCGTCATCGAGACCGAGAAACCGGCGCTTCCGGCGCGCGTCATTTTTCCGACCGCGCCGGCCGAGGCGGTCGCGCGCTACGCCGAAATCCTGGGCCCGAAACTGTTCGATCGGGCAAGCCAGTTCTTCATCCTCTCGACTCACAGTTTCATCGTCCGCACCCGCCGCCACACGATCGTGGTCGACGCCTGCGCCGGCAACGACAAAGAGCGGCCGGCCAAGCCCCATTATCACCACATGACGTCGCCCTATCTCGACCGGTTTCGGGCGACCGGCGTTCGCCTCGAGGATGTCGACTTCGTGTTCTGTACCCATCTTCACATCGACCATGTCGGCTGGAACACGCGGCTCGAGAACGGGCGCTGGGTGCCGACGTTTCCCAATGCCCGCTACCTTTTTAGCCGCACGGAGTGGGAACACTGGAAGAACGAGGCGACGCGCAAGGCCTATGCGACCGATCCCTATTTCGAGGACAGCGTGCTGCCGATCGTCGAGCGCGGCCAAGCCGAGTTCGTTGCCGGCGACTACCGGTTCGACGACACGATCTGGCTCGAGCCCTCGCCCGGCCACACGCCCGGTCACTCGTCGCTGCGCTTGGCCGACGGTGGCCGCGAGGCGGTGATGAGCGGCGACCTCATCCATCATCCAGTTCAGTGCTTCGAGCCCGACTGGAGTTCGGGCTTTTGCACCGACCCGTTGGCGGCGGCTCGTACTCGGCGCGCTTTTCTCGAGCGCTACGCCGAGACCGACACGCTGATCATGCCGGCGCACTTCCCGACCCCCTCGGTCGGCCGGGTGCGCCGCGCCGGATCGGCGTTCCGCTTCGTCTTCGATGGCGAGTAACCCCGGCGCCGCCGCGAGCGTCGGCGGCGAAGCGATCGGCGGCGCGATCGCCGCGATCGACACGCCCGCACTCCTCCTCGATCTCGACGCCATGGGCCGCAATATCGAGCGCATGGCGGCGTTCGCGCGCGGCCGCGGCCTTGCGCTCCGGCCGCACGCCAAGACCCACAAGTCGCCGGTGATCGCCCAGCTCCAGATCGCCGCCGGTGCGGTCGGGGTCTGTTGCCAAAAAGTCGGCGAGGCCGAGGTTCTGGCCGCGGGCGGCGTACGCGACATCCTGATCGCGAACGAGGTTTACGGCGCCGCCAAGCTCGCGCGCGTCGCCGGGCTTGCCCGCTTCATGACGATCGCGGTCGCGATCGACAACGCCGAGGCTGCAGCGGCCCTCGGGCAGGCGGCGCGCGCGGCGGGCGTGACGGTTGGCGCCCTCATCGATATCGACGTCGGCCAGGGCCGCTGCGGCGTTGCGCCCGGCGAAGCCGCGGTCGCGCTCGGCCGCGCCGTGGCCGGGATCGAGGGCCTCGCGCTCAACGGGCTCCAGGCCTACCACGGCGGTATTCAGCACGTGGTCGGCTACGCCGCT
>CAMDOQ010000032.1 GCA_945903685.1 Rhizobium sp. Q54
TGACTTGCCGGCGGCGATCTTGCCGCACAGCAGGTAGAGGGTGGTGGGGCCGTTCTGTTCCAGGTCTCGGCTCCGGCGCATGACGTTCCGGCCGCGGCCGGGCGAATCAGATCTCCAGCAGCAGGCGCTGCGGGTCCTCGATCGCCTCCTTGATGCGCACGAGGAAGGTGACGGCCTCGCGGCCGTCGACGATGCGGTGATCGTAGGAAAGCGCCAGGTACATCATCGGCCGCACCACGATCTGGTCGCCCACCACCACCGGCCGCTTCTGGATCTTGTGCATACCGAGGATGCCCGATTGCGGCGGGTTCAGGATCGGCGACGACATCAGCGATCCGTAGACGCCGCCGTTCGAGATCGTGAAGGTGCCGCCTTGCAGCTCGTTGAGCCCGATCTTGCCGTCGCGCGCGCGCTTGCCGAAGTCGGCGATGGTCTTCTCGATGTCGGCGAACGACAGCCGGTCGGCATCGCGAATCACCGGCACGATCAGCCCCTGCTCGGTGCCGACGGCGACGCCGACGTTGTAGTAGTTCTTGTAGACGATATCGGTGCCGTCGATCTCGGCGTTGACCTCGGGTATTTCTCTCAGCGCGCCGATGCAGGCTTTGACGAAGAAGCCCAAAAAGCCCAGCCGCACGCCGTGCTTCTTTTCGAACTCGTCGCGGTACTGCTCGCGGTAGCGGAGCACGGCACTCATGTCCGCTTCGTTGTACGTGGTGAGGATCGCCGCGGTGTTCTGCGCCTGCTTCAGGCGCTCGGCGATGCGCTGGCGGAGCCGCGTCATGCGGACGCGTTCTTCGCGCTCGCCCGGCGCGCGCGGCGGGCTCGACGCGGCCGCCGGTTTCTCAAGATGCGCGATCACGTCGCCCTTGGTGAGGCGTCCGTCCTTGCCGGTGCCGGCGATTTGGGCCGGATCGACCTTGGCTTCGACGACCGCCCGCTGGACGGCCGGCGAGAGCGGCATGGATGGCTTGGCGGCAGGAGCTGGCGCGGCCGGGCCGGCCGCCTTGGGCGCGGTCGGCGTAGCGGGCTTGGGCGCGGGCTTGGCGGCGGCCGCGCCTTCGGCGATGCGGCCTAAGAGCGCGCCGATCGTTACGGTCGCGCCCGACGCGGCCGTGATCTCGGTGAGGGTGCCGGCTACAGGCGCCGGTACTTCGACCGTCACCTTGTCGGTCTCGAGTTCGCACAACGTTTCGTCTTGCGCGACCTGATCGCCAACCGCCTTGTACCACTGTCCGACCGTCGCCTCGGAGATCGATTCGCCGAGTGTTGGAACATGAATCTCGATTGCCATCGTCTTTCCCTCGCGCCGATCAGACCGTGAGCGCTTCGCCGACGAGTTTCTCCTGCTGCGCGTTGTGAACGGCGTAGGAGCCGGTCGCCGGCGCCGCCGCCTCGGCGCGGCCGACATAGGCAGCGCGCGTCACCGGGCCTTTAAGCCCCTTCAGGACTTCTTCGATCCGCGGATCGACGAAGAACCAAGCGCCTTGGTTCTTCGGCTCTTCCTGGCACCACACGACATCGGCCTTCTTGAAGCGCTGGAGTTCTTCGGCCAAGGCGTCGGCCGGGAACGGATAGAGTTGTTCGACCCGCATGAGGTAGACGTCGTCGATCTTGCGCCGCGCGCGTTCCTCGAAGAGATCGTAATAGACTTTGCCCGAGCACAGGACGACGCGCTTGATGTCCTTATCGGCCTTGAGCGTGGCCGGATCCCACAGCACCCGGTGGAAGCTGGTGTTGTCGCCAAAATCCGCGAGCGCCGAGGTCGCCTGCTTGTGGCGAAGGAGCGATTTCGGCGTCATCACGATCAAGGGCTTGCGGAACTCGCGGTGCAGTTGCCGGCGCAACGCATGGTAGTAGTTGGCCGGGTTGGTGAGATTGACGACTTGCCAATTGTCCTCGGCCGAAAGCTGGAGGTAGCGCTCGAGCCGGGCCGAGGAATGCTCGGGCCCCTGCCCTTCGAAGCCATGCGGCAACAGCATGACCAGGCCCGACATTCGTAACCACTTGCTTTCGCCCGAGGCGATGAACTGGTCGATGATGACCTGGGCGCCGTTGGCGAAGTCGCCGAACTGCGCCTCCCACAGCACCAGGGTGTTGGGTTCGGATAGCGTGTAGCCGTACTCGAAGCCGAGCACCGCCGCTTCGGATAGCGGACTGTCGATGACTTCGAACGGTGCCTGGTTTTCGCGCAAGCTCGCGAGCGGCACGAACCGGTCCTCGCTGTCCTGGTCGCGCAGCACCGCATGGCGGTGCGAGAAAGTGCCGCGGCCTGAGTCTTGACCGGACAGGCGAACCGAGAAGCCTTCGAGGAGAAGCGAGCCGAACGCGAGCGCCTCGCCGGTCGCCCAGTCGATGCCCTCGCCTGCCGTCAACGTCTTCTTCTTAGCATCGAGCATCCGCTGCACGGTGCGGTGAACCTTGAAGCCCGCCGGCAGTTGCGTGAGTTTGGCGCCGATCTCCTTGAGAACATCGAGGACGACCGCGGTGTTGCCGCGGCGGGCGCCGCCTTCGGCCGTTTTCAACCCGGCCCAGCGGCCCTCGAGCCAATCGGCCTTGTTGGGCTTGAAGCTCTTGGCGGCGTCGAACTCGGCCAGCAATCCGTCGTGCATCTCCTTGCCGTAGGCTTCGCGTTCGGCATCGGAAAGCGTGCCCTCGGCAACCAATCGTTCGGCGTAGAGTTCGCGCGTCGTCTTCAGCTGCCCGATCGTCTTGTACATGATCGGTTGCGTGAACGCGGGCTCGTCGATCTCGTTGTGGCCGGCGCGCCGATAGCAGAACATGTCGATGACGATGTCCTTGCCGAACGCTTGGCGGAAGTCGGCGGCGATGCGGCCGACGTGAACCACCGCCTCGGGATCGTCGCCGTTGACATGGAGGATCGGCGACTGCACGCCTTTGGCGATGTCGGACGGATAGGGCGAGGATCGCGAGTAGCTTGGGCTGGTGGTGAAACCGATCTGGTTGTTGGCGATGATGTGGATGGTGCCGCCGGTGCGGTAGCCGCGCAGTTCCGACAACTCGAACGTTTCCGGCACCAGGCCTTGGCCGGCGAAGGCGGCATCGCCGTGCAGGAGGATCGACATCACGCGCTTACGTTCGGTGTCGCCCTTTTGGTTCTGCTTCGCCCGCACCTTGCCGACCACCACCGGGTTGACCGCTTCGAGGTGCGAGGGGTTGGCGGTGAGCGAGAGGTGCAGCACGGTGCCGTCGAAATCGCGGTCGGCCGAGGTGCCCAAGTGGTACTTGACGTCGCCCGAGCCCTGGATTGCGGTCGGCGTCGGCGCACCGCCCTGGAACTCGGAGAAGATCGCGCGGTAGGGCTTGGTCATGATGTTGGCGAGCACGTTCAACCGGCCGCGATGCGGCATGCCGATCACGACTTCTTCGACGCCGTTCTCGGCGGCGCGCTTCAACACCGCGTTCAAGAGCGGGATCAGCGACTCGGCGCCCTCGAGGCCGAAGCGCTTGGTGCCGGTGTACTTGGTCTGGAGGAACGTCTCGAATTCCTCGGCCGCGATCAACTGCTTCAAAATGCGGCGTTTGCCTTCGGGCGTGAACCGCGGCCGGAAGTGATTGCCCTCGATCCGTTCCTGGATCCACGACTTTTGGTCGGGATGCTGGATGTGCATGAACTCGACGCCGATGGTCGCGCAGTAGGTGCTGCGGACCACGCTCATGATCCCGCGCATGGTCGCGGTTTCGAGCCCGAGCACGTTGTCGATGAAGATCGGCCGGTCCATATCGGCGTCGGTGAAGCCGTACGTCTTGGGATCGAGCTCGGGGTGGTGGTCGCGGCCTTCGAGCTTCAACGGATCGAGGTCGGCGATCAGATGGCCGCGCACGCGGAAAGCGCGAATCAGCATGAGAGCGCGGATCGAATCGAGGGTAACGGCGCGGGTATCGGCCACTGCGGCCGCGGGCTCCGTCTTCTTGGTCTTGACCGCCGCCGGCTTCTCCTCGAAGTAGCCGCCGTCGCGGGTCTTCAATCCGGCCTTGGGCGCCCAGCTCGCGCCCCGGACCTCGGCCAACACCTGGGTCGCGTCGTCGCGCAGCTCCTCGAAGTAGGCGCGCCACGAGGGATCGACCGCCGCCGGATTCTCGAGAAAACGGGCGTAGAGCTCGGTCACGAACGACCCGTTCGGGCCGAACAGGAACGACGATGTCTCAGGTCCTTGGGTCATGACGCTAAGCCGCGGCGCGCCATGGCGCCGCTCCTCGTTTCACGTGCAGCGAACGGCCTTCACGATGGCCGGTAAACCTTGAGCAGGGTTTCGCCGATCGCCGCCGGCGACGGCGATACGGTGATACCAGCGGACTGCATCGCTTCGATCTTCTCGCCCGCGGTGCCTTTGCCGCCGGAAATGATCGCGCCAGCATGGCCCATCCGCCGCCCGGGCGGGGCGGTCTGCCCGGCGATGAAGCCGACCATCGGCTTTTTCTTTTTCGACCGTTTGATGACGTGCGCAGCTTCTTCCTCGGCCGAACCGCCGATCTCGCCAATCATGATGATGGCGTCGGTTTCGTCATCGCCCAGGAACAGCTCGATGCAGTCGATGAAGTTAGTGCCGTTGACCGGATCGCCGCCGATACCGATACAGGTCGATTGGCCGAGCCCGGCGGCAGTGGTTTGCGCCACCGCCTCGTAGGTGAGCGTGCCCGAGCGCGAGACGATGCCGACCCGGCCCTTGGCGTGGATGTGGCCGGGCATGATGCCGATCTTGCATTCGTCCGGCGTGATGACGCCAGGGCAGTTGGGGCCGATCAGGCGCGACTTCGAGCCGGCGAGCGCGCGTTTGACCCGCACCATGTCGAGCACCGGGATACCCTCGGTGATGCAGATGACGAGCTTCACCTTGGCATCGATCGCTTCGAGGATCGCGTCGGCCGCGAACGGCGGCGGCACGTAGATCACCGACGCCGTCGCCTTGGTTTTCTTCACCGCCTGCTCGACCGTGTCGAACACCGGCAGATTGAGGTGCGTCGAGCCGCCCTTCCCCGGCGTCACGCCGCCCACCATGTTGGTGCCGTAGGCGATCGCCTGCTCGGAATGAAAGGTGCCCTGCGCGCCGGTAAAACCTTGGCAGATGACGCGGGTGTCGGCGTTGACGAGAACCGACATCAGGCCGCCTCCCGCTTGACCGCCTGAACGACCTTCTTGGCAGCGTCGGCCAGATTGTCGCCGGTGATGATAGGGAGACCCGATTCGCGCAAGATCTTCTTGCCCAAATCGACGTTGGTCCCTTCGAGCCTGACCACCAGCGGTACCTTGAGGCTGACCTCGCGCGCCGCCGCGACCACGCCCTCGGCGATGACGTCGCAACGCATGATGCCGCCGAATATATTGACCAGGATCGCCTTGACGTTCTTGTCCGACAAAATGAGCTTGAACGCCTTGGTCACACGTTCCTTGTTGGCGCCGCCGCCGACGTCGAGGAAGTTGGCCGGCTCGCCGCCGTTCAGCTTGATGATGTCCATGGTCGCCATGGCGAGGCCGGCGCCGTTCACCATGCAACCGATCGAGCCGTCGAGCTTGATGTAGGAGAGCTCGGACTTGCGCGCTTCGGCCTCGGTCGAGTCCTCTTCGCTTTCGTCGCGCAGCGCTTCGATATCGGGGCGGCGGAACAAGGCGTTGTCGTCGAAGTTCATCTTGGCATCGAGCGCGATCACCTCGCCCGCCTTGGTGATGACCAGCGGATTGATCTCGAGCAGGCTGGCGTCGGTCTTGGTGAAGGCCTGGTAGAGCGCCTGGATGAATTTGACGGCGGCGCCGATCTGCTTGCCTTCGAGCTTCAAGCCAAACGCGACCTTGCGCGCGTGGTACGGCTGGATTCCGGTCGCCGGGTCGATCGCGACGCGGATGATCTTCTTCGGCGTCTTGGCGGCGACTTCCTCGATGTCCATGCCGCCCGCGGTCGAGGCCATGACGACCAGTCGACTGGTCGCGCGATCGAGCAGCATGCCCAAATACAGCTCGCGCGCGATATCGGCGCCCTGCTCGATATAGACGCGCTTCACTTCCTTGCCGTTTGGCCCGGTTTGCGGCGTCACCAGCGTCATGCCGAGCATGCGCCCGGCCGCCTCCCTGGCCTCCGCGATCGAGCGCACCACCTTGACGCCCCCCGCCTTGCCGCGGCCGCCGGCGTGGATCTGCGCCTTGACGACCCATACCGGACCGCCAAGCCCGCCCGCCACAGTAGCGGCCTCGTCCTTGGTGAATGCGACGCCGCCTTTGGGCACGGCGACGCCGTACTGGGCAAGCAGGCTTTTCGCCTGGTACTCGTGAATATTCATGTGTCCTCGTTTGCCGCCCGAGCCCATTGCCTTTAGCCAAGCGGCAATACGTCGGGGCGCGCAAAATTACCACAGGCGCTCGCCCGCGCAACCGAGCCTAGCGAGGCGGCGCGGCATGGTTGCATTTCTTCGGACGCGCTCCTAACCCGCCGTGTAGCCGCTAGCCCGCGGTCGCGGGCGGAACGCCGACTACTTGCCGAGGCTCGGTTCCAGCCGTTTGACCGCATCGATTAGATCGCGCACCGCGTTGACCGAATGATCGAACATCTTGCGCTCGTCCGGGTTGAGCGCGACCTCGACCACGCGCTCGACGCCGCCGGCGCCGATCACGACCGGAACGCCGACGTAGACGTCCTTGAGGCCGTACTGGCCGTTCAGGTGCGCCGCGCACGGCAGCACCCGCTTCTTGTCGCGCAAATAGGATTCGGCCATCGCAATCGCCGAGGACGCCGGTGCGTAGAAGGCCGACCCGGTCTTGAGCAGGTTGACGATTTCGGCGCCGCCATCGCGGGTGCGTTTGACCATGGCATCGAGCTTCTCTTGTGTGGTCCAACCCATCTTGACCAGGTCGGGAAGCGGGATACCGGCAACGGCCGAATAGCGCACCAACGGCACCATGGTATCGCCGTGGCCGCCCATCACGAACGCGGTGACGTCTTCGACCGACACTTTGAATTCGTCAGCCAGGAAATATCGGAACCGCGCCGAGTCGAGCACGCCGGCCATGCCGACGACCTTGTTGTGCGGCAGGCCGCTCGCCTCGCGCAACGCCCATACCATCGCGTCCAATGGATTGGTGACGCAGATTACGAACGCATCCTTGGCGTATTTCTTGATGCCGTCGGCGACCTGCATGATGATCTTGGTGTTGACGCTGACCAGATCGTCGCGGCTCATGCCGGGCTTGCGCGGCACGCCGGCGGTAACGATGACGACCTGGGCGCCCTGGAGGTCGCTATAGCTTTGGGTGCCGGACAGGGCGGCGTCGAACCCGTCGACCGGCGAGGATTGCGCGAGGTCGAGTGCCTTGCCTTGGGGCAGGCCCTGGACGATGTCGAAGATGACGATATCGCCGAGCTCCTTGAGCCCGGCCAAATGCGCGAGGGTGCCGCCGATATTACCGCCGCCGATGAGGGCGATCTTGTTGCGGGCCATGCGTCTCTCTCCGGAAGTGATGGGCCGCCCGGGGGCCGCCGGGCTCAGAAAAACCGCGCGCTACCTAGCGCGAATCGCCTGTTGTCGCAAGCCGTAGGCGCTCGAGGCAGCGCCTCGCCCTGGGGCTTGACGCCCCGCCGACGCCGCCTCATATCCGAGATCGGCGGATGGTCCTGCCGTTTCCGTCCCAACGAATTGCAAAAAGGTGTCCCATGGCGGAAGAACGTCGCGAGTTCCAAGCCGAAGTCGCCAAACTCCTCTCGATCGTCGCCAATGCGCTCTATAGCGAAAAAGAAGTATTCCTGCGCGAGCTCGTCTCGAACGCGTCGGACGCGTGCGACAAGCTCCGCTACGCCGCGCTCACCCAGCCCGACCTCATCCAGGATGACCCCGCGTTCAAGGTCCTGATCGGCGTCGATCGCAAAGCGCGCACGCTCAGCATCAAGGACAACGGCATCGGCATGAACCGCGACGACCTGGTCGAGAACCTGGGGACGATCGCGCGCTCGGGCACCGGCCGATTTATCGAAGAGTTGACGGCGCAGGGCAAGAGCGGCGCCGACCTAGCCTTGATCGGCCAGTTTGGCGTCGGCTTCTACGCTGGATTCATGGTCGCCGATCGGGTCGAGGTCATCAGCCGCAAGGCCGGCGAGACCCAGGCCTGGAAATGGGTCTCGGACGGTGCCGGCGCCTATACCGTCGGCGAAGCCGAGCGGGCCACGCGCGGCACCACCGTCACGCTCACGCTCAAAGCCGAAGCCGACGAGTACCTCGACGAAGCCCGCATCCGCACCATCGTCAAGAAGTACTCCGACCACATCGCGATCCCGATCGTCTACGAGGTCGGCACCAGCGGCACCGGCACCACCCTCAATACCGCCTCGGCGTTGTGGACCCGGCCCAAGAAGGACGTCACCGACGACCAGTACAAGGAGTTCTACCGCCACGCCGGGCATTTGTTCGACGAGCCGTGGCTCACGCTCCACGCACGCGCCGAGGGCAAGACCGAATACACGCTGCTCCTGTTCGTGCCCGCGACCCGGCCGCTCGACATTTTCGACCCCGACCGCAAATCGCGGCTCAAGCTTTACGTCAAACGGGTATTCATCACCGACGATTGCGAAGACTTGGTGCCCGCTTACCTGCGGTTCCTGCGTGGGATCGTCGATGCCGAGGATCTGCCGCTCAACATCAGCCGCGAGCTCCTGCAGAACAACCCGCTGGTGGCGACGATCCGGAAAGCGCTCACCAAGCGGGTGCTCGGCGAGCTGGCTAAGAAAGCCGAAGCCGAACCGGAGGGGTACGCGACCTTTTGGCAGAATTTCGGTGCCGTGCTCAAAGAGGGCCTCTACGAGGATTCGGACCAGCGCGACGCGATCTTGAAGCTCGCGCGCTTCAAATCGACGAAGGCGGACGCCTGGACTTCGCTCGGTGACTATCTCGGCCGGCTGAAGGAAGAACAGAACGCGATCTACTACATCTCGGGCGACGATGCTGCCGCGCTCAAGCAGAGCCCGCAGCTCGAGGGCTTTAACGCAAAGGGCCTCGAAGTCCTACTGCTGACCGACCCGATCGACGAGTTCTGGATCGCGTCGGTTCCCGAGCACGAGGGCAAGAAGTTCGTCTCGGTGACGCGCGGCGGCGTCGACCTCGCCAAGTTCCACGACGCTACCGAAGGCAGCGCCAAGCCCGAGGCGACGGCGCCCGGCGATGTCGCCAAGCTGATCGCGCTCCTCAAGCTCAACTTGGGCGAAAAAGTAAAGGACGTGCGGACATCGGCGCGACTGACCGAGAGCCCGGTCTGCCTCGTTGCCGATGAGGGCGACCTCGACCTTCACCTCGAGCGCATCCTGAAGCAGCACAAGCGTGTCGATAAAGCCGCTGCCCGCATCCTCGAGATCAACGCCCGCCATGTCTTGATCAAGGCGATGGCGGATGCGGTCGCCAAAGAGAGCGCGGCCGACGCCTTGGCCGACGCCGGACAGCTCCTGCTCGATCAAGCGCTGATCGTCGAAGGCGAGACGCTGCCCGATCCGGCCGGGTTCGCGCGCCGTATGAGCGCCTTCATGGCGCGCGGGTTGGGCTCTCCCTAGCCGGGTATCTTTACCGACAACCTCGAGATGGGGAATACGGCCGGATCGGCCGGCGCAGGTGCCGGCCGGCTCCACGCCGACCCACGTCGCGAGCGTTAGTCGTTTAACGCGATCTTGGCGGCGCCCAATACCGGGCCGTCGTGCTCGCGTTGGATTACGATTGCGCAACCGTCGCGGCCGCCAGCGCGGAGGTCCTTGATCGGCAACATCAACTGCATCGTCTCGCCGCGCCACGTGTCGAGTCGGCGCACTTCGCGCACGACGTTATGGTACGCGAGCTTGTTGCCAGCGTTCTCGCCGCGCTCGACCGCGACCTCGTGGCGCGAGTCGTAGCGGAACAGAAGCACCGCCGCGCGCCCGCGCACCGTCTCGTCGGCGCTGACCGTGACCGTCACATAGTCGGTATTGTCGCGCGCAAACGAGATATCGAAGCGGTCCTTGGGATTGGCCTTGGCCTTCGTGATCGCCCGTTCGATCGCGGCGCCATCGCTGCCGACGACATGGGTTTCGCCGCCGATCACCATTTCGGGCGTGTAAATCGTACGCCGGCCGGTCGCGCGCGCGTACGCACGCTGGCGGGTGGTGTTCTCGGGTGAGGCAAAGGTGTCCTTCCAGCCGAGATAATCCCAGTAGTCGACGTGCAGGCTGAACGCGATCACGTCCTTGCGCTTGGCGAGCTGGCCGAGCACGGCATCCGCTGGCGGGCACGAGTTGCAGCCCTGAGACGTAAAGAGCTCGACCACGGCAACGCGCTCGCCGGCTTCGGACGACGCTGGGGCGCCTAGGGCCGCAACCGCGGCCAGGACGAAGAAGAGCCGACGCATACGCATGGCATCAATCTGACACGCCCGCCGGGGCGAGCCAATCAAACCCGATCAAACCTATGTGACTCGCTACTCCGGGAATCTCCGGAGCGCCGGGCCTGCCTCGCGCCTACGCCGCTTGCGTCAAGTTGCGGAGCACGTAATGGAGAATGCCGCCGTTCTTGTAGTAAGCGACTTCCTCCTCGGTCTCGACCGAACATAGGAAATCGACCGTGTCCTTGGCGCCGTTCGCGCGTGTGATGGTCGCCTTGAGGGTCATCCGCGGCTTCAAACCGCCGGCCAGCCCGGTGATGTCGACCACCTCGCTGCCGTCGAGATTCAACGACTTGCGGGATTGACCGCCGGTGAAGAGCAGCGGCAGCACGCCCATGCCGACCAGGTTCGAGCGATGGATGCGCTCGAAGCTCTCGGCGACGACGGCGCGGACACCGAGGAGCACGGTGCCCTTGGCCGCCCAATCGCGCGATGAGCCGGTGCCGTATTCCTTGCCGGCAAAGATCACGAGCGGCGTGCGATTTGCGGCATACTTCATGGCGGCATCGTAGATCGACATCGGCTCGCCGGCCGGCATGAGGCGGGTGACGCCGCCTTCGGTGCCGGGTGCCATCTCGTTCTTGAGCCGGATGTTGGCGAAGGTTCCGCGCATCATGATTTCGTGGTTGCCGCGCCGCGCGCCGTACGAATTGAAGTCGGCGGCCGTGACACGGTGATCGACCAGATACTGCCCGGCAGGGCCATCTTTCTTGATCGAGCCGGCCGGTGAAATGTGATCGGTCGTGATCGAATCGCCCAAGATCGCGAGCGGCCGTGCCCCCTTGATGTCGCCGATCGAGCCGGGCTTCGCTTGCATGCCTTCGAAATAGGGCGGCTCTTTGACGTAGGTCGAGCCGCCGTCCCATTTGTAGGTCAGGCTTTTCGCGGTCTTGATCCGCTTCCAGTCCTTGTCACCGGCGAAGACCGAACGGTAGCGCTTGCGGAACGACGACGCCGTCACGCAGCGCCGCACGGTATCGGCGACCTCCTTGTTGGTCGGCCAGATGTCTTTCAGGAACACCGGCTTGCCTTTCTTGTCGGTGCCGAGCGGTTCCTTGGTGAGGTCGATTTTCATCGAGCCGGCGATTGCATAGGCGACGACGAGCGGCGGCGAGGCCAGATAGTTGGCGCGCACGTGCGGGTTGACGCGGCCTTCGAAGTTGCGATTGCCCGAGAGCACCGCCGCGACCACGAGGTCGTTGTCGGTCACGGACTTGGCGATCGGGTCCGGCAAAGGTCCTGAGTTGCCGATGCAGGTGGTGCAGCCGTAGCCGACCAGGTTGAAGCCGACCTTGTCGAGCTCTTTCTGAAGGCCAGCCTTGGCGAGATAGTCGCTCACCACCTGCGAGCCGGGCGCGAGCGAGGTCTTGACCCACGGTTTCACCTTGAGCCCCCGCTTGGCGGCGTTCCGCGCCACCAGCCCGGCGCCGATCATGACGCCGGGGTTCGAGGTATTGGTGCAACTCGTGATCGCGGCGATCACGACGTCGCCATCGCCGAGATCGTGGCCGGCGCCGTCGACCTTGAAGCGTCCGCGCGCCGGCCGCTTGAAGGTATCGGTCATCGCCTTGGCGAACTCGGGCGCCGCCTTGTCGAGCGGCACCCGGTCCTGCGGCCGGCGCGGGCCGGCGAGGCTCGGCTCGACGGTGCCGATGTCGAGGGCGAGGGTGTCGGTGAAGATCGGGTCGGGCGACTTTTTGGTCCGCCACATGCCCTGCGCCTTGGCATACTTCTCGACCAGCGCGACTTGCGCCGCTTTGCGGCCGGTCGCTTTCAGGAATGCAATGGTCTCGGCATCGATCGGAAAGAAGCCGCAGGTTGCGCCGTACTCGGGCGCCATGTTGGCGATGGTGGCGCGATCGGCGAGCGAAAGCTCGTCTAATCCCTCGCCGTAGAATTCCACAAATTTTCCGACCACGCCCTTCTTGCGCAGCATCTGCGTGACGGTGAGCACGAGATCGGTCGCGGTCACGCCTTCGCGGATCTTACCGGTCAGCTTGAACCCGATCACTTCGGGGATGTTCATCGACACCGGCTGGCCCAGCATCGCCGCCTCGGCTTCGATGCCGCCGACGCCCCAGCCCAGAACCGCCATGCCGTTCACCATGGTGGTGTGGCTATCGGTACCGACCAGCGTATCGGGATAAGCCTGGGTGACGCCGTCGGCTTTGCGCGTCCACACCGTCTGCGCCAGGTATTCAAGATTGACTTGGTGGCAGATGCCGGTGCCCGGGGGTACGACGCGGAAATTGTCGAACGCCATCGAGCCCCAGCGCAGAAACTCGTAACGCTCGCGGTTGCGCTGATACTCGAGCGCGACGTTTTGCTTGAACGCACCTTTCGAGCCGAAGTGATCGACCATCACCGAATGATCGATGACGAGGTCGACCGGCGAGAGCGGGTTGATCTTGTTGGGATCGCCGCCCAGCTTCACCATCGCCCCGCGCATGGCGGCAAGATCGACCACCGCGGGAACGCCGGTAAAATCCTGCATCAGCACGCGGGCCGGCCGATAGGCGATCTCGCGTTGCGACTTGCGTTCCTTAATCCAAGTGCCGAACGCGCGGACGTCGTCGGGCGTGACCGAACGGCCGTCTTCATGGCGCAACATGTTTTCGAGCAGTACTTTCAGCGAATAGGGCAAGCGGTCGATGCCGGCGACGCCGGCCTTGGCCAGCGCCGGCAGACTGAAATACTCGTACTTGGTCTTGCCGACGGTGAGCGTCTTCTTGGTCTTGAAGCTGTTCGAACGGGCGCTGGTCACGGTGGGTTCCCCTCTGCTCTAAACGTCGTAGACGGCGCGAGCGCAGCGCCGCTGGCGTCGCCGCCAAGGGTAGCCCCGGCGCTCGACGACGTTAGTATAGCGACCGAGCGCCGCGGGGCGCCAGTTTGAGTGAGGCGGGGAGCGAGATGAGCATCGAGATCGAACGCGACGGCGCGGTATGGACCGTCACCATCAATAACCCCGCCGCCCGCAACGCCGTCGATCGCGCCCACGCCGACGCGCTTGCGAGCGCGTTCCGGGGCTTCGATACCGATGCCGAAGCCAGGGTCGCGGTCCTGACCGGCAGCGGCGGCCATTTCTGCGCCGGCGCCGACTTGAAAGCGGTGGTACGCCGCGACGGCTCGGAGAACCGCTTGAGCGAAAGCGGCGACGGGCCGATGGGCCCCTCGCGCCTGCTGCTATCGAAGCCGGTGATCGCCGCGGTCGCCGGCTACGCCGTCGCCGGCGGGCTCGAATTGTCGCTGTGGTGCGATCTTCGCGTTGTCGACGAGACCGCGGTGTTCGGCGTGTTCTCGCGCCGGTTCGGGATTCCCCTGGTCGATGGCGGCACGGTACGGCTGCCGCGGTTGGTCGGCATGGGCCGCGCCCTCGACATGATCCTGACCGGCCGTGCGGTCGGCGCTTCCGAGGCGCTCGCGATCGGACTGGCCAACCGCGTCGTGCCGCGGGGCGAAGCCAAGGCCGCGGCGCAAGCGCTGGCCCGCCAGATTGCCCAGTTTCCGCAGAGTTGCCTGCGTGCCGATCGCCGCTCGGCCTACGATCAGTGGGAGCTCGACAACGCCCAAGGGATCGCTAACGAGTTCCGCCTCGGCAAGGACGTGCTCGACCGCGAGTGGGATACCTCGGCCCGCGCCTTCGTCGAAGGCCGCGGCAGCCGCGGCGCGCCGGCTTAAACCCTGGCCCCGAGCCGAGCGACCTCGGCCTCGAGCATGGCGACCTTCCGTTCGTAGCGTTCGACCATAGCCGTGTGGTCATCGGCCGCGATTTTTTGCGGGATATGCTGGGGGCAATTGCTGTCCCAAGCCGTAATCGAGAAGAGAATCGCCTGGTCGGGCTTGGCTGCGTAGCCCGCCGGAAACAGCCGCTCCATCAGGACCGGGTCGGCCTCGACGACCCGCGCCGTACCCCAAATCTTGATGCGGCGGCGGTTCGCGTAGTCCATCACGAAGATGAAGGCGAGCGGGTTCTCGGCGAGGTTTCCGGTCGAGATGTACTGGCGATTTCCTTTGAAGTCGGCGAAGCCGAGCGTGCGCTCGTCGAGTACACGCAAAAATCCGGGCGGACCGCCGCGGTGCTGAATGTAGGGCTGGCCGGCGGCGTTCGCGGTCGCGAGGTAGAACGAATCGGCCGCGGCGAGGAATTGGGCCAGATCGTCATCGACCGTCGTCGCCCAACCGCCCTTCGCTTCCATGCGCGCGTAGGACTGGCGCGAGCCGCGCCGCGCTTGAATGTCCTTTACCGTTGGCGTGAACGCGACGTCGGAGGAGAATGTCATCGGTCGCTCCTTTTCAATTCAATCGCCGGATATATGCTCTCCTAGGGATTGGAATAATCTGCTAAATTAGTGAATTACTATTCCAATAATAGGAACAGTGCATGGATCGCTTTGAGGCGATTGCCGCGTTTCGCGCGGTAGTCGAGGCAGGCGGCTTCACAGCCGCTTCGCGCCGGCTGCACGTGCCATTAGCGACCGTAAGCCGAAGGGTGAGCGAGCTCGAAGCCGCGCTCGCCGTTCGATTGCTCAACCGTACAACACGACGCGTCGCTCCTACCGACGTCGGCCGTCAGTTTTACGAAGCGAGCCGCCGCATCCTCGACGACCTCGGTGAGGCGGAGCGCGCTGCGGCGGGCGAGAGCAGCGACCCGCGCGGTGAGTTTGTCGTGACCGCGCCGATCGTGTTTGGCCGTTTGCATCTCGTTCCCGTGATCGCGACGTTTCTCGCGCGCTTCCCGGCGATCAACATCACCCTGCTCTTGAACGATCGTCCGGTCAGTCTGATCGACGACCAAATCGATCTAGCGCTCCGCATCGGCGAACTCGGCGACAGCTCGCTGGTAGCAACCCGGGTCGGAAACGTGCGGACGCTCGTCTGCGCCGCGCCCGGTTATCTCGCTCGCCGCGGGACGCCCGCACGCCCGGCCGATCTCGCGCGCCACGATTGTATCGCCTTCACCGGCTTGGCCGGCTCGCGCGAGTGGCCGTTCCAGATCGGCCGCAAGCGTCACATGATCGCGATCCACGCCCGCCTGGTCGTTACGACCGCCGAGGCGGCGATCGAAGCGGCGATCGCCGGGGTTGGTGTTACGCGCGTCCTCTCTTATCAGGTCGCCGCCGCGATCAAGGAACGTCGGGTGCGTCCGCTCTTGCGCGACTTCGAGTTCGAACCGATACCGGTCCACCTCGCGCACTTAAGCGGACGCTTGATCCCGGCCAAACTCCGCGCTTTTTTGGATTTCGCGACACCGCGCCTCAGGTCCCGGCTACAGTCGGCGCCATGAATTCACGTTTCGATGTTCGCCGGTAGCGGGCTCGCCTGTGTGCGCGGCGAGCGGGCGGTGTTCCGCGCCCTCGACTTCGTCGTGGCGCCCGGCGAGGCGTTGGTCGTGCAAGGCCCGAACGGGACGGGCAAGTCGAGCCTGTTGCGGCTCGCGGCCGGGCTGCTCAGGCCGGCGGCAGGCGTGTTTACCTGGAACGGGACGCCGGTCGAAGCTGACCCCGACGCCCATCGGGCGCGGCTCCGCTTTGTCGGCCATCTCGACGCGGTCAAACCGGCCCTGAGCGCCCGCGAGAACCTGGCGTTCTGGGCCGGGCTCGCCGGCGGTACGGCCGAGGTCGGACCGGCGCTCGCGGCGATGGGGCTTGGCGCGCTTGCCGATGTGCGGGTGCAGTTCCTGTCGGCCGGCGAAAAGCGGCGTCTCAATCTCGCGCGGCTCGCGGCGAGCCCGGCGCAGCTCTGGCTCTTGGACGAGCCGACCGTGTCGCTCGATCAGGCGAGCGTCGCCTGCTTCACGGCGCTCGCCCGCGCCCATTTGGCAAGCGGCGGTCTCATCATGGCGGCGACCCACCTGCCGCTCGACCTGCCCGGACGCGCGCTCGCGCTGTCGGCCGGAGCGCGCGCGGCATGAAAGCGTTCGGCCGCCTCTTCGCCCGCGACGTCGGCCTCGCGTTCCGCCACGGCGGCGGCGCCGGCTTGGCGATCGCCTTTTTCGTGCTCACGGTCACCTTGTTCCCGCTCGGGATCGGCCCAGGACCCGAAATCCTCGCCCGCGTCGGCGCCGGCGTCGTTTGGGTCGCGGCACTCCTGGCGACGCTGCTCTCGCTCGACCGGATGTTCCAGGCCGACTACGAGGACGGCAGCCTCGATTTGCTGGCGCTGGCGCCGCTGCCGCTCGAGGCTACGGTGCTCGCAAAGTGCGCCGCGCATTGGGTGACGACCGGCGTGCCGCTGCTGATCGCTGCGCCGATCCTGGCGCTGCTGCTCAACCTCGACATCACCGGCCTGGGCGCGCTCCTGTTGGCGATGCTGCTCGGTACGCCGATCCTCTCGATCGTCGGCGCGATCGGCGCCGCGCTCACGGTTGGCGTCCGGCGCGGCGGCGCGCTGCTTTCGATCCTGGTGCTGCCGCTCTATATCCCGGTGCTGATTTTCGGGGTGGGCGCCATCGACGGCGCGATCTCGGGGCTCGGCGCCAAGCCGCACCTCCTGGTGCTGGGCGCCTTTCTCCTCGGTGCGCTGGCCCTCGGCCCTTGGGCGGCAGCGGCGAGCCTCCGCCTTAACCTCGACTGAGCCCGATCCTTCGAGGCAATATCCGGCCATGCTGCACCGCTTCGCCAACCCGGCCCGCTTCGGCCGCATCATCGCCGCGATCCTCCCCTGGAGCGCCGGGCTGACCGTGGTTCTGCTCGCGGTCGGGCTCTATCTGGCGCTGTTCGTGGTCCCACCCGACTACCAGCAGAAAGAGACCGTCCGCATCATGTTCGTCCACGTCCCGGCGGCGTGGATGGCGACCATGATCTACGCGGTGATGGCGGTGGCTTCGGCGAGCGCGCTCATCTGGAAGCATCCGGTCGCGGACCTGACCGCGAAAGCGTCGGCCCCGATCGGCGCCGGTTTCACCTTTGTCGCGCTCGCGACCGGGGCGCTGTGGGGCCAGCCGATGTGGGGCACGTGGTGGGTGTGGGCCGCGCGCCTCACCTCGGTGCTGATCCTGTTCTTTCTCTATTTGGGTTACATCGCGCTCTGGGAAGCGATCGAGGATCCGGGCCGCGCCGCCAAGGCCGCCGCAATCCTGGCGCTGGTCGGCGCCGCCAACCTGCCGATCATCAAGTTCTCGGTCGACTGGTGGAATACGCTGCACCAGCCCTCGAGCATCTTGAAGCTCTCCGGCTCGACCATCCACGCCTCGATGCTTTACCCGCTGCTCGTCATGATCGCCGGCTTCACCGCCTTCTTCGTGACCGTGCTCATCATCCGCGTCCAGGGCGAACTGGCGGCGCGGCGCGTGCGCGCGCGCTCGCTCGGCGCCGACGGTTAGCGGAGCGACGCCCGGAGTGGCCGGGCGCGGCCAATGGACGCTCTCGTATTCGCCGCCATTCTCGCCGCCGCGCTTTGCCATGCCGGCTGGAACGCGCTCGTCAAAGGCGGCGGCGATCAACTCGTCACCACCGCCCAGTTGAACGTCGTCACCTTGGCGGTCGGCCTCACGCTGCTGCCGTGGTGCGGGCCGATTGCCGATGCGGCGTTGCCTTACCTGATCGCTTCGATCGTCATTCACGACGCTTACTTCTTCGCGCTGATCATGGCGTATCGCGCCGGCGATTTTTCGCGGGTCTACCCGATCGCGCGCGGCTCGGCGCCGATCGCAGTCGCGGTCTTAGGCCACTTCTTCGCCGGTCAGGTGCTGGCCGCGTGGGGCTGGGTCGCGGTGCTGCTCGTTTCCGCCGGCATCGCGAGCCTCGCGCTGGTGGGCGCCAAGCGCTCCGGCGCCGGCAGCGCGCGTGCGGTGGCGTGGGCGTTCGCGACCGCGGCGACGATCGTCGCCTACACCTTCATTGACGGCCTCGGCGTGCGCGCGAATGGCGAGGCCTTGAGCTATACGGTCTGGCTCTTCATCGGCTGCACGCCGACGGTCGCCGCGGTCGCCCTGTGGCGGCGCGGGCGAATGGTCTTGGCCGCGAGCGGCGCGAGTTGGCTCAAGGGCGGCGGCGCCGGAGTCCTCGCGTTCCTGAGCTACGGCCTCGTTCTGTGGGGCATGAGCCTGGCGCCGTTCGCCTATGTCGCCGCGCTCCGCGAAACCTCGGTCGTATTCGCCGCCATCATCGGTACGCGGCTGATGGGCGAGCCGTTCGGCCGCGCCCGCATCGCGGCCGCATTGGCGGTGGTGGTTGGGCTCGTGTTGCTCCGAGTGCCGGGATAAACGTCGATGACCGCCGAGGTGTCGAAGATCACGACGGCCGCCTGCATAAATTGTCGGTTTTCCGACCTGCCGTAGTTTGACGC
>CAMDOQ010000033.1 GCA_945903685.1 Rhizobium sp. Q54
CTCGGCGAATCTCCCGCACCACCCGCTCCGACGACATTTTGGGACTTCCGGATTGCTGGCTCATGTTCACTCCTCGCTGGTTACGATGAGCCAGAAATCCTCCCTTATTCAACCCCACCGATCTGTCTCACAGGCGCTGACGCCGGACAGTCGGCGGCCGAAGCGTGGCGGGAACGCTTCGTCCGAGCGATGGCGGCGCAAGGCGTTCCCTGGTACGGCGAGGCGCGCGGCGCGTTGATCGCTCACCTCGATCGCCAGGGTACCCGGCAAGTCGATCTCGCCAAACGCGCCAAGATCACGCGCCAAGCTGTCCAGCAGCTGATCGACGAACTCGAGCGCGACGGCATCGTCCGGCGGCGGCCTGACCCGGACGATCGGCGCGCGAAGATCATCGTCTTCGCGGCCAAAGGCAACGCCGTGTTGCACAAGGCCAATGAGGTCAAGCGCGCGATCGAACGGGCATACGTGGCGGACTTAGGCGTGGTGGCGGCCGCGGCCTTGCGGCAAACGCTGCGCCGACTGCGACGCGGGCGTGACCGCGCCGAAAGGAAAACGCACGCCCGTCAAGGCGGGGGCCGACCGTCCAGGCGGCGGGTGGCGGCGATCGTCTCGCGCACGCGTTCGGCCAAAGGCGGCGGCTCGTAACCGAATTCGGCCTTGGCGCGCGCGTGGTCGTAGGCGAACGAAAGCCCGAAATGCGGCGGCAGTTCAGACGGCGGGTCGAATGCGATGTCGGCGTCGGCAATGAACCCACGGATGGTCGCGGCCAACTCAGCGTTGCTGATGACCGTTCCGCCGGTTAAGTAGGCACGGTGCCTGATGTCCTGCGCGCGCACCAACCTAAAGAAAAGGTCGGCGACATCGTCGACGTGGATAAGCGCGGTTTTCGCGTCGGGTGACGCTGCCATACGGTAGGGACGGCCCAACGCGACTTGGTCGATCATCGCGGCGTGCGCGATTTGGCCCAAGCGCCGCCCCGGTCCGAACACAACCGGCGGCCGCACCGCGACCATCGTCATGCCGTGGCGGACCGCGTAGCGTTCGGCCATCACTTCGTTCAGTTGCTTCTGCCAGCCGTAGACGCCCAACGGGTTGGCCGGACTTTCTTCGGTAATGGTCGTTGGCTCAGGTCCTGAGTTGGCGCCGTGGTAGGCGACCGAGCTCGCATAGACGACTTTCTTGATTCCCCCGATCCGCGCCGCCTCGAACACATTGTTCATGCCGAGCACGTTGACGCGGAGGCCGGCGTGGAGATGCGCCTCGCTCGCTGCGCTTAGAACGTAAGCGAGGTTCACAACCGCTTTGATCTTGTGGTCGGCGATCGTGGCGGCGACTTCGTCGAACTGCGCGGCATCGCCGCGCACCAGCGCGACCTGGGCGGCCGTTTCGCCGAGGTGCCAGGGGTCGACGTTGGTATCCATGCAGACGACCGTTTCGCCCGCGCCAGTGAGCTTGCGCGCAAGGCTAGCGCCGATGAAGCCGGCGCCGCCGATGATGAGGATGGTCATAGCTGCGGCCCCCTCCCCGACGACGCCTCCGCAGGCCTGCAACGGGAGGGAAGGGCGGGGGGCGGTGTCATCCCGCGCGGACGGCCGCCGCGTGGATCGCGTCGTAGAGGTTGAACGCGATCCCCATGTGGCGCTTGACCGTCTTCAGCACCAGTTCGCGGTCGCGCTCGGTCGGCGCGAATTGGTTCATGAGTTCGCGCCCGACGTTCGAGTGATCGGCGTCGGCGGTGTCGTGGACGACGAAAAACTCGACCTGCGCTTCGGTGAGGGCGTGCTTTTCGCGAAACGCTTCGGCGATCCGCGACATCGTGCCCGGCGCCATCGCCTCGCCGCCCAGCATGTGGGCGGAGACGCCTTCCAGAAAATTACGCCCGCAGATATCGCTATAGTAGCTCCGGAACGTCACCGCTTCCGGGATGTACTCGGGCCGCCACGTTTCTTCCTCGCTCAAACCCAAGCCCTTGCAGAACGCCATGTAGAGCTGCCAGTGCGGCTTGCCGCCGGCATACAGCCGCCCGGTCCCTTCCTCGTAGCAGACCTCGGCGATGCGCGAGCGCCACTTGGGGTCGGGGCACACGACGTAGAGCCGGCCGTGGTAGTTGTGGTTGTGCATCGGGATGATGCCGTACTGGCGCGCCAATTCCTTCAACTGCGTGCGGCTGTAGCGGTTGTCGATCAGCCACGACCACAGCTTTTCCTTATAGAGCGGGCGTGCCTTGTGCCACGCCGCGATCTGGCCCAACACGTCTTCGGTCGAAAGCCCCATCGTGCGCGCTCCCTCGAGGTCCCGGCTTCCGAGTTTGCCGAAGCACGGGCGGCATCGCAATTGCGAATCTCTCGCGTCAACGGATCGCGCCGTGCAGGCCCTCGTCGTCGCGCGCCGGTCCGGCATGTTAGAATGCGGCCCGGCAACCTTGAGGCCTGTGATGAACGAGATCGCCAAACCTGAGACTGCGGCCGCGCAGGGCTATTTCAGCCCGCGCCGGATCGGCCACGTCAACCTCTACATCAGCGAATACGAGCCTTCGCTCCGTTTCTACCGCGATATCGTCGGCTTGTGCGGCGGCTGGACGCGGCCGGCGATTTCGGGCGGGTTCCTGAACAACGGCGCAACCCACCACGATATCGGCTTCATCCCGTGGAACTCCTCGGTAACGCGCACGAAAGCCGTGGGACCGGGGCTCAATCACCTAGCGTTCGAGCTCGAAAACGAGGTCGACCTGGTCGGCGGCTACGAGCGGGCCAAGGCCAAGGGCACGACGTTCCAGACCACCGATCACTTGATCGCGTGGTCGATCTATAGCTTCGACCCGCACGGTTACGGCATCGAGATCTACGCCGACACGGGCCTTTCGTTCGAGGACGCCGACTTCGTGAAGCTCAAGCGCGCGAGCGTCGGGTGGACGCCGGGCGCCGAGCCGCCCTCGGCCGATACCCGCTACGTCAAGGACCACCGCCCGCGGCGTGACCCGAACACGCTGTTCCACGCGACCAAGCTGACCGGCGTGGTCCTGGTGAGCGATGCCTTCGAGGCGGCGCGCGACTACTACATCCAAACGGTCGGGCTGCATCCGGTCGTTACCGGACGCGATTTCGTGTGTCTCGGCGGGTCGTTGAGCGGACGCGACGTCTCGATCTTCCGCGCCAAGCCCGGCCAGGGGCCGCTCTTCCATCACATGCATTTCAGCGTGTTCGACGAAGCCGACCTCGCGCAGTCGATCGCCAAGGCCGGATCGTTCGGCGTCGTCGTCGAGCGCGAGATCGACCATCCGCGCCGCCGCGGCGCGGTGGTGAAGAGCCCGGACGGCGCGCGCGTGCTGCTCTATGTCGACCGCGCGCCCGATGCGGCGGGGCTCGCCGCGTTGACGCCCGAAGAGGCGATCTGGCTGGTGTGAGACAGGCGTGACGATCGCGTTCCCGCGCGCCGATTTCAGCCGGGTTCCGTACGCGGTCTTCACCGACCCCGGCGTCCACGCGCTCGAGCAGGAGCGGATCTTCCGGGGGCCGTCCTGGCTCTACCTGGCCCTCGAAGCCGAACTGCCCAACCCGGGCGATTACCGCGTGACCGTGGCCGGTGAGTCTCCGGTCGTCGTCGTGCGCGCCGCCGACGGCACGCTCGGCGCTTTCGTCAATCGCTGTGCCCACCGCGGCACGCTTCTGGTGCGCAATCAGTTCGGCAACGCCAAGGATTTCACCTGTGTCTACCACCACTGGTGCTACGACCAAAAAGGCAACCTGATCGGCGTGCCGTTCCTGCGCGGCCTCAAGGGTAAGGGCGGCATGCCCGAAGATTTCCGGCTCGCGGACCACGGGCTCGAACGGCTTACCGTGGAGAGCTACGCCGGCGTCATCTTCGGCACCTTCGACCCCAAGGTCGAACCGCTAGCGGACTACCTCGACCAGCCGATGTGCGCGTACCTGCGGCGCCTATTTCGCAAGCCGATCGAAATCCTCGGCTACTCGCGCCAGCGCATTCCGGCCAACTGGAAGCTCTATTACGAAAACGGCCAGGACGCGTACCACGCCGGACTGCTCCATCAGATGTCCGCGACCTTCGGCTTGTTCCGCTCGACCGAGAAGGGCGGCATCGCCATCGACAAGCACGCGCGCCACAAAGTGATCCACTCGATCCACGGCTCGGACACGCGCCAGGAAGCGGCCCGGGCCTACAACCAGGTCGGCTACCTGGACGGGACGTTGCGCTTGAACGATCCGCTGGTGTTCGATTTCCGCGACGAGGTCGGCGACCGCCGCGCCACCAACCTGATGCGGCTGTGGCCGAACGCCATCTTCCAGCAGCTTTCGAATACGCTCGCGACCCGCCAGGTGCGGCCGCGCCGACACGACGAATTCGAGATCTACTGGACGTATTTCGGCTACGCGGACGATGACGCCGACCTCCGGCTCCGCCGCATGAAGCAAGCCAATATCGTCGGCGCCGCCGGCTACTCCTCGATGGAGGACGGCGAGGCGTGCCGGTTGGTCCAGGCCGGAATCAAGGGGAGCGAAGCCGCCCACTCGGTGATCGAGATGGGCGGGCTCGGACCGATCGTCGCCCAGGACACCACCGTGACCGAAGTCCTGGTGCGCGGCTTCTGGCGCGAGTACTGCCGCCACATGGGCTTTCCGGTCGCGGCGGCAGCGACGGAATCGGCCGCCTAACCGAACCGGCCCGGGCTGAACGGCGCGAGCGGGATCGGCGGCGGTTCGCCGGCGATCAGCGCCGCGATCGCCTGGGCTGTCACCGGCGCGGTCGCAAGGCCGATATGGCCGTGGCCGAACGCGAAGACGATCTGCGGATGGCGCGCCGCGAGGCCGATCACCGGAAGACCGTCCGGGGTCGAGGGGCGGCTCCCGCACCATTCCGACCCGGGGACGGTATCGGCGACCGGCAGCGCGGCGCGCGCGGCGGCGAGCGCGTGGACGAGCTGGGCGCGGTTGGGCGGGTCGTCGGCGCATGCGAGTTCGACCCCGGTCGTCACGCGCACGGCGCCCGCCATCGGCGCCGCGACGTAGGCGCCGGCGACATCGTGGATAGGCCGCGCGAGCCGCGCGTCGTCCTTTAGCCGGACATGAACGTGGTAGCCGCGTTCAGCCGCCAACGGCAGCCGGTAGCCGAGCGGCCGGATCAGCGCATCCGCGTCGGCGCCGGCGGCGATGACGATCAGGTCGGCCTCGACTTCACGCTGCTGCTCGAGCACGAGCGAAACGCTATCGGTACGCGGGATGATGGCCCGAACCGAGCCTGGTAGGCGCCGGCCGCCGCGGCCGTCGAGCGCGGTTTCGAACGCCGCGACGAGGGCGCCGGGCGTATCGACCGTCATGGCGTCGACGAACCAAAGTCCGTGGCTGAAGCCGCGGTCGAGCGCGGGTTCGAGGTCGTAAAGATGCTGCCCTGACACCGCTGCGGTCTTGATGCCGTACGTGCGGAGCTGCGCGCGCTCCTTCGCGCTCGCGGCAAAGGCGCGGGCGTCGCGATAGACCCGGAGCCAGCCTTGCGTGCGGTAAAGCGCGCCGACGCCATATCGGTCGGCGAAGGCACGATGCGCGGCCGGCGCTGCGGCGACCAGGGGCGCGAGCGCGGTTGTGCCGCGGCGCCAGGCGGCGGCGGTCGTGTTCGCGAGGAAGCGGCCGAGCCAGGGCGCAAATGCGGGTAGCGCGCGCCAGCGGATCCGGAGCGCAGGGTCGACGCCGATCGCATAGCGGACGATGCGCGCCCGCAGGCTCGGGCCGGCGAGCGGGAAGATCGAACCGGGGTTGACGATTCCGGCGTTGCCGTACGAGACCCGCGCCTCAGGCGCGCCGCGGTCGATCAGCGTGATCGAATGGCCGCGCTCGCGGAGCTCGAGTGCGATCGAAAGTCCGACGATACCGCCGCCGACGATCGCGATGCGACGATGCGTCACGCGTTACCGCACCGCGCGTTCGAGCAGCGCCTGCATCGCTCTATAGCCCCGTTGGGTTGCGAGCGCCAACGGCGTGGCGCCGTCGCGGTCGCCGATCCGGGTGCTGGCGCCGGCCGCCAACAGACTCTCCACGACCCGCGTGTGGCGCGGCCCGCCGTCGCCGAGCACCACCGCTTCGATCAATGCGGTCCAGCCGAGGTTGTTGATGTGGTCCAAGGGCGCCCCGGCCGCGATCAAGGCTTCGACCACCTCGACATGGCCCAAGTGCGCGGCCGCGATCAGCGCGGTGCCGGCATAGGGACTAGTGACGTTGCGCGGATCGGTGCCCGCCGCCAGCAACAGCTTGACCATGGCGACGTCGTTCCTGACGGCCGCGATCGTCACCGCGTCATAGCGCTGGAATTCGAGCGCATTGGGGTCGGCGCCGCGTTCGAGCAGGACGCGGGCAAGGTCGTGGCGGCCTAAGTGCGCGGCGACGTGAAGCGGCGTGCGCCCGCGTGGATCGCGAACGTTGGACGTCTCGCCCTGATCGAGGATCGTTCTTGCCGCGTCGATGTTGGCCGTGGCCGCTGCGGCGAGCAGGCCGCGATAGGCGGCACGCTCCTCCGCGCTCGGCTCGACTTGGGCGTTCGCCGTACCGACCAGCATCAGCGAGGCGATAATGCTCGCGGCGAACCGTCTCACGGCTTGGCGCCCTTGTTTTCGAGATAGCGGACGATTTCGGTCTGGCCGCGCTGGCGGGCGAGGGTAAGCGGCGTGCGGCCCTCGCGGTCGGGCAGGTTCATGTTGGCGCCGGCCTCGACCAGAAGCTCGACGATTGCGCGGTGGCGGGGCCCGCCGTCGCCTAAAATCACGGCCTCGATCAGCGCGGTCCAGCCCAGGCTATTCACATGGTCGAGCGGCGAGCCGGCCTTGATCAGCTCACGCACCACCTCGACGTGGCCATAGTGCGCGGCCGGGATGATCGGAATGCCGCCGTAGCGGTTGATCGGCGTCAACGACGCGCCGCGCGCGATCGCGAGGCGCACGATCTCGATCTGGCCGCTGACGGCGGCGACGCTCAAGAGGTCGTCCTTGAGACCGTCGGTGCGGCGGATGTCGGCGCCGGCTTCGACCAGGAAACGGACTGCCTCGAGCCGATTACCGTAGGCCGCGATCAGGAGCGCGCTGCGGCCGTGGTTGTCGGTTGCTTCGAGCTTGGCGCCGGCGGCAAGCGCCTGGCGCAGCCCGGCGACATCGCCGCGCTCGGCCGCCGCGAACAAGGTCTCGCTCGCGCCGGCCGGTATCGCGTTCATCGCGCCGGCGACACCGAGGACGAAGGCGGCGGCAATAGCGGACAGGCGCATGGCGGTCAGCCTCTTCGGTCGGGTTAGGCAAACGATGACGTCACGATGCTTCGGCACTCAGGCTTTCGAATTCGGCTTGGAGCGCGAGCCAGCCTTCCTCGGCGCGCGAGAGGTCCTTGCGAATCTGCCCGATCTCGCGTTGCAGCGCCGGGGCCCGGGTCGGATCGTCGTAGGTGTCGGGGGCCGCGAGCGCAGCCTCGATCCGCGCGCATTCGGCCGCCAACCGCTCGACCGCGCGCTCGGCATCCGCGACCCTGCGTTTCAACGGCGCCAACGCCTCGCGCCGTGCCGCCGCCTGACGCCGGAGTTCGCGGCGATCGCCGGTCGAGCGCGCGGACTCTTTCGCCCTGCCGCCGCCGTCGTTCGTACCGCTCATGCTCGCGCGGTAGTCTTCGAGATCGCCATCATAGGGCGTGACCCGCCCGTCCTTGACCAGCCACAGCCGATCGGCGGTGAGTTCGATCACGTGCGGATCGTGACTGACCAGGACGACCGCGCCCTGGAATGCGTTCAACGCCTGGATCAAGGAATCGCGCGAAGCGAGATCGAGATGGTTGGTGGGCTCGTCCAGCAACAGGATGTGCGGGCGGTCGCAGGTCATGAGCGCGAACACGAGCCGCGCCTTCTCGCCGCCGGAGAGATCGGCGGTCGCGGTCGCGGCGCGCCCCTGGCTCAGGCCGAAGCGGCCGAGATGGGCGCGGAGGCGCTCGACCGGGTCGCGCGGGCGCTTGCGCGCCATCGCGACGATCGGCGTGGCGGCGAGATCGAGCTCTTCGAACTGATGCTGGGCGAAGTAACCGACGCGCAGCTTGTCGGAACGGACGACTTGGCCGCCTTGCGGCGCCAGCCGTCCGGCCAGGAGTTTGGCGAAGGTCGACTTGCCGTTGCCGTTCGCGCCGAGGAGCGCGATGCGATCGTCGGCGTCGAGCCGGAGCGAGAGCTGGGCGAGCACCGGCTTGCCATCGTAACCGACGCTGACATTGTCCAGGCTGTAGAGCGGCGGCGCGATGGTTTCGGGCTCGGGGAAGTCGAACACGACGCCGGCGGCATCCTCGGCGATGTCCGGAAGCGGCTGCAGCCGTTCCAACATCTTGAGCCGCGACTGCGCCTGACGCGCCTTCGACGCCGTGTAGCGGAATCGATCGACGAACGCCTGGATGTGGGCGCGCTGCGCTTCCTGCTTGTGGCGACGCTTCTCGTCGAGTTCGAGCCGCATGCGCCGGGTTTCCTCGAAGCGGTCGTAGCCGCCGCGGTAAAGCGTGAGTTTCAGGCGTTCGAGGTGGAGGATCGAATCGACCGCGCGGTTCAGGAGGTTGCGGTCGTGGCTCACGATTACGATCGTGCCCGGATAGCGCTTGAGATACCCCTCGAGCCACAGGCTGGCTTCGAGGTCGAGGTGGTTGGTGGGCTCATCGAGCAGGAGGAGCTCGGGCTCGGTGAAGAGGAGCGCCGCCAACGCGACGCGCATGCGCCATCCGCCCGAGAACGCCGCCAGTTCCTGCGCCTGGGCGGCGGCATCGAAGCCGAGGCCGGCCAGGATCCGGGCCGCGCGCGCCGGTGCGCTGTAGGCGTCCTTGTCGGCGAGCCGGGCGTGGATCGCGCCGATGCGCTCAGGATCGGTCGCGCTCTCGGCTTCGGCGTTGAGGCGCGTGAGTTCGCGGTCGGCGGCGAGCACGTAGTCGACCAGGGTGCCGGCGCCGTGCGGCGCTTCCTGCCGGGTGATGCCGATCCGCCACCGCGCCGGGATCTCGATCGCGCCGCCATCGGCCTCGATCTCGCTGGCGATCAGGCGCAGCAGCGTCGACTTGCCGGTGCCGTTGAGACCGACCAGCCCGACCCGCTCGCCGGCGCCGATGGTGGCGTCGACCTCGTCCAAGAGGACGCGGGCCCCGATCCGATAGGTGAGGTTGGCGATCCGCAGCATGGCGCGCGGTGTAGCACGGCTGGTCCCGGTCGGGCCATGCCGGCGTCGCGCGTTTACCGATTGTCAACCATACCCGGGCGAGGCTCGAGGATGGCTGGAACGCTCTATAGCGCCGCCAAGATGTGGCGTTACCCCGACCGGCTTGCGGCGCTTCGCACCGGCGAGCTCGCGGCGCCGGTCCAAGTCCGCATCAAGCCCACCAACGTCTGCAACCATAGCTGCTGGTTTTGCGCCTATCGCAAGGACGGCCTGAGCCTCGGCGATCGCGATCGTCGACCACTACCACACCGATGCCGCCGACTTCGCCAAGCCGTATCGCCGCTGCGCGTTCCTGCAGTTCCTGACCGTGATCGGCGCCGACGGGACGGTGTATACCTGCCAGGACAAGGCCTACACCGCCCCCGGCGCCCTGGGGTCGCTCAAGGACCGCCGCTTCCGCGAGTTCTGGTTCTCGGCCGAGAACCGCGACCGGCTGAAGCGGCTCGACCCGGCCCGCGACTGCCGGCATCACTGCGTAGCCGATGCCAAGAATCGTGCCCTCGACGACTATCTGTCGCTCGATCCCGACCACGCCGCTTTCGTTTAACGCCAATCGATTGGGCTGGCGCGTTCGTGTATGGTGACCGCGGGGAGGCGCCATGCCGGTTGTTTTCGTCGCCTATAGCAAAGCGCTCGCCGAATGGGCCGGCGAAGTCGGCCTCTCCAAGCACGTCTTCAAGATCGGCGTCGCCGCCGGCAAGGCCGAAGAGGTGGTAGCGGCGTACAACGCCGAAGGTTTCGCCGGTCAGACCGACTGGAAGGCCTTGAAGAAGGAAAAGGTCGAAGCCGCCGACGAAGCTGCGGCCGTCGAGAAGATCGCGCGCCGGGAAAAAGAGATCGATCCCACGTACTATCCCAAGATCCGCGGCGCGCGTGGCCTGTTCCGGGTCAGGATCGAGAACGTCGAGAAGTCGATCTATGTCCAGCAGACGATCGACGGCGGCCAACTTCGCGACGTCAAGATCAAGCCAGCCGATATCGCCATCTATTTGCTTCGGAACGCGGTGGCGTAGCCGCACGCGGCGCGGTTGATCTTGATCAAAGCCGGGCCGTCGTCGATGATCGACGTTGTCCCGCCCGTTCAGCGTTAGGTAGTCCCGCATGAGTCTTTCGACCGTTCTTGTCCATCTCGATGACGACCCGCAGTGCGAAGCGCGCTTGAGTGCCGCAGCGCGGCTCGCAGCCCGTCACGGCGCCTATGTGAGCGGGCTCTACGTTCGCGATAGTCGCGCCAACCTGGCGCTCGGTCGGGCCGCGTCAGCGGCGTTTACCGAGGCGCTGCGCGAATCGGCGCGCGCGCGGGCGGCCGCGGTCGAAAAACTGTTCAAGTCGGTTCAGGCGCGCGAGAAATTTGCCGGCGCGTGGGACTATGCCGAGGGCGACGTCATCGAGACGCTCGCTGCCCACGCCCGTTATGCCGACCTGACCGTGGTCGGCCATACCGCTTCGACCACCTTCGAAGACGTCGTCAACGCGTACGCACCGAGTTATTTGCCGCTCCACGGCGGCGGCCCGACCCTAGTGATGCCGCGCAAGAACGTCGAGGGCGACATCGGTCGCCGCGTCGCGATCGCTTGGAAGGCGACCGCCGAGGCGATGCGCGCGGTCAAGGATGCGATGGCCCTGCTCGAACGCGCCGATGCGGTCGTGGCGCTCACCGTGCATCCGGAAAGCGGCGACCGGTCGAGCGCGGACCTCGGTGCGTTTCTGGCCCGGCACCGGATCAAAGCCGAGCTGAACGTCGACCGCGGCGCCGATCGCGATGCCGGGCCCGCGATTCTCGCCGAGGCACGCGCGGCCGGCGCCGATCTCCTGGTGATGGGTGCCTATAGCCACTCGCGCTGGCGCGAATTGGTGCTGGGCGGTGCCACCCAGCACGTGCTCGAAAACGCCGAGATCCCGGTTCTGATGTCGCGCTGAGTCTGCTCGCCCCGCTCGCCCTGCATGGAAGGGCGAGGGAGGTTCTCCTAGACCGCGAGCGGCATACGCTCATCGTCGGGAACGAGATAGTCGTAAGCGCCGGTCGCGAGGAAGCGGCGCACGTTGTCGGCACCGAGCTGGACCGCTTCTTCGAGGCCGCCGACCACGACCGAGGAATTGTGCGGCGAACCCAGCACGTTCCCGAGCTCGAGGAACGGGTGCTTCATGCGGAACACGCCGTCGCGGTAGGGCTCGACCCACCATACATCGAGGCAAGCCTGAAACGTCGGCGTGCGAACCAGGCGCGCGTAGAGCGCATCTTCGTCGACGATGTGGGCGCGGGCGATGTTGACCAGGATGGCATCGTCCTTCATCCAGCCGAGCTCGCGCGCCCCAATCAGCCCTTGTGTCGCCGGCGTCAGCGGTAGCGCCACGACGACGACGTCGGCGCGCGCGAGCGCCGGCTCGAGGTCGGCGAGCGTGCCGGCGAACGCGACCGGATCGGCGGTCGTGCCGGAGCGGTTGATCGCGGCGATCTCGAGCCCAAGCCCGCGCATCAGCCGGGCGACGGACCGGCCGAGACTGCCGTAGCCGATCAGGGCGCACGTACCGCCGGCGAGGACGCGGTTGCGGCTCATCATATCGAATTCGCCGGCGACCAGTTTGGCGTGCTGCGGGATCAGGCGTTTGGCGGCGGCGAGCGCCATCGCCACCGTGTGTTCGGCGATCGCGGTGCTGAATGCGCCGGCGTTCTTGGCGACGATCGCGCCGGCCGGCAGCCAGTCGAACGGGACGTGGTCGACCCCGACCGTCAAGAGCTGCACGAACCGGGTCCGCGTCAGTCGGCGAAATTCCTCGCGCCGAAGGTCGCGGGCCGGGCTCCAGGTGACGACTGCCTCGGCGCGCTCGAGCAGGGTGCCGCGGTTAATCTGAGCGGCATCGGTCAAATAGGCGAGGTCGGCGATTGCACCGAGCGTGGCCTTGAAGACCGCGCGCGTCGCCGGGTCGGCATCGTAGGTGACGAGAACGAGCGGGCGGGCCACGCGCGGAGAACCTCGGGGCTTGTGGGAAGCGGCCCGAGCATCCTACGCGTCCGGTGCGATCGCAAGCCCGGCGTCGAACCACGGTCCGGTTCGGATCAGCGCACCGTCACGCAGGTACAAGGCGCGTTGTGATTGACCTTGTGCGAGACGCTGCCGAACACCAAGCCTTCGAGGTCGCTGAGCCCCCGACTGCCGATCACGATGGTGTCGACCACTTTCTCCTTGGCGAAATCGACGATGACCTCGGCGGCATTGCCTTGCTCGAGCGCGACTTCGACCTTGGCGACGCCGGCTTTCTTCAAGCGCTCGCGCGCCGGCGTCATCACGTGATCGACCAGATAGCGGTAGTAGAGATGCTCGGCCGGATCGTTGACGCCCTCGGCCTCGGCAAAGTTCCGGAATGCCGGCGGAACGTTTTCGTAGGAGTAGGCGCAGAGCAGCCACACCTCCGAACCGTTGCCGCCGGCGAGCGAGGCAGCGACGTCGATGGTCTTTTCCGAACCGCGCGACCCATCATAGGCGACGAGAATCTTCTTCGACACGGGCGGCCTCCTTCGGTTGGCGAGGTTGACTATTCCTACGCCGCGCGACCGCACCGGGCCTTAATCTAGGTCAGTCGAAAACGGATCGATCTAGTACTCGGAATCACCGATTGATGACACAGCGTGAGTTCGAAGAAGCCCTCGTCCTGAGCCCGTCCAAGGACCCTTGTCCTGAGCCCGTCGAAGGACGAAGGCCCTCATGGTTCGACACGCTCACCATGAGGGCTTAACGCTGCGCGGCCGTCCGACTCACGTTTCCGCGATAGCTGGTACTAGCGCGACTTCCAGGCGGGCGCGGTCATACGGCGCTTGCCATCGGGGGTCTTCAGGATGCCCGGCTCGTCCAGGTCTTTGCGATCCCAGAGCTTGCAGGTGACGACCTCGTGGTTTTGGTCGAGCGCCTCGCAGTAATTGGTGTACTCGCACACCCGCACCTCGGCGCCGCGGCCCAAGCGCACCTTCTCGAACCAGTCGGGGTCGGCCAGGCTTTGCCGCGCGAAGCCGACGAGGTCGGCGTGGTCGGCGGCGAGCAGCGCTTCGGCTTGGTGGAAGCCGTGGATGCCGCCGGTCACCACGATCGGGGTCGCGCGGCCGGCGGCGCGCACGGCGCGGCGGATGGCGGCGGTCGGTTCGACGTTGCGACCGAACGGCCCGCGCTCGTCGGAGATGTACTGCGGCATGCACTCGTAGCCGGAGGGGCCGGTGTAGGGATAAGCGGCCTCGCCGACCTTGGGCTGCTTGGCGTCTTCGAATTTGCCGCCGCGCGAGAGCGAGAGGAAATCCATCCCGGCCTTGGCGAATCCGGCGCCGAAATAGGCGGCGTCGGCGACCGTGCTACCGCCGGCGATGCAGTCCTCGGCGAGGAACCGGCAGCCGACTGCGAAGTCGCGCCCGACCGCGGCGCGGACCGCGGCATAGGCTTCGAGCGGAAGCCGGACCCGGTTCTCGCGCGCGCCGCCATAGCCGTCGGTACGATCGTTCAAGGCCGAAAGGAACGAGGCCATGGTGTAGGCGTGCGCATAATGAAGTTCGACGCCGTCGAAACCGGCGGCCTTGGCCCGTTTAGCGGCGGCGGCGAAGAGGTCGGGGAGGACCTTGGGCAGGTCGCGGATGTGGGCGAGGTCGGTGTCGGTCACCCGTTCGCGGTAGCCCATGCGCAACGCTTCGTACTCGCGCGGGCTCAGGATCCCGGCCAGTTCCTCGTCGGTTTTCGCGACCAGCCGCTCGCGGATGTCGCCATCGCTCGAACCCGTGGCTCTGAGGCGATCGCGATGCGCGGGCGTGAGCCGCAGGAACTCGCGCAAGTAACGGTCGCGCGCCGGCCGCCGCCGGATGCTGAGAAAATCGATGATCTGGATGAAGAGCTTGGTCGTACCGCCGCTCGCGCGCCGGACCGTCTCGACGAGCTGGGCCAAGCCGGGCACGAAGCGGTCATTCCCGATCCGCAAGAGCGGCCCGGACGCGATGTCGCGGATCCCGGTCGCCTCGACCACTATGCCGCCGGGCCGGCCTTGGGCGAAGCGCGCGTACCAGGCGAGTACGGCGGGAGTGACTTCGCCCGCGTCAGTCGCGCGCCACGGCACCATCGCCGGGACCCAGGTCCGCGCCGGCAGCGTGAGCGGGCCGACCGCGACCGGGCTGAACAGACGTGACCCTGCGGCCTCGGCCGCGCTCGGCCACGCACCAGGGTCGGGCTTCCAGCGAATCCGTTGCGCGGGGCGCCACATGGAGAATTATTTTATATCTAAAATATCTCGGCCTCAATCGGCCGGTAGCACCCGCCGCCGCTCGCGCCGGTAGATCAAGACGCCGGCCAGCGCGATGGCCGATCCGACCGCGACCAGGAACAGGGTGGCGAGGGCGTTGATCTGGGGGCTCACGCCGAGGCGGACGCTCGAGAAAACGACCAGCGGCAGGGTCGACGAACCCGGCCCGGAGACGAAGCTCGCGATCACCAGATCGTCGAGCGAAAGCGTGAAAGCCAAGAGCCACGCCGCCGCCAGCGCCGGCGCGAGCAGGGGGAGCGTGATCGATCGGAATACCGCGAGCGGTCGTGCGCCCAAGTCGGCGGCGGCGGCGGCGAGATCGGGATCGAGTTGGACCAGGCGGGCGCGGACGACCGCGGCGGCGTAGGCGATCGCGAGCGTAGTGTGGGCGATTCCGATCGTGAGCGCGCTGCGGCCGGCGGGCCAGCCGAGCCAGGTCTCGAGCCAGACGAACAGGAGGAGCAGCGCGAGCCCGACGATCACTTCGGGCATCACCAACGGCGCCAGCACGAGCCCGGCGAACAAGCCGCGCCCGGGAAAGCGGCGGTAGCGAACGATTGCGTAGGCGGCGAGGGTGCCGAGTGCGACCGCCGCGGTCGCGCTCGCGGCCGCGATCTTGAGCGAGAGCCAAGCGGCACCGAGGAGCGGGGCGTTGTCGAGAAGCGCGCCATACCAGCGCCACGAAAACCCGCCCCATACCGCGACCGCCCGCGACTCGTTGAAGGAGAACATCACCAGCACGGCGATCGGCGCGTAGAGGAAGGCGTAGCCGAACACCAGGGCCGTTATCGGCAGCGAGACGCGGGCGCGGGTCATGGGCAGGCGGGTGGGTGGATCACGCGCGAGCCACTAATCTCGGCGCGATCTTACGGTCGAGCCAAACTACCGGCGCGACGACCAGCACGAGCAGCGCCACGGCCACCGCCGCCGCCATCGGCCAGTCGCGGTTCGAAAACGCCTCCGTCCACAAGACGCGCCCAAGCATGACGAAATCCGACCCGCCCAGGAGCTCGGGGATCACGAACTCGCCGATCGCCGGAACGAAGACCAGCAGGCAGCCGGCGGCAATGCCGGGAAACGAAAGCGGCAGCGTCACCCGCACGAACGCCTGCCAGGGCCTGGCGCCCAGGTCGGCGGCGGCATCGAGCAGCGCGCGGTCGAGCCGTTCGAGCACCGCGTAGATCGGCAGCACCATGAACGGCAGATAGGCGTAGACGATGCCGAGATAGACGGCGAAATCGGTGTAAAGCAGCGCGAGCGGTTCTTCGATCACGCCAATCGCAATCAGCCACTCGTTGATGTGACCGTTGCTGTTCAAGAGTCCGATCCAGGCGTAGACGCGGATCAGAAACGAGGTCCAGAACGGCAGCATGACGGCGAGCAGGAGGGCGAGCTTGGCGGCCGGCGCGGCGTGCGCGATCGCATAGGCCATCGGGTAGCCGAGCAGCAGGCAGAAGAGCGTAGCGATGGCGGCGACGCGGAGCGAATCGAGGAGCGCGGCGGCGTAGTAGGAATCGCCCAACACGGTCGCGTAGTTGTCGAGATCGCCCTGGAAGGCGCCGTCGGCGGCGAATAGGGCCGTATAAGGTGGCGCTCGCACCGCCGGATCGGTCAGGCTGATCGCGATCACGATCGCGAACGGCGCCACAAAAAACGCGAGCAGCCAGAGGTAGGGCGGGCCGACGACCAACGCGCGGCGGAGAGCGGTCGCGGTCGCGGTTGGGATCATGACTTGAGCACGATTCCCGCCTCGGCCGGCCACGACACCCAGGTCTCGCTTCCAGCCGGCGGAAGATCCCGGCGCGCGGTGCGGACGCTGAGCGGTCGGCCGGCCGCGGTCCGGACTTCGACCGCCGAAGCGTCGCCTAAAAACGCGATCGCCTCGATCCGGACGCGAAGCGCGTTGCCGTTGGGGCGCTCGGCGCCGAGCGCGAGATGCTCCGGCCGGACCATGAGCCGCACCTGTTCGCCGACGCGGAAGGTGCCGGCCGGCGCCGTCAAGACGCGCTCGACTTCAGGCGCGGCGAGCGTGAGCAAGCCGTTCGCCGTCGCGCTCACGATCGCGTCGAAGAAGTTGGCATTGCCGATGAAGTCGGCGATGAACGCGTTGGCGGGCCGGTCGTAGATGTCGCGCGGCGAACCGACCTGAACGATCCGCCCGGCGTCCATCACCGCGATCCGGTCCGAAAGCGCCATCGCTTCTTCTTGATCGTGGGTCACCATGATGAAGGTCAAGCCGACCTCGTGCTGGATCGACTTCAATTCGAACCGAGTTTTTTCGCGAAGCTTCTTGTCGAGCGCCGCCATCGGCTCGTCGAGAAGCACCACTTTCGGCCGCTTGACCAGCGCGCGGGCGAGGGCGACCCGCTGCTTCTGCCCGCCCGACAGCTCGTGGGGTTTGCGGCGATCGAAGCCCTCGAGATGGACGATCCGAAGCGCTTCGGCGACGCGGACGGCGATCGCCGCGCGCTCGATCCCCTCCTGTTTGAGCCCGAACGCGACATTGGCGCGGACCGACATGTGCGGGAACAGCGCATAGCTCTGGAACACCGTGTTGACCGGCCGCTCGTAGGGCGGGGCCTCGGTCATGTCGACGCCATCGATCGCGACGCGGCCGGTGTCGGGCCGATCGAGCCCGGCGATCAGTCGCAACAGCGTCGTCTTGCCGCACCCTGAGGCGCCGAGCAACGCGAAGAACTCGCCGGCCGCGATCGCGAGCGATACGTCCGCGACCGCGCGGACGGCACCGTAGCGCTTGGACAGCCCCTCGATCGCGATCATTGCGCGGCCGGACCGACGCGGCGCACGGCGGCTACTTGCGCTTGGCCTTGACCTTCGACCACTCGCGGTTGCGCTCGCGCTCGAATTCCGCCGGCACCAATTCGATCGGGTAGAGTTTGACCTCGGCCGGCGGGTAGATGACCGGGTCGGCGAGGATCGCCTTGTCCATGTGGGCGCGCGCTTCGGGCACGGCGTTGGCGTAACCGACCTTGTTCGAGATTGCGCCGATGATCGCAGGCGTCAGCAGGAAGTCGATGAAGAGGTGCGCGTTCTCGGGGTGCGGCGCATCGGCCGGGATCGCCATCACGTCGATGTTGAAGGCCGCGCCCTCCTTGGGCAGGAAAATCCCGATCTCGACCTTGTTCTTGGCCTCGCGGGCGCGGTCGCGCGCCTGGACGAGATCGCCGGCGTAGCCCATGGCGACGCAGGTCGCGCCGTTGGCGAGGTCGTTGATGTAAGCCGAGGAGTGGACGTAGCGGTAGTTGAGGCGCGCCTTGGTGACGACATCGACCGCGAGTTTCAAATCGTCGCGCGCGGTCGAGGTCGGGTTCTTGCCGCTGTAGGCGAGCGCAGCCGCGAACACTTCTTCGGCGGCATCGAGCAGGGTGACGCCGCAGCCCTTGATCTTGAACAACACCTTCGGGTCGAACAGGAGGGCCAGACTGCCGATCGGCGCGTCGGGCAGGAGCTGCTTCAATTTCTCGACGTTATAACCGACGCCGGTGCCAGCCATCATGTAGGGGATGGCGTAGGCGTTGTCGGGGTCGGCGACCTTGATCTGGGCGAGCGCCTTCGGATCGACCTTGGCGTAGTTCGGGATTTTGGTGCGGTCGAGCTTGCGCACCAAGCCGGCTTGGATCGCGCGCTGCAGATAGGGCGTCGCTGACGGGAACACGACGTCGTAGCCCGACTTCTTGGCGGTGAGCTTGGCCTCGAGGATTTCGTTCGAGTCGTAAACGTCGTAGTTGACCTTGATGCCGGTCTGGTCGGTGAACCGCTTCAAGGTGTCGTCGGCGATGTAGTCCGACCAGTTATAGACGTTGAGGACTTTCTCCTCGGCCGCATCGGCGGCGCCTGCGATCGCGCTCGCGGCGATCGCGACGGCGGCGAATCTCAGCAATCGGTTATTCATGCAGTCCTCCCCCGCGGCCGGTCCGGCCGTCCGCTG